>NZ_JAJSOZ010000067.1:0-502 GCF_021282335.1 Bacillus sp. G16 | reverse complement strand
TCGTAGAAGCGTGGTTTTTCAGCGTTAGGATCTTCTCCTGCACTTCCTTCAGAAGCCATTAGGTCCATTGGTTTCCATATGGTTGGATCGATTCCTTCGTTTTCAGCTTTATCGGCCGTTTTTAATGAACCTAGGTTTACCGTTCTTTCTCCTAAAACAATATCAAAAACGTTTAAGCTTGGATCATGTCCGCCTGATGTCCCTTGATTGATGATAGCAATAGGGTTATATCTTTCCATTGCCACTGCTGTAGCGGCAGCCGTGTTTTCCATCCCTTTACCTGTTTTTGCAACGATTACAGGATAATTGTCTAAAGTTCCTATGTAAAATACAAAATCCCCTGATTTTTCTTCTTTAACATTTTTTAACCTTTTCGCGAAATTTTCAGCTTCGATTGGCATTGGACCTTGAACCATAATGGGCCTTTGAGTCTTTTTTTCGACCGCTTCATTTTTGGAAGCAGAACTGCAAGCTGCAATCACTGACACGAAAAGTAAAGTAA
>NZ_JAJSOZ010000066.1:0-508 GCF_021282335.1 Bacillus sp. G16 | reverse complement strand
CACCCGAAGTCGGTGAGGTAACCTTTTAGGAGCCAGCCGCCGAAGGTGGGACAGATGATTGGGGTGAAGTCGTAACAAGGTAGCCGTATCGGAAGGTGCGGCTGGATCACCTCCTTTCTAAGGATATATACGGAATATAAGACCTTGGGTCTTATAAACAGAACGTTCCCTGTCTTGTTTAGTTTTGAAGGAACTTTGTTCCTTAAATAAGTTAAGATGGGCCTGTAGCTCAGCTGGTTAGAGCGCACGCCTGATAAGCGTGAGGTCGGTGGTTCGAGTCCACTCAGGCCCACCATCTTAAATAACGGGGCCTTAGCTCAGCTGGGAGAGCGCCTGCTTTGCACGCAGGAGGTCAGCGGTTCGATCCCGCTAGGCTCCACCAACGTGTTCTTTGAAAACTAGATAACAGTAGACATCACATTCAATTAGTAAGACAAGATATCACGTAGTGATTCTTTTTAACGGTTAAGTTAGAAAGGGCGCACGGTGGATGCCTTGGCACTAGGAG
>NZ_JAJSOZ010000065.1:0-511 GCF_021282335.1 Bacillus sp. G16 | reverse complement strand
CGCCGAGGCTCCACGGCCGGGCGCCGACGTCGTCGGTCGACCGCGGGGGCCACGGGTCCCACCCGTCACTTCCCCGTCGTGTTCCATCCGTCCGATCCGATGCCGAGGTCTGCCGTGTCCCACACCCCCGTCCGCTCCCGCCGACTGCGCTCCGCCCTGACCGGCGGTGCGGTGCCCCTGCTGCTGCTCACCGGTCTGCCCGCCCAGGCCCACGCCCAGGAGGCGGCGGTGCACACCGTGCGCCCGGGCGACACCCTCACCCGGATCTCGGCCGCCCGCGGCGTCTCCGTCGCCGACCTGCTGCGGTTCAACGGCCTGGGCCTGGAGACCGTGCTCTACCCGGGTGACGAGCTCCGCCTGACCGGCGCGGCGGCCCCGGCCCCGGCCGCCGGGACCTACACGGTGCAGCCGAACGACGGGTGGTGGGTCATCGCCCGACGCACCGGCGTCTCCGCCGCGCAGCTGCAGCGCCTCAACGGCATGAGCGCGTCGAGCATGCTCCACCCGGGCA
>NZ_JAJSOZ010000064.1:0-517 GCF_021282335.1 Bacillus sp. G16 | reverse complement strand
GCTGGGTGCCGCCCCCCTGGCATTCGGCGCCATGGAAAGTGACGACGAGAAACTCGGCTACAGCCTGGGCGTGACCCTGGGCCAGAGCATCCAGCAGGACGTCGAGGACCTCGATGTCGACGCCTTCACCCAGGCGATCCAGGATGTCTTCGCCGGCGAGGATCTCGCGCTGAGCGACGAGGAGATGGCCGAGGCGCTGATGAATTTCCAGCAGCAGGCCGCCGCCGCTCGCCAGGCGGAGGCCGAAGCCGCCGCCGAGGCCAACCGCGCCGAGGGCGAGGCCTACCTGGCCGAGAACGCCGAACGCGATGGCGTCGAGACCACCGACTCCGGCCTGCAGTACCGCGAACTGGAATCCGGTGACGGCGCCACCCCCGGCGCTCAGGACAGCGGCGAGGTGCACTACGAGGGTACCCTGATCGACGGCACCGTCTTCGACAGCTCCTATGAGCGCGGCGAGCCGGTCAGCTTTCGTGTCGACCAGGTGATCGAGGGCTGGCAGGAGGCCCTGCAGCTG
>NZ_JAJSOZ010000063.1:0-519 GCF_021282335.1 Bacillus sp. G16 | reverse complement strand
GTAGGTGACTACCGTGCCGGTTCAAGTCCGGCCCTCGGCATTAAGTTTTGCGCCCGTAGCTCAATTGGATAGAGCGTTTGACTACGGATCAAAAGGTTAGGGGTTCGACTCCTCTCGGGCGCGCCATTATTCTAATAGAATAGATAGGAAATCGGGAAGTAGCTCAGCTTGGTAGAGCACATGGTTTGGGACCATGGGGTCGCAGGTTCGAATCCTGTCTTCCCGACCATTTTAATGGGGCCTTAGCTCAGCTGGGAGAGCGCCTGCTTTGCACGCAGGAGGTCAGCGGTTCGATCCCGCTAGGCTCCACCAAAAGTTTTTTGAAAAAGTTGTTGACTTTGAAGAAGCAGCATTGTATACTAATAAAGTTGCTTTAACAAAGCGAACAAACGAAATGATCTTTGAAAACTAAACAAGACAAAACGTACCTGTTAATTCATTTTTAAATAAATCGCACAGTGATGTGCGTAGTCAGTCAAACTACTTTATCGGAGAGTTTGATCCTGGCTCAGGACGAAC
>NZ_JAJSOZ010000062.1:0-523 GCF_021282335.1 Bacillus sp. G16 | reverse complement strand
CATTTAAAGAGTTCGCTTCTTATATATGGGATGAGAAAGCAATACAACGTGGTGAGGATAAACCTTTAAAAGAGAATGACCATCACATGGACGAAACGAGATACTTTGTTAACACGATCATATTTGGATTACGTAAAAAGAAGAAAAGGAAAAGAGGTGAAGCAGCTTGAGTAGAAAAGTAACGGCACGTGTAATTAAATCGAATGTGCCTGGTGGACAAGTTATCTCACGGCAAAAAGAAGCTGAAGATGAACAATTCAATGTTAATGGAATGATAGAACCGCCATATGACATATCTGCATTACTAGTATTAAGTAAGGAAGAAAGTACAATTGTTCCTCAATGTATTGATGCATATAAACGTAACATAGCTGGATTCGGTCATGAATTACAGTATAAGCAACCAGATATTGAAGAAACAGCAGATATGAAAAAAGAATGGGTAATTGTTGATCAAGAGATTATTCCTACATTATCAATTGAAAAGCCATTTAAAGAAGTCTGGGAACAGTTAATTGAGGAC
>NZ_JAJSOZ010000061.1:0-530 GCF_021282335.1 Bacillus sp. G16 | reverse complement strand
ACCGCCCCCGGCACCGCAACAGCCGCCGGCAGCTACGGTCACCGCACGCGTCGGTGATGATGACGAACGTGATGACGAACGCGGCCAGGAGGAAGACGACGCCTCCACCTATGACAAGCCGCGCCGACGCCGCAAGGCCTCGGCTTACGAACAGAACCTCAACGACCTACGTGAGATGGCCGAGGAGGATCCCCGCATGGTGGCCATGATTGTACGCGGCTGGATGAACCGGAATGAGTAAGCTCCAGGAAATGGGCGGCGTTCGCCGCAGTGCCATCCTGCTACTGGCGCTGGACGAGGACAGCGCGGCGGAGGTCTTCAAGTTCCTCTCGCCGCAGGAAATCCAGCAGATCAGCATGGAGATGGCCAGCCTCGAACAGGTCTCCCACGATGAGATGCGCAAGGTGCTGCAGGCTTTCAGCGATGAGACAGAGGAGTTCATCGCCCTGAACCTCAACTCCAGCGACCATATCCTCTCGGTGCTCACCAAGGCACTGCGTACGGACCGGGCCAGCAGCCTGCTCGAGGAC
>NZ_JAJSOZ010000060.1:0-533 GCF_021282335.1 Bacillus sp. G16 | reverse complement strand
GCCTTTATGACTTTCAAAGCGGGATGCCGCATAGTACGCTAAACTATTTTTTTCACGAACGTTAACGAATAACTTCGAATGAGAAAATCCTCCAAACAATCCATTGAACAATTGTAGCGCAAAATAATCTTCGTCTTTATACGTAATAAACGTACGATAACCAATGTGTAATTTACTTTGTTTTAATTCTTGTTTTTCAACAACTTCTTTTTCTTCATTATTTCTCTTATGAAGAAGTACATTTCTTTCTCTCGCAGGACGCGCTGAAATAGAAAAATACTTACTTACAAGATCCACTGCGTTTTCTGAAATATCACCAATAATGTATAGATCCATTTCATCTTCTGCTAACACTTTTTGATAATATTGATACAAACTTTCATTTGTAATAGAAGAAACAATCTCTTTTTTCCCATGTGCACTTAAACGATACGGTTCTACTTTGCACATTTCTTCAATTAAACGCTCGTTTGCATAGCGCATTTTATCATCGTACGTAGCTTCAATTCGTTGCAAGAGCGCTCTCTTTTCAC
>NZ_JAJSOZ010000059.1:0-552 GCF_021282335.1 Bacillus sp. G16 | reverse complement strand
CCAGTAACTAATCCATTTAATGCTTTTTCAGTTTCTGGGCCATATATCCCATCAACTGATAATCCATAAGCACTCTGAAACCGTCTCAAGGCACGTTCAGTTGCCGGTCCAAAATAACCATCAACAAAACTTGGCCTAAGGTCTGAGCAATGCCGAACTAGTTTACTCTGAATCTGGTAAACGTCAGACCTAAATGTACTGGAAGATAAATCATAACTCCCCCCTCTTGTTGAGGTTCGACATTCTGATGAACGGCTACCTAGGTCACAACGCAATCTATTTCTCCCGCCCTGAGTAGTAACCATATCTGATGGGGATCGATGGCAATGATACGGAACACTGCCTCCGTGGCACCCCTGCGCATTCAACCCTCCAGAGTGTGCTTCTAACTCCCCCGGGGAAACCAAAAGCACAAATAAAACACCTGAAATTATGTTAAAAAACTTAATCAAAAATAGACACCCGCAAATTAGAAATATGGAACATCCCCGGTGAACCGGGGATATCCGTTATTAACTACTTTAATGGCAGTGATACGCACCAGTCTTATGA
>NZ_JAJSOZ010000005.1:0-330900 GCF_021282335.1 Bacillus sp. G16 | reverse complement strand
CAGTCCCAGTGTGGCCGATCACCCTCTCAGGTCGGCTACGCATCGTTGCCTTGGTGAGCCGTTACCTCACCAACTAGCTAATGCGCCGCGGGTCCATCTGTAAGTGGTAGCCGAAGCCACCTTTTATGTTTGAACCATGCGGTTCAAACAAGCATCCGGTATTAGCCCCGGTTTCCCGGAGTTATCCCAGTCTTACAGGCAGGTTACCCACGTGTTACTCACCCGTCCGCCGCTAACATCAGGGAGCAAGCTCCCATCTGCCCGCTCGACTTGCATGTATTAGGCACGCCGCCAGCGTTCGTCCTGAGCCAGGATCAAACTCTCCGATAAAGTAGTTTGACTGACTACGCACATCGCTGTGCGATTTATTTAAAAATGAATTAACAGGTACGTTTTGTCTTGTTTAGTTTTCAAAGATCATTTTCACTTCTTGTTGAAGCGACTTTATTAATATAACATTTCGACTTTCTTTTGTCAAATGTTTTTTTAATTTATTTCTCCGCCGCTGTGAGCTTGTTTTTTCAGAAGCGCATCAGCGACGTTTAATAATATAACATGGTCAAGAATCAGAGTCAATATCTTTTTTAAAAAAATATCCTCGGTGATAGACAGCCTGTCCTTTCGTTTCTATCTGGCAAACGTTGATAAGTCCCTTTTCCGTCAGGTAATCAAGCATAACGCCAAGGTCTTGGGTATAGTGCTTTAAGTCAGGATGCTGAAGAAGCTCACCAAATTGCCAAATGTCTTTTCCTTTCATTACTTCGAAAAGATGTGCTGAACCGATCTCAGCTTTGGAATGGATGAGAAAATCATTTGCTAAGAATAATAATTCGAGTCTTTTTTCCAAGCTCTCGTGACTTTCAATCAGCTCGGAATATAATTTGTACACTTGGGGCTCCATCTGGCGCACTTGGCTCCATACCGTTGTTTCCGGGTGAAATCCCCTATCGATTACTTCAATACGCGCTAAATGATGCAACGCATGAACAACCGCGTTATAAGCATCTAAAAATTGATTCGCTTCAAAAAAAGCTTTTCCTTCAACATATCTTCTGATTAATTTGCCGTATTCGAGTCCGATCTTCAGTTTGCGTTCGGCAAACGGAAATGTATTCAGCCTGTCAATCAGCTCGGCAATGTATTCATTACGGTCAAACATGACTCTGCCATTTACAATCCAATCTATGATTCTTCTATTTGTCCCGAGCAAAATCCATTCTTGAATCTGAGAATCTGTTACCACATGCAAAGAAGCTGTTTTTTGATCAAATTCATAATGCTTTATAAAAACAGGCTCGTCAGCCTCCTTTACAATTACCAGCAGAGCAGCATCAAAGTTATCTGTTAAGGAAGATGTTTTGTTTCTTCTCTCAATCATAATGACAGCCAATGTATTGGGATGACTTGCTCTTTCTTGGTAAATTGGACGGAGAAGATTATCCATCACTATTCCTCCAATGCAATTGTTCAAATTTTTTTATTCTCTATTTGATTCAATTCTATGGTTAAAACGAAATTCCTTTTTTCTAAACACATTGAACTATTATAAACAATTTCACTGTAAGTCTCCATATGTAAATTCCAGTTCAACCGAAAACATGAAGAAAATCCCATTGGGTTTGTGCTATAGTTAAATCAGAGGGGGATGGACATGGCGAAATACTCCAGCAAAATTAATAAAATCAGAACATTTGCGTTAAGTTTGATTTTCGTTGGGTTTATCATTATGTACATCGGGATCTTTTTCAAAGATTCAGTTTTGCTTTCTAGTTTGTTTATGATACTTGGGCTTTTATCCATCGGTCTCAGTACGGTTGTTTACTTTTGGATCGGAATGCTTTCGACCAAAGCGGTTCGCGTTATATGTCCGGGCTGTGAAAAAGAGACAAAGGTTTTAGGAAGAGTAGATATGTGCATGCATTGCAGAGAGCCGCTAACTTTAGATAAGGGATTAGAAGGAAAAGAATTTGATGAGTCTTATAATAAAAAGAAAATGTCCAAATAAAATAAGCTGACCGTTTCGTGCGGTCAGCTTATTTTTAATGGTTCTCTTTTTTCGAACACTCTTGGCAGACGCCGTAAATTTCTAAACGGTGGTGGCTTACTTTAAAACCCGTGACATGGGCAGCCAGCTGCTCCACTTCGTCAAGGCCCGGGTAGTGGAAGTCCACAATTTTACCGCAGTTTTCACAAATCGCGTGATAGTGATCGGATGTGACAAAGTCGAATCTGCTTGAAGCATCGCCGTATGTGAGCTCCTTCACCAAACCGGATTCCCGGAACACACGCAAATTGTTATATACCGTCGCTACGCTCATGTTAGGAAATTTCCCTTCCAGAGCTTTATATATATCGTCCGCTGTTGGATGAGCCATAGAGTTAACGAGATATTCCAGAATCGCATGACGTTGAGGAGTAATGCGAACTCCGGTTTCCTTCAACGTTTCTAAGGCTTCTTTTAGTTCATGTGCAGCCATCCGTCATGCACCTCTCTTCTAAAAAAAATTCTTACATTGTAATGTTTATAATTAGTGTAACTCTTTTTACGATAATTTGTCAATTGATATTAGGGCAAAAGTAAGCATATCATTTGATGCTGAGAGACGAATTTACTTTTCCGACATATCTTTGAGGGTTTGAAGCGCTTCGGCTACATGGTCTTTCACTCTTACCTTTCTCCATTCTTTAACGAGCCGGCCTTCTTTGTCAATTAGAAAAGTAGAGCGCTCAATTCCCATATATTCTTTTCCGAAGTTCTTCTTTAGCTTCCATACGTCAAACGCTTCCGCCAGTTTGTGTTCGTCATCAACAAGAAGCAGAAAAGGAAGGTTATGCTTCTCTTTAAATTTTCCGTGCTTTTCCTGGCTGTCCGGGCTGACGCCGATAATAACGGCATCCAGTTCAGCGAAGCTTTCGTGGCTGTCCCGAAAATCGCATGCCTCAGTTGTGCATCCCGGTGTCATGTCTTTCGGATAAAAATAAAGCACGATATACTTTCCTTTATAATCCGATAATGTTACTGTTTCCCCATGATCGCCTTTTAACTCAAGATCAGGCGCTTTTTGTCCGATTTCTATCGTCATTACGTTACCTCCGAGTGTTTTTTTATTAAGCGTATCCAATTCTTGTCCAGATTACAACTATCGTCCCTGCAACTTGAGCCTGAATCCATTGTTCTTGTTTGGAAGCATGCTACAATAGAAAGGACGCATGGAGATATAGGAGGTTTTTATTCTTGCATACAAAATCAATTGAACTTCACAATGAGGCATTAGAGCACATTGTCGGCGGTGTAAACAGCCCGTCTAGATCATATAAAGCGGTCGGCGGCGGTTCTCCCGTCGCAATGGAAAAAGCAAACGGCGCTTATTTTTGGGATGTGGACGGCAACAAATACATCGATTATTTAGCGGCGTATGGTCCGATCATTACCGGACATGCCCACCCGCATATTACAGAAGCGATTAAAAAAGCAGCAGAGAACGGTGTATTGTATGGAACACCGACGAAACATGAGGTTACATTTGCAAAGATGCTCAAAGAAGCCATTCCTGCTATGGACAAAGTAAGATTCGTCAATTCGGGAACAGAAGCTGTTATGACGACCATCCGAGTGGCTCGCGCATATACAGGCCGGACAAAAATCATTAAATTCGCAGGCTGTTATCACGGACATTCAGATCTTGTGCTTGTCGCCGCCGGCTCTGGCCCGTCTACTCTCGGCACACCAGATTCAGCCGGTGTACCAAAAAGCATTGCAAACGAAGTGATCACAGTTCCATTTAATGATATCGAAAGCTATAAAGCGGCCCTTGATAAATGGGGCAGTGAGATCGCGGCGGTTCTCGTTGAACCGATTGTCGGCAACTTCGGAATTGTTGAGCCGAAAGAGGGCTTCTTAGAAAAAGTAAATGAATTGACACACGATGCGGGTGCTCTCGTTATTTACGATGAAGTCATTACAGCTTTCCGCTTTATGTATGGCGGCGCACAGGATCTCTTACAGGTTAAACCTGATTTAACAGCTCTCGGAAAAATTATCGGCGGCGGACTTCCGATCGGCGCCTATGGCGGTAAAAAAGAAATCATGGAGCAGGTAGCTCCGCTTGGACCAGCTTACCAAGCTGGAACAATGGCCGGGAATCCCGCTTCCATCCTATCAGGCATCGCTTGTCTGGAAGTGCTCAAAGAGGAGGGCGTGTATGAAAAGCTTGATCATCTTGGCGCTATGCTGGAGGAAGGCATTTTACAGCACGCAGAAACACACGGCATCACGATTACCGTCAACCGGTTAAAAGGCGCACTCACAGTTTATTTCTCTGATGAGAAAGTCGAAAATTACGAGCAGGCTGAACGCAGTGACGGAGAAACATTCGCTAAGTTTTTCAAGCTGATGCTGGAACGCGGAATTAATTTAGCACCTTCTAAATATGAAGCCTGGTTTATTACAACAGCACACACAGAGCAGGATATTAAAGACACGCTTGTAGCGGTCGAGGATGCTTTTAAACATCTTAAAAACTAGAATCGGACACCCTGAACAGGAGCATAAAGCTCCTGTTTTTTTATTCATTTAAACAGCGTGTAAGATTTTGGTCTTTTTCTTGAAAAATAGCTTGAATATTTGTATCGATCCCTGTATATTACTTAATTGTTTAGCAAATAAACTAACCGGGAATTTTAAGGATTAGCCATTTGCTATGTCACACAATTTACTATAGAAAGGAATGCACGCACAAACCAATGAAACTTGGTGCCCGCATTTTCAAAACCGGGATTGCGATTACACTCGCCCTTTATTTGGCTTCGTGGATCGGGCTTCCCGCGCCGATTTTTGCTGGAATTGCAGCGATATTTGCGATCCAGCCGTCGATTTACCGCTCTTTTCTCATTATTATTGATCAGGTTCAGGCAAATATTATCGGAGCTGTGATTGCCACAGTGTTCGGCCTTATTTTCGGACCCAGCCCGATCATGATCGGGTTGACAGCAGTTATTGTCATTACAATCATGCTGAAACTTAAAATTGAACATACAATTTCGATTGCTCTTGTAACAGTTATTGCGATATTAGAATCTGCCGGTGACGACTTTTTAATGTTCGCCCTGGTCAGAACAAGCACAGTCATCTTAGGGGTGCTTTCTTCCTTTATCGTTAACCTTGTGTTTTTGCCCCCTAAGTATGAAACAAAGCTGATTCATAATACGGTCGAAAACACAGAAGAAATTATGAAGTGGATCAGGCTGTCCATGCGGCAGTCAACAGAGCATTCGATTTTGAAAGAGGATATTGAAAAACTGAAAGAAAAAATGATCAAGCTTGATCAGACATATCTTCTATATAAAGAAGAAAGAAGCTACTTTAAGAAAACGACCTATGTGAAATCAAGAAAGCTTGTCCTGTTCAGACAGGCCATTATCACTGCAAACCGGGCGCTTGATACACTGAAGAAGCTGCATCGTCTGGAAAACGACATCTATCATATGCCGGAAGAGTTTCAGGAAACACTGACCGAAGAGCTTGATTACCTGCTGCACTGGCATGAACGGATTTTGATGCGGTTTGTCGGCAAAATCAAGCCGCATGATGACGCGGATGAAGAAGGCATTCGATATAAGCAGCTTTTAACAAAGTCATTTTTAAAAAATCAGCAAAACACGGATGATGAGCTTATTGATTACAACATGCTTAATATTATGGCAAGTGCCGTAGAATATCGCGAGCAGCTTGAACATTTAGAAACGCTCATCACAAGTTTTCAAACGTATCATCCGAAAGACTGCGAAATAGAAACAGAAGAGTAACCCGGTTGAACAGCCGGGTTTTTTTATATACAAAAAAATCTTATATCCTTCGTTAAAAGGATATAAGATTGATGTTCAGCTCAAGTTTTGAATGGTAAATAAGTGCTTGTACTGACTGTCATAGTCCATGAGTTCATCATGGGTTCCGACTTCAATGATTGTGCCGTTTTCCATGACAACAATCTTATCCGCATGTGTGATGGTCGATAAGCGGTGGGCGACAACAAAAGTTGTTCTGTCCTTCGCCAGTTTGTCCATCGCTTCTTGAATGTAATGCTCACTTTCCAAATCAAGAGCTGATGTCGCTTCATCTAAAATGAGGAGCGGCGGATTTTTCAGAAATACCCGCGCGATTGAGATTCGCTGCTTTTGTCCACCTGACAGCTTAACGCCTCTTTCTCCCACCCGGGTCTCATACCCTTCAGGAAAACCCATAATAAATTCATGGGCATTGGCAGCTTTGGCGGCTTCGATAATCTCTTCAAGCGTGGCATCAGGTTTGCCGATTGCGATATTTTCCCGAATCGTTTCACTGAATAAAAAGGTATCCTGAAGCACCATGCCAACCTGGTTGCGAAGGCTTCTCGCTTCATAATCGCGAATATCTGTCCCGTCAATCAGCAATCTGCCGGTTGTCACATCATAAAATCTCGGGATCAGGCTGACGAGTGTTGATTTGCCTCCTCCGCTCATGCCGACGAGAGCTACAGTTTCTCCTTTATTTACTTTTAAAGAGACATCATGGAGAATGTTTTCTTTTTCCTTCTCATATTGAAACGAAACGTTTTGAAATTCCACTTCTCCGCGTATCTGATCGGCCTTAATGGCATTTGGTTTGTCAGTGAGTTCATATGGCTCGTCAATAAATTCAAACACCCTGTCCATTGATGCGATTGACTGTGTCAATGTGGTAGACGAATTAATCAGCCTTCTGACAGGGTTGTACATTCTATCAATATATCCGACAAACGCGACCATTGTTCCGACTGTCAGCGGTCCATTAATGACAAAATAGCCGGCGCACGCAATCACGATGAGCGGCGCCAAATCTGTAATGGTATTGACGACCGCAAAGGTTTTGGCATTCCAATTCGTGTGGCGGATGGCTTTATCTAAGAAATGGCTGTTTTTCTCATTAAAATTAGCCTGTTCATGATCTTCTATCGCAAAGCTTCTGATGACCGGCATGCCTTGAATGCGCTCGTGCAAATGCCCCTGCACTTGAGCAAGCGCCTGCGAGCGCTCCCTTGTCAGCCTTCTTAAACGGCCGTAAAAATACTTCACTGATATGCCGTATAATGGAAATAAAACGATAGAGATCAGTGTTAATTTAATGTCAAGTGTCAGCATGATAGAAATCACAATCAAAATCGTCAGCATATCGAGCCATATATTCATTAGGCCTGTGATGACAAAATCCTTTGTTTGTTCCACATCATTGATCACTCGGGAAATGACTTCCCCTGTTCTCGTATTCGCATAAAAACGAAGGCTCAGCTTCTGTATATGATCAAACAGCTTGGCTCTTATATCATAGAGCACCTTGCTGGCTGTCCACTGGGCAAAATATTGCCGATAATATTCTACAGGCGGGCGCAAAATTAAAAATAAGGCGAACATGATCGCCATAATGGTGAACAATGACGTTGTTTTGTCATTGGCCGTGCCGCCTCCTTGAATAATATCGTCTACTACGTACTTCAGAAGCAATGGGAGAGCAAGCGGAATGGAGAATTTTACGATCCCAATTAATACTGTGACGAAAATTTGCTTCTTATAAGGTTTGACGAATTGCATGTAGCGTTTCATAACCCCCACGTTGATTCCCCCTCTCTCTTTATCATGATGTGTGTGAGCCCATGTGAAAAACCTGTTGTACCCCGCAACAGGTTTTTACGTAACGATTATTTTGTATAGCGCAAATACCGTTCATACCACATATCGACAAACTCGGGCGCAAACGGTCCCTGCCGCTGGTGAATCCAATGGAGCAGCGTGTTTAAGTAGTCTCTTAAAATACTGTCGATTTCTTTTGGATAATTCATGGATTTCCGATGATCATCATATTCGTCTTCATCGAGAATATTGTAGGTCATGTCAGGAAAAACCTTAACATCTAAGTCATAATCAATATATTTAATTGCTTCGCCATCATAGGCAAACGGTGAACTGATGTTGCAATAGTAATGAACCCCGTCTTCCCTCAGCATCCCGATGACATTAAACCATTGTCTTGCGTGAAAATAACAGATTGCGGGCTCTCTGGTTATCCATGTCCGGCCGTCTGATTCGGTTACCATCGTCCGGTCATTGGCTCCGATGACACACATTTCTGTACTTTTTAAGATTGTTGTCTCATTCCAAATTCTATGAATCAGCCCGTTGTGCTTATAGCTGTGAATTTGAATGGTTTCTCCTTCCTTGGGATAACCCATATTTCTCCCCTACTTTCTATAAAGCCCTACAGTTAGTATGTCCAAATTTGCTTACCGACAACGTCTTTTACCTATTATAACGTTACAAATTGAAAAATGAAAATAAAAGAGCCATTCCGGCCGGGGAATGGCACATTCCTGCTCTACACAAAGGAAGACGGCTTTTCTGAGCTGCGATAAGAACGAATCACTTGCTCTGTCTGCTTTTGAAACATATCCTGTATATCGGCAAGATGTTTCCGTTTTACCGCAATTTCATTCTGAATTCCGAGCAGCCTTGCATCCCTTTCCAAATGCCGGAGTTCTGCTTCAATTTGTTTGCAGCGGTCGAGCTCTGATTGGAGATCGAGAAGCTTGTCCATCGTTTTCATCTGTTCACTTACCAGCTTTTCAAATTCCGTCATCGGTTCCTCCTTCAGCCTGGTGAAAGTATAAACGTTTCCTCCTTTAATCATTTCGATCTCAATAAAGCAAACCCTTTGACTCATTCTGTAGACCTTTCACAAGTTTTGTCGTTTTTTAAACAGAAAAAAGCACTTCCACCCGAAGATGAAGTGCTTTTTTCTGTTTCAGTGATTAGCTGTTTTGTTGTTTGTTTTGTTCAGCAGATTGGTTTTGCTGTCTTACCTGCTGTGCGTCAGTTTCACTAGCGAATTCAGTGCCGAATTGACCTTGTTGGCCAGCAGCTGATTGCTGGTTTTGTTTTTTGACTTGCTGAGCGTTTGTTTCGCTAGCAAATTCAGTGCCAAATTGACCTTGACCAGCAGCTGATTGTTGGTTTTGTTTTCTAACTTGTTGAGCGTTAGTTTTGCTTGAATTATTTGAGTTAGCCATTGTTATCACCTCCACGGTCATTAGAATGTGCAGGTGATCGTATGGCTATTCCTCTTTTTTAAAATTTTTAAACGAGCAGTGAGCGTCCGCCGTCAACGATAATTGTCTGTCCGCGGATCATGTCAGCCTTGGAAGACACTAGAAATTCAACAGTATCAACCATGTCTTTAATTTCGACCATGCGTCCCGCCGGCGTGTTTTGACGCGCATCCTCAAGCAGATCCTCTCTGTTCGGGAAGTGTTTGAGCGCATCAGTGTCAATCGCTCCGCCTGAAACGGCATTGACGATAATTTGTTTTGGTGAGAGCTCAACCGCAAGATAACGGGTTAAAGCTTCTAATGCCGCTTTTGATACACCAACCGTCGTGTAGTTTTCAAGGTAGCGGATAGAACCTAATGAACTGATGCTGACGATATGCCCGCCTCCGTTCTTTTCCATTAGCTTGGCAGCTTCCTGAGCGCAGAAAAGCAATGCTTTCGCATTAATGTTCATCGTCCAGTCCCAGTGTGTTTCTTCTAATTCCATGACAGGTCTCAGAACGCCTGAAGCGGCATTATTGACAAAAACATCAAGTCTGCCGAACGTTTCTTCAATTTGCTGAAACATTTCTTTGATTTTTGCAGGCTGTCCTACGTTTGCTTTAACGACAAGCACTTTGACGCCAAGCTTTTCGATTTCTTCCGCTGTTTCCAAAGCGGCTTTTTTGCTGCGTGCATAGTTAATAACGATGTTATAGCCATTCTCAGCAAGTCTAAGCGCTGCCGCTTTTCCGACACCGCGGCTGCTTCCTGTTACGAGTGCGCATTTATTTTGTTCCATTTTTTCCTCATCTCCTTGTAGCGTATAGTTCTTTTATTTCCACAAACAATAATGGCAAGAACTTAAAAGGGGGGTCTTCTGTTATGTATGTCGGACGTGATATGAGCGAATTAAACATGGTTTCCAAAGAAGATTGGAAAAACAGTGAACTCGCCTATTTTCATCATGCCTTTCAGCAAATTATGCCTTATTTGAACGAAGAAGGCCAATCAAAATACCGGGAATTAACGCAAGAAATTGAAGCGCGCGGCGGAATGAAGCGCAATGAAGCAGACTACAGCCACGGCACGCGCGTCTCCTACGATTAAGAATGTTTACGGAGCGGCCGAGTATACGGCTGCTTCCACTGCCATCTTCCAGATTTTTTGATGTGACACCGGGAACGCAAATTGTTCGAGCTCTTCTGTCGTTACTTTTTTCAGCTCTGAGGTATCCGACACTTGTTTTACTTTACCGAAAAACACAGAAATATTCCATACCAGGTGGGTGAAAACGTGCTCGACTACACCTTGCAGATCACTGATATCAGCTTGTATCCCGCATTCGTTTTCTAAAAATGCAGTGAGCTGTTCACGCTCGGTTTTAATCCCTTTTTGTGTTTCAAGATTAGGGAATTCCCACAGGTTGGCGAGCAAACCTTTTGACGGCCGTTTGTGTATATACACTTGTCCGTCTTCATCAGTCAGTACGATCGCGGCCATTGTTTTGATCCCGGGCTTTTTCTTTTTGCTTTTTACCGGAAGCTCCCGTTCAGTGCCCTCTTCAAATGCTGAGCAATGCTGCTGAACCGGGCATAGCAGGCATGAAGGCGATTTCGGCGTACAGATCAAGGCTCCAAGTTCCATCAGGCCTTGATTGAATTCAGATGGTTTTTCTTTTGAAATAAATGCACGGACTGCATCTTCAAAGATCGTTCTTGTTTTTGGTTTGGCAATATCATCCCAAATGGAAAGAATTCTGGACATGACACGCATCACATTTCCGTCAACCGCGGGAATGGGTTTATTGTAGGCGATGCTGAGCACAGCTCCCTTTGTATAAGGGCCGACACCTTTTAAGCCGCCAAATTCTTTCTCGTCTGGAGGAACAATGCCCCCGTATTCCTGTTTCACTTCTTTTACCGCGCTTTGCAGGTTTCTGACTCGCGAATAATAGCCGAGCCCTTCCCATGCTTTCAGCACTTTTTCTTCATTAGCATCAGCGAGCGCTTCTACTGTCGGGAATTGTTCCACAAACCGCAGAAAGTAAGGAATCACTGTCTCTACTCTCGTTTGCTGCAGCATCACTTCAGATACCCACACTTTATATGGATCTTGGTCCTCTCTCCACGGCAGAATGCGCTGCTCTCGTTCGAACCATGAGATTAAATCATCGCGAAATTGCTGTATGTCTTTTTGTTTTAATTTGTCTTCAAGTACGTTCATATGTGTTTCTCCCCAGTCTTTCGCGCCCCGCTTTTCTTTAGACTGTTTTTTGTTGTACACTAAGGGCACAGTACGATAATATGTTACATTAAATAGAAGTAAAGAAAAAGCGGAAACATATGAGAAAGATTGAATCGGTTTAAAAATCGGGTATATGAAAATGGGGAATATCTTACAAAAGTGAATGTGCAGGACAATTCTGCAAGGAGGTCACCTATGGATACGGGCACACATGTCGTGATGGGCATCGCACTAGGCGGTATTGCGACGCTTGACCCTGTTGTCGGAGCAGATCCGGCAATGGCTCACGCTGTTATGATCGCAACGCTTGCGGGCTCTCAGGCTCCGGATATTGATACTGTGTTAAAGCTTAAAAATAATGCTGTTTATATAAGAAATCACAGAGGATTTACCCATTCAATTCCCGCCGTTTTGTTTTGGTCTGTCATCATTCCGGCGATTCTGTATTTATTTTATCCGCAGGCCGATTTTCTGCACCTGTGGCTGTGGACGCTGCTGGCAGTCGTTCTGCATGTCTTTGTTGATATTTTCAATGCGTACGGAACACAAGCGATACGTCCGTTTTCGAAAAAATGGGTTGCGCTCGGGCTGATTAATACGTTTGATCCGTTTATTTTTATCAGCCATCTGGCGGCTATCGCGATTTGGTACGCGGGCGGCAGTCCCGGCATCACGTTTCTCAGCTTATATATCATATTGGCTGGCTATTATATGGTGCGCCTGATCATGCAGCTGAGAATCAAACGAAAGCTTCATGAGATGATTCATGATGAGATCGAAAGCATTATTATTTCACCGACGATGAAATTCAGGCAATGGCGGATCGCCGTGACGACAGCCCATGCTTTCTATGTAGGAAGAAGCATGGAAGGGCATGTAGTGATTCTGGATACGTTTAATCGGGTGCCAGTTCCTGAAACCGAAGTGATGCAAGCGGCAAAGCAGGATGATAACATTGCAGCGTTTCTTTCATTTTCTCCGGTTTATCGGTGGGAAGTGGATACGTTCAAAGACCATTATGAGGTGAGATTTATTGACCTGCGTTATCGGAGCAAAGGCCATTATCCGTTTGTGGCCATCGTTCATATCGGCCATGATCTCACGATTCGCTCATCCTATACAGGATGGATATTCAGCGAAGAAAAGCTTCAGAAAAAATTAAAGCTCGGCTCTATTTAGAGCCGGGCTTTTTTCGTCTTATATATAAAACAGCAAGCAGCAGACTGACGAGAGAGATGAGCGCCGATATTTTGAAGTATGGCGGATAGTAGACCAGTTCAATGTCATTGTCTCCCTTTTGCGCCTTAAAGCCTATGAAAGCATAATCCGCTTTTTCGATCGTCTGTGTTTTCCCGTTGATCTTCAGTTCCCAGCCTTTTTCATAGGGGATCGGAAGCATGATGTACTGATTTTTCGGAAGACGATATGCGAACGTCAGCTTATTTTTATCCCATTTCAGATTGTCTGCTTTGTCTGTTTTATTTTGCAGCGCTGCGCTTTTCAGCGTTTGGTAATCTTCTTCATAGAGCGCTATGTTTCTCAGCTCATACGTTCCTTTCGGAAGTTTGATTGAGATATGGCCTGATTTAGGCACTCTGATCGTTATATCATTTACTCCGGTTTTATAAATCGATTGGTTCGATTTCCTCGTTGTGGCATAATCATTTACCTTTAACGTAAATCCTTTGTCTTTTGCTTTGCTTTTCATATAAAAGCTGACATAGTAGTCTCCCGGTGCGGATGAAGCCTCTTTCGGAGTGATGATCAGTTCTCCTCCGTTTTCTCCAGTTACAGTAAGCAGTCCGTTTTGATACTGGGCATGTTTTGCGGAGATGTCAGACTTGGGAATCAGATTGGCCAGTTTTGGTGCCTGCTCCGTTTTCTCCGATGGATCCGCTACTACAATTCCTTTCAGCATTGCCTGTTCTTTCGCAAGAGCAGGCAATTTGTCCAGCTCACTTTCGCTGTATATGGCATCGGCTGTTTTGATGAAAGGAAGCATATATTGATTTTCATAAACGACATAATGCTCCGATTCCAAATGCTTTTTGAAGCCGTACGGGACATTGGCTTCGTTTGTTTTTTCCGTCATATAATATTTGCCGTAAAGCAGACTGTACAAATTCGCCCTGTCTCCCAATGACGCATAACGACTGACGCTTTCCCTTCCCATATCGATGCTCAAGTCATTCCAATAGAAGGTCAGCAGATGTTTGTTTAAAATGCTGGAATAGGCGCTGAAGCCATTAAACCCATAAATAATTGGCGTATTATTGCGGACCCCGTTCATCCAGTCGATTCTCAAGAGCGGATCATCGTCTTCCTTCTGTAAACGTCTGATGATCTCAGATGATTCTTGCCCTTTGTATTCCTCACCCGTGAGATATGCTTTTGTCACACTGTCCAGGCCGCCGCCTTCTGAGAGTGTGTATTTTTGATAGGTGTTGGCGACAAACAGCGAAGATAGAATGATCACACCGTACACAGCCACCGTTGCCCGTTTTTTCGTAAAAGCTACTGCAAACAAGGCAGCGATTGTCAGGAATAAAAGCAATAGAATGCTTTCATTCGCAGGCTTCCATATATCAAGCTCATACCTTTGGATATGATACAAGTAAAGAAGAAGGACAACCGCGGCAGCCGGGAGCAGTTCTTTCCGTTTCAGTTCAGACAGCTGTGACAGGCCTGCCGCAGCTGCTCCCGCAATCGTAAAGGCCAGAACATATTCAAATCGGTTTTGAGGGGCGGAAAAGCCGTTAAATACGCTTGCCGCATACGGACTGAAATGAAGAAGAATAAACAGCAGGCTCAATCCGGCAAAGAGTCGAAACACGCGGTTTTTGTAAAAAGAAACAATAAACAAAAACAGCAGAAAGGCTGCCGGCAAAATAATGATCCGGCTCGAAAATAAGATATTATCGTCGAAATTGAGCCACTCTATTTTCTGGCTGTACGGAGGGCGCAGGTTGTTTAAAAAACCGTATACTACCGGCACAAACGCCGCCGCACTGATGCCGAAAGAAATGATCCCTGAAACCAAAAACATTCTGCATTGAATCCATCTTTTCTCTTCGTGCTCGTCCAGCCTTATCAGCCATCTGAACAGCACGTAGATTCCGATGAATATGAGGTTTATGTATGCAAAGTAAAAATTGTTGATTAATGTGAGCGAGCACGCAATGATAAACCATGCCGGACGCCGCTCTCTAATGATTTTTTCTGCTCCGAGCACAAGCAGCGGAAGCCAAATCATTGTATCGGTGAAAAATTCCCAATACGCTTCGTGGCGGAAATAAATGATCGAGACACCGTATAAAACAGCCCCCGTGAACGACGCCGCTCTATGTTTGAGAATATAGTGAAAAACAGAAGCGGCCGTAAAGATGATCACGCTCAGTTTGAAAATACTGATAAAAACAGCTGACTCCGCCCAAAAAAGCGTATTCGCTTCTCCAATCAGCTGAACGGCTTGAAGAAGCCAGACGGCGGCGGATACCGCAAGAAAAAGAAAGGAAGCAGAAAAATAATAGCCAAGCTGACTGAATGTGCCGCCGCCGAGTCCGAATGAATAATTGTAGAAAAAATTCCCGTGGGTATATTGTTCAAATAGTAATTTTTTAAATACGATCATTTGCGCAAGCCCGTCTCCCGGACCTGTCATATATCTGCCGTCCGTCCATTCTTTCACAAAAAAAGCATGTGCCAGAACGGATGCCAGCAGACTGGCCGCATAGATCATGACATATTTTCTTTTCATATAAATTCTCCAGTCTTGCTTTTGAAATGGTAGACACGCAAAAAAAGCACTGCCAATGGCGCTTGGTGATTTCAGTGCATTTTTGTCAGACGCCGCACGCTTTTCAATTCGTTCGTTTCAGGCAGGTCTTTGTTCGGGATATTCGCTTCTTTAATCAAATAATGCGGGCGTTTTTTTGTTTCATAATAGATTCGGCCGATATATTCGCCTATGATTCCGAGGCTTAACAGCTGTACTCCCCCGAGAAATAACACTGCTGAGATGATAGTGAAATATCCGGGCACAGAAATGCCGTTAGTCAGAATTTTAACGAATGTGGCAATGATATAAATGATGGAAAGCAGCAAAATGAAAATGCCGGTATAAAAGCATATTCTCAGCGGCTTATGATTAAATGAAACGACACCGTCCATTCCGTAGTTAAACAAACTGCTGAATGACCATTTGGATGTGCCGTTTTTTCGTTCGACATTTTCATAAAACACAATTTTCTGATCGAAGCCAATCCAGCAAAACAGACCTTTTGAGAAGCGATTGCCTTCGCTCAGCTTCAAAAGGGCGTTCACGGCTTGGCGGCTTAACAGCCGAAAGTCTCCGACACCATCACGCAAATCAACCTCCACCGCTTTATTGATGAACTTGTAATACAGAGATGACAAGAGTGAGCGGACAGGGCTGTCCCCTTTTCTGTTCCTTTGGGCAATGACTTGATCATAGCCTTCTTCATAGCCTTTGATAAAATCCTTCAGCAAATAGGTCGGATGCTGCAGATCGGCGTCCATTACAATAACCGCCTCGCCTTGAACATGCTCAAAGCCCGCCAGAATCGCGGCTTCTTTTCCGAAGTTTCGAGAAAAAGAAATGTATTTTACCCGGCTGCATACGGCTGCCAAGTCTTTGATCTGCTGAAGCGTGTCATCAACACTTCCGTCGTTTATGAAGAAAATTTCATAATCATAATGAATGCTCTTGAATTCCTTTTTCAAAGATTCATGAATGAGTTTGACATTATATCCTTCATTGTAAGACGGGATAATAATCGAGATTAATCCTTGCTTCATTAAGGCACCTTCTTTTTATTATTCTTTTTAAGTATTGCCTTAGGGGAGTTTCACACAAATCTTCAGTAAGGCTATTCCTTTTTTTAAAGTCGTTTAAACCTGTTTTTTGTTACATTTTTATGGTGACATTCATGATTTTTAATGTTATTTTGTCATGTTTAAAACAGAGTATGAAAAAAACGCACAGAAAAAGTCTGCCATTATGACAGACGAATGGAGAGAAAATCTGACTTATTGTTTTTTAAGATATTCCAAAATAAGCTGATTGACGATGGCAGGTTTTTCGTGGTTAATCCAATGGGAAGCTTCATCAACAAAAATGAGATGTCCATTCGGGCAATGCCTTTCCGTTTCTTTCGCAAGCTTTTTGCTTAAAAAGCGGTCCTCCATTCCCCAGATCATCCGGTAGGGTACTGTTTCGCAAGTGGTTTTCTCTGAAAGGCTTCCTTTTCTGAGGGCCCTGTACCAGTTCAGCATAGCTGTCAGCGCACCGGGCTGTTTCCACGCTTCTTTGTACCTGCTGACATCCTCAGACGAAAAAAGCTCAGGACGGGTTGATAATCCAATCGCTTTGTCTAATGTTTCATAATCATTTTCCTTTAGTGATGCCTCCGGTATGTCGGGAAGCTGGAAAAATGCGATATACGAGCTTTTCAGCCATTGCGGCGGATAAACCGGCGTTACGGTTTTCATGATGTGCGGGTGCGGGATGTTGATGGCAATCAGCTTTTCAAGATATTCCGGGCGTGTGGATGCCAAATGCCATGCGACAGCTCCTCCCCAGTCATGCCCGATGACTATTGCTTTTTCATCTGTGAATTGCGTAATAAGCCCGATGATATCATCTCTTAATGTATCAATCCGATAAGCATCAATACCGTCCGGTTTATCACTGAGATTGTAGCCTCGCTGATCAGGAGCAATGACACGATACCCCGCATCGGCGAGCGGTTTGATTTGATTTTTCCAGCCGTACCAAAACTCAGGAAATCCGTGGAGCAGGACAATTAACGGGCCGTCCTCCGGCCCTGCGGCTGCAACGTGGAGCGTGATTCCGTTTGTTTTGACAAACTGGCAATTAACTCCGTCCACTCATATCTCCCCCTTGACTGTGCGTCATGTTTTTCAGCCTTTTCTCCGTTAGCATAAACGTGATGACACAGGCGGCAAGCAGCAGGATCAGCTGAAGAATGATCAAGTTTGATCTCAGCAGCAAACCCAACGCCGCAATCACCAAACCCGACATGATCATCAATGATGCACTGTAACGGTTCGCTTCATTCCATAATCTTTGATCTGACATTGAGCGTCTCGTTCTGTATCCGTACACACTGTTGATGGATTTGGGAGGAAACAGTTTGATCAGTATACCCGCAATGACCATTAGTCCTCCGCTGACTAAACCAGCCATATCATCATCCCCTTTCTCATTGTTACGTGCAGAAAGAAGAAATGTTTCATATCCAGGCAAAAAGACAAGCCTCGGCCTGCCTTTTTATCATATTTGTAAGTCCTTTGTGTGAATATAGCCTTTGACTCCTCCGTAATCAACGAATGCCCAGGTAAAGTCAAATCCGCCGTTTTCACTGAACCCCCACCCGAGTATTGTCACCTCTGTTCCGGAAGAGAGCTGTTTGGCTTTTCCGTTTTCGGGTGTCGGTGCATAGAAGGCTGTCTGTTTCGCTGTTTTCGCTTGGCTTGGGGTTTTCATTAAGAAGTGTGTTGAAATATATGCTTTTTTTCCTTTGAATTGAATTTGAGCCCAATCGGCATTTGCGAAACCATTGACTGTAACTTTTTGTTCTGATGATATAGTGCCAAGAATGTCACCTTTATGATTTGGCTCAGTCCGGACATTCAGCTTTCCTGCTTTTATGATGTAAGAATCGGATGATGGCATGCTGACAGATATGTTGTGAAGGGGCGCAGCTTTTGCTGCGGGGGCGGAATAAGTTGCTGTCAAACCCAGTCCTGCGGCAGCTGTTAAAGCGAGCAATACTTGTTTCTTTTTCATATAAAGCTCCTCCTCGCATTTGACAAGATATAAGTGGTATTCCCTGATTGACCGATGGTTGAAACACGTTTTGTTTATTTTTTCTGCCTGTTAAGGTAATTTTAAGGAAATGAAAAAAAACTGCCGGATGCTAACGGCAGTTTTTTTAATGCAAAAGGCCTCTGCTTTGGTTTAAGTAATCATTTACGTCGTCACGGGAGCTTTGGAAAAGGTGGAGCTGACCGCCATAGTTTTCGATCCATTGTGTGACGATTTTTTCGGTCATCTTTTCACCCTGATAGGCATGTCCCGCTTTTGCATAGGTTGCTTCGAAATCGCTCCATAGCAATTCCACCCATGTTTTTGCCTGTATATAGCTGATCATATCGTTCTTTTCCAGAAGCAGATTTGTCAGTTTCTCAATGTACGTATTCATGTGTGCAGTCTCCTTTCTTCAGGAAAAAAATGACGCTTTAAAACGTGCTGTTCTCCATATACTAACCTTACGTCTTCATCTGGAAAGACGCAACTTTTTGATCTCGAACCTAGGGGGAAATGACATGGTCCGAAATAAAGAAAAAGGATTTCCTTACGAAAACGAAAACAAATTTCAGGGTGAACCGAGAGCAAAGGACGACTATGCTTCAAAGCGTGCTGACGGATCAATCAATCAGCATCCTCAAGAAAAAATGAGAGCCTCCGGCAAACGGTAAGGAAGAACAGCTGCATGCGCTGCAGCTGTTCAGCGTATAGACAAACCCTCGCATTCGTTGTCAGGCCTGCGCGTCAGTGCTCACGAATTAAAACATTCGCTGTGCTCCGATGCTCGGCCTTCCTAGACTTCAAGGGTTTTCAATCACGCTGAAAAGATGACAAAACCCTAAAGCGAGAACCGCTTTAGGGTTTTGTCGACAATTTGAACAGCTGCATACGCTGCAGCTGTTTTTTACCCTTTATTGACTTGATACTCATAGATGCTCTTCTTTTCTGATACATGTGCGAAGGTAGAAAGCACGAGTCCGCATGCGGTCATAAGCGCTCCGCCTGCAAACAGCCAGGAATAAGAACCTGTTCCGCTTAGAATCATTCCGCCGATCCACGCACCGAGTGCATTAGCAAGGTTAAACGCTGATACGCTGACAGCCGCGGCAATGGTTGTGCCGCTCTCAGATGAGGAAATAACCTTCGTTTGCAGCAGAGGCGGCGTGCCGAATGCGCATGCTCCGAATAAGAACGTTGCAACAATAGCTGCGGCCGGGTAAATGGCGATGTAAGGAAATACGGCCAGAACACCGATCAAACCGATCATCACGCCGATCATCGTCCGAGTCAGCAAAGGAAGCGGCACTTTTCCCGCAAAGAAATTCCCTGCAACGCCTCCCAAGCCATACGCAAAGAGAGCGCCTGTAATGCCGACCGTGCTGAATCCCGCTGAATGTCTCAAAATCGGTTCGATAAAGGTGTAGGCGATAAAGACGCCGGAATAGCCTAAAATCGTAATCGCGAAGGAATACAGCACTTGTTTGTGTTTAAATACTCCCCACTCATTCATAAGCATTGGGATCACTTTTGGTTTTCTGTTCGGCACGGCAGCCATGAGGCCTAAGAATCCGATGACACCAAGTGCGGTAATGATAGAAAATACCGCTCTCCAATTCAGGACATCTCCGAGATAAGAGCCGAATGGAACACCAAGCATCAGAGCCACTGTCAGCCCGCCGTTCATTGATGCAGCAGCTGCGGCACGCTTTTCCGGCGGAACCATTTCACTCGCGAATACCATGGCAATCGCGAAGAAAGCGCCGTGAATGGACGCAGATAAGATCCTTGAGACGGCCAATACCGCAAAATTCGGCGCCAGCGCGCTCATCAGGTTGGAAAGGATAAAAACCGCCATCAATCCAAGCAGCACAGGCTTTCTCGGAAGCTTGACGGAAATGATGGTGACGATCGGGCCAGTCAAACAGACGCTTGCCGCATAGGCCGTGACAAGAAGCCCCGCAGATGAAACCTGTATATGAAAGTCATTGGCAATCGACGTCAAAATACCCATCACCGCGTATTCTGTGTATCCGATTGAAAATGTACAAATCATAAGAACAAATATAATGAATTTTACAGAGGGGTTTTTGATACTCAACGTCATCGCCTCCTTTGATTTTAAAAAACAACGAGTTTCATCTTAAAAGATTTTTGGAGTGAATTCAATGATTTTTTCTTTAAGATTTCGTGTAAATGTGCTGCATATAAAAAAGAGGCTGATATTCAGCCTCCCTGTTACGCTTGTTTCTTTTCTTGCAATACTGATATTGGCAGCGCTTCCTCTTGATGAGGTGACGAGGTTCTGTACCCCCAAGCGAAAACGCCATTTAAATAGCTGATGGTAAACTCGTCTTCAGAGTCTTCCACACGATACGTTTCTCCCGGTGAGAATTCTTCCGGGTTCAGCAAATATGCTTTTGCCATCGTAATTTTCCGTTCGAGCACTGCCAGTTCGTTTATGATTCCATGCTGTTCGGCTTTTCTTGCTTTTTCAGAAAGTGATGCAATTTCGGTATTGAGTTCGTGCGGTGTCATTTGACTGTATCGTTTCTCCATTTTTCCAGCTACTCCTCTTCCTGCAGAAATTGCTCGATTAAATCGAGTGAGAATCCTTTACGGAATAAAAATTGTTTGACCTTCATGGCGCTTTCATATGAGCCGTCATAGCGGTATTTTCTAAACGCTTTTTCCGCATGAAGGCGCAGCGCTTCTTTCTCTGTGTCTTCATCATTTTCATATTCAATCTGCTCCAGCGCCGCGCTGATGACATCAAATGAGAAACCCTTGCGCTGAAGCTGCATCTGGACGCGCTGTTTGAGTTCTTTTGTCGAAAGTTTTTTATCTTTTTTGAGAAGCTTTTCAACATGCTTGACCGCTTCTCTGGTCTGATCCTCAAAGGAAAAGGAACTTAGCGCCTCCTTAATTGTATCGTCGTCGATCCCCTTCGCTCTCAGCTCTCTGGACAAAACGTCAGGGCCTTTTCCGTTCGTTTTTTTGTGGGTGCTGACATAGGCTGCGGCAAATTCCTGATCATTTAAGTACTTATAGTCGTTGAGCTTATGGATGACTTCCGCAATGACGGGCGCCGAGGTTTCTTTTTTCTTTAAGTGGTCCTCAACCTCTTTCGTTGACCTCATTCGGTAGGATAAAAATTCAAGCGCACGGTTGAAGCCTTTCTTCACTTCATCGCCGTATTGAATCTCAATGATGTCAAGGTCATCAAGCTCTTTTCCCTTTTTGAGCTCAAATTTCACGAGCACGTCCGCGTCCACGCTGAAGGCGTATTTTTCATCCAGAAAAATATTGAACCGTTCCGTATTCTTTTTTTGCGTTGATATTTTTGTAATAAATGGCATCTTAATCTCCCTTCTCAGGCCTGAAACGCGTTTTCTTTCATTAAAATGAGGTAAAGTATATTTATTAGAACGATGAGGAGAGATAATCATGAATATAGCAATGACGGGCGGAACCGGTTTTCTCGGCCAGCATCTGACAGGCATTCTTACCCGCCAGGGACACCATGTTTATATTTTATCAAGAAACGCAAGGGAAACTGAACAAAAAAATATCACATATGTCCAATGGCTGACAGAAGGAGCCGCGCCTGAGCAGGAACTTCCTCATATAGATGTCTGGGTAAATCTTGCGGGAAAATCAATTTTTGGCCGCTGGACAGAAAAAACGAAGCAGCAAATTCTCTCCAGCCGTATCAATGCGACGCGTGAAGTGCAGCGGCTTATTCAAAAACAGAAGGAAAAACCGAAAGCGCTGATCCAGGCCAGTGCGGTGGGCATTTACGGCACAAGTCTTGAAAAAACCTTTACAGAGGATTCCGCGACGTCAGATGAGGATTTTCTCAGCCATACTGCACATATGTGGGAAAAGGAAGGACAGAAAATTGAGGCGATGGGCATCCGGACGGTTTATGCGAGATTTGGCGTGATGCTTGGAGAAAAAGGCGCTCTTCCGCTTATGGTTCTTCCCTATAAGCTTCTGGCCGGCGGCACGATCGGAACAGGCAGACAGTGGCTGTCATGGATTCATGTCGAGGACGCAGCCCAGTTGATCTGTTATGCGATGGAAAACGCCGGCATCTCAGGTCCAATGAATGTCACCGCGCCTAATCCTGTGGAAATGGAGCAATTCGGAAAAACGATTGCAAGGGTGAAGCATCGCCCGCACTGGCTCCCTGTTCCGGAATTCTTTTTATCAAAAGCATTGGGTGAAATGAGTCTTCTGATTGTGAAAGGACAGCGCGCTCTGCCTAAAAAAGCGATGACCTCTGGATTTCGTTTTACATATTCGGATCTTGAATTCGCACTCTCACAGCTGATAACGGAACGAAAGGCTGTATAAAAACGGAAGGAAGCGTCAACCTTAAGAATAACATGGTTGAAGGAGGTCCTTTTTATGGAAAAGAAGAGGGAGAAGCATCAGCAAGGAGCCAACCTGAAGAAAATGCAGGAAGTGCTTTATTCAGGCGAATTTAAAAAAGCGGAAAAAGCTGCTAAGCGGAAGTAGGAATACATAGCCCCTTAAAGCCAGATACTATGTTTGTTTGATATCACTTTTTAGGGGGAATTTGATATGGGCAGAAATCATATCCACAAAAACCGTGATAAAAACAAACAAAAACTTCCTCAAGTTCCCGATGCATTAAAAAGGGAAACAGACGGCGTTTACGAAGAATATTCAAGCGAGCTTGCTGACGCGGATGACCGCGAAGCGCAAGAGCGTGCGAAAGCAGCCGACAACAGAGCGAAAAAGAAAAAACGTTAATGAAAAACCCCTTGTCTCCGTTTGAGACAGGGGTTTTTTTACATGTCGGTGAAGCGTTCACGAATCGGCGTGCGTTCTTTTACTTCCGGCGCTTCGTCAGGATAGCCCGTTTGTATGATGGCGGCGAATCGTTCATTATCCTGTAAACCAAAGGCCTGATGCACTTCGTTGTCGTAAAGGATTTTTCCGCTTTTCCAAACCATGCCGATTCCTTTTTCCCAGGCAAGAAGCTGAAGATTTTGGATCAATGAGCTGGTTGCCGCAAAATCATCGTCTCGCGCTCTTTCGTTTTCATCTTCTTGAAACACGACGAGCAGAAATCCCGGGACGCGTCCGAGTGTGTTTTTGAAATTTTGAAGCTTTTCCTCTGTCAGATCCGGCTTGGATTTCTTAGAGAACGCCGCAAATGTGTTGATCAGGTTTGCTTTTCCTGTTTCACTGGAAACGTAAATAAATCTCCATGGCTCTGTCACTCTGTGATTTGGCGCATATTTTGCTGTTTCAAGCATGTCAAGAATGACTGCTGAAGGCACTGGCTCTTGTTTAAATTTTCGAATCGATCTTCTGCTGCGTATAATGTCCCGCAGTGCTGAATGTTGATCTATCTGTTCGGATTGAGGCATACCGTCTCACCTTCCTAAGCAATTGAAAATGATTATCATTCATAATAATAACGGAAAGTGCATCTTTTTGTAAACCATCATCCGTATTAGATTTTAAGGATACGGGTTTCTGAGTACACGGCAGTTCCTGTCATATTCACTTTTACATGGCCGCCGTCTTCGTTCATTTCGATTTCCACTTTTCCGTCTTTCCCGATTTCCTGCCCTTGTTCAATGATAAATTCACGCTGCTCGGCATTGCCGTACTGTTTCATATAAGCCCCCATCACACCGGATGCTGTGCCGGTCACAGGGTCTTCTATCGTTCCCGAATACGGGGATGAAAAGTGGCGTCCGTGCAGGTCGCTGCTAGGATGAACGGTTTCAAAGGTAAACGGGTGAACTGAAGCCTTTGGCAGATCGACTAACACGTCCGGAAACTGTTTGTTATGAGGCACCATTTTTTTGGAGGCCTCTAATGATCTAAGCGGAACGATGGCTGTCCATATGCCAGTGCTGCCAAAAACAATCGGAAGGTCTTCATGAAAGTCTTCTTCGGTGATTCCCAATGCGCCTGCAAGTTTTTCCCGATCGCCTGTAAATGGTTTGAATTGCGGAGAAGCCTGTTCAAGCGTAATATGTATGCGGCCGCCTTTTTCAGAAATTTTCACAGGCAGGATACCTGCTTTCGTTTGGATGCTGTACGTTTTACCGCTCTCCAGCATTCCTTTTTCACATAATGCGTAAAGAGAAGCAACTGTTGCATGACCGCACAAATTCATTTCGTGTCCGGGGGTAAAGTAACGGAGTTCAAGATCAGCCGACTCGCTTTTCCGGATAAATGAGGTTTCTGAATATCCGGCGCGCTCAGCTATGATCTGCATCTCTTCTTCAGTGTAATCGTCTCCCTGCAATACGACTCCCGCGGGGTTTCCTTTGCCGGGACTGCTTGTAAATGCTTCATATTTTAATACCTCTGCTTCTTTCACTTGTCTGCCGCCCTTTCTTTATCAATGTCTCTGTCAGTATAGCAAAAATGATTGTGAATTTTCAGTCATTATCAAAAAACCCATTTTCTTTTTTGAGAAAATGGGAGTAAAGATTAAGAGTTTCTCGTTTTATAAAGCAAATAAATAAAATAAGGGGCGCCGATAGCTGCTGTAAAGACGCCTGCTGGCACTTCCACCGGAGCAAATAAGGTTCTGCCGACGATGTCAGCTGTTAAGACGAGCAAAGCTCCGATGAGTGCCGACGCCGGGAGCAGTGCGCCATAAGATGAGCCGACAAGCCGCCTTGCAATGTGGGGCGCCATCAGTCCGACAAAACCGACTGTGCCGGCAACCGAAACCGCACAGCCCGTAAGAGCCGTACTCAAAAGAAGCAAGAAAAAACGATTTCGCTGCACGGCGCTTCCCGCACCCGCCGCAATATCTTCGCCCAGCACCTGTATATTCATATTTTTTAGCGCGATAAAACAAATAAATAAGAGAATGACAGATAAGATAACAGCTATTTTCACATGCTGCCAGTTTGACCCATAAACAGACCCAGTGATATACACATTGGCTTGTGATGCTCGGTAAATCGGGCCTTTGATCATCAGCAGGGTAGTCATCGCCTGCGCCGACATTGAAAATCCGATTCCGATAAGCACCAGCCGAAATGTGGAGGCACCATTTTTGTATGCCAGTAAATAGACGATGAGTCCAACAGCTGAGGCCCCGATAAATGCAGCAGCCGGAAGCCATGACAGACTGATCGTAAGTGAACTGCTGCGGTCTGAGAAGAACATCATTAAAAGCACGACAGCTACCGCCGCTCCTCCCGTTATTCCGATAATATCCGGTGATGCGAGAGGGTTTCTGACGAGCCCCTGCAATATCGCGCCTGCCACTGCCAGGCAGACGCCGGCGCATAAAGCGGTCAAAATTCTTGGCATGCGGAACGACATGATCATCAGCTCATCCAGCTTGGAACCTGCACCAAAAAATGTTTTTGCTACATCCCAGGGAGGAATAAACCTTTGTCCGAGACCGGCACTAATGATCAGTACAGCTGCTGTTAATCCCAGTAAAATAAAAAAGACGATCCATGCTTTCTTTTCAGCCGCGGTAACGCCAAAACGAAGTTTCATAGTTTTGCCCCCCTTCTTGCGATGTAGACAAACACAGGCATACCGATGATGGCTGTCATGACCCCGACAGGAACTTCCTGAGGCATAATGATATATCGCGCCCCGATATCCGCGGCAACGAGCAAAATCGCACCCAAAACAGCGGAAAACGGCAGAACCCAGCGATAATCATTGCCGACGATAAATCGGGCGAAATGCGGAATAATGATGCCGATAAATGAAATCGGCCCGGCAATGGCGACAGCAGATCCGGCGAGCAAGACAACACAAAGCGCCATCACAAATTTCAGCAGGCCCGTTTTTTGGCCGAGTCCTTTTGCCACATCTTCTCCCATGACGAGGAGATTAATTTTTTGTCCAAGAAAAAAGCAGATCACAAGCGCTGCAGCTGCATACGGGAGCATCGTGATCAGCAGTTCCAGACTCCTGCCCTGCACAGAGCCGGTCAGCCAAAATAGCACCTGAGCAAGCTCGAGTTCATTGACAGAAAGCAAGCCTTGTGTCAGAGAAGAAAACATGGCCGCCATGGCAGCACCCGCCAGCGTCAGTTTGATTGGCGTCAGTCCTTCTCTTCCAAGCGATCCTGCAGCATAGACGATCGCAGCGGTAAATGTTGCCCCAAGAAACGAGCTCCATACTAGCGCCTGAGGTGACTGTATATGCAGAAAAAACGATCCGGCAACAATAAAAAAGCCTGCACCGGCGTTAATCCCGAAAATCCCCGGTGACGCAAGCGGATTTTTTGTGAGCGCCTGCATGAGAGCGCCCGCGGCTGCAAGCGAGGCGCCGACGACTGTCGCAACCAAAGCGCGCGGAAACCTGACATCTTTGATGATGACATGCTCATTTGTTCCGTTGAAGGAAGTAAACGCCTGATAGACCTGTCTCCATGACGTACCTGTATAGCCGTAAACGACGCTTGCGCAGACAGCCGCCAGTAAAATGAAAATCAGACATACTAACACAATCCATTTTGAAGATGCCTTTTTGCAGATCATGATCTAATTCTCCTAGGTTTATTTACTATGTAATGTTTGTTTTTGAGAATAATCCTCAATTAGGGATTGACACTCTTAACACTGCTTATTATGATCTAAATGATAATGAATTTCAATATTGGGAGGAAAAAGATGAAAAAGCATATCAGCATGCTATTCGTATTTTTAATGGCCGTTATGGTACTTTCTGCCTGTAATAGTTCAGAAAGTTCAAGTAACAGCGAGGGGTCAAGCAGCAAAACAAGAACGGTCAAACATGCAATGGGGACATCAGACAACATTCCCGCCAATCCAAAACGGATTGTTGTTTTAACTAATGAAGGAACAGAGGCGCTCTTAGCGCTTGGCATTAAGCCGGTCGGAGCCGTAAAGTCATGGAAGGGCGATCCGTGGTATGACTATCTGAAAGATGACATGAAAGGTGTTAAAAACGTCGGTCTTGAAACGGAACCGAATGTGGAAGCCATCGCAGAATTAAAGCCTGATTTGATTATTGGAAACAAAGTGCGCCAGGAAAAAATTTATGATCAGTTAAATGCGATTGCGCCGACTGTTTTCGCTGAATCTTTGGCTGGGAACTGGAAGGATAACCTGACTCTATACGCCAACGCGGTGAATAAGGCGGACAAAGGCAAGGAAGTTATTGCCGATTTTGATAAACGCGTTTCTGATTTGAAAGACAAGCTTGGCGACCAGACAAACAAAACTGTTTCTGTCGTACGCTTTTTATCCGGCGAGTCAAGAATCTATTATACCGATTCATTCCCTGGGATTATTTTAGACCAGCTTGGCTTCAAACGCCCTGAAAAACAAGTGGAGCTGTTTAAGAAACAAAAGGACCAATTTACATTCTCAACAGACAGTAAAGAATCCATTCCTGATATGGATGCTGATGTGCTGTTTTATTTCACTTATAAAGCCGATAATGCAAAAGAAAATGAAAAATGGGCCAATCAGTGGACAAGCAGTTCACTATGGAAAAACCTGAAGGCCGTGAAGTCAGGTAACGCCCACGAAGTCGATGACGTCGTGTGGACAACCGCAGGCGGAATTAAAGCCGCAAACTACCTGCTTGATGATATTGAAACCTATTTCTTAAAGGCGAAATAAAAAAAGACTCCGTCTGGTTAGACGGAGTCTTTTTTGCTTTTTCCGATCAGCCGCGTGACGAGGAACATGGTGACAGAAAGAGATCTGTTTTTCCGGTACGCCAAGTATTTGCCGCGCCACTCCGGTTTGTATTTTTCTTTAAAGGCCCTGAGGCCGCTGAAGCTGTACATGTATCTGACATTATTAAAAATGATAGCGGCAAATCTTTCTGACCAGAAGGATGTAAAGGCGGTGCCAACATTGGCCAAGGGCGCCATTCCCATGTTAAACGACGTGCAGCCTTCCTCCTTCGCCCATAAAAACATTCGGATGAACAATGCATCCATAATGCCGTTCGGGGCATCATCGCGGTAGCGCATCAGATCAACTGATATCTCTCCTTCCTGATACATCGGCATGACATTTGCAAACGCAACGATCTCCCCTTCTGCATTTTTCATGTAGGCGATCGGCGCTTTCTGTAAATAGGAAGGATCAAAAAATCCGAGCGAGAATCCCTTCTCCTTTTTCGAGCCGAGCCATTCATCTGAAATTTGTTTCAGTTCCTCCAAGAACGCATCAGAAAATGGGGGATGATCCACATGGAAGGTATATTCCTCCCGCTCAAACCGGTTATTGATTGCCCGAAGGCCGGCTTTTTTCTTCCCTGTGAGGGTAAATGTGTTTAAGTCCACATAGGCTTCCTCGCCCAGCTTAAAGAAGTTATAGCCAAAATCGTGATACAGCGCCATGTCCTCTCGTTCAATTTGATAGAACAAAACACTGAACCCCTTCTGGTGTGCTTCGTTCAGAAATTCTTCCAGCACGAGCGGGAACGATTCTCTTTGTCCTGACGGATCGCCGAGTACGACCAGCCTTCTGGCGATTTTTCCAAACATCAGCAGTGCATTCCCGTCACTTGAAAAATAAAACCGCTTATCTCCAAGATAGCCGAGATGGCTCAGCGCGTTGCCTCCGTTTTCATTTAAAAACGAAGCAAGGCGTTCGGGATCAGCTTTTTCCCCGATGTGTTTTGTCTTCTTATGATACACCATTGTAAATATGAAGAAGAACAGCGGCACAATGATAATTGCCATGATCGTCGCATGCGTGATATGAGAATCGCTGTGGACGAAATATTCGTGGCGTAGCACCTTCTTCATCCGGTCCCAAATGAAACCTGCGATGATGTTGTAGTTAAAGAGCGCCACAGTGAAAAGCGCTGCAGCGAAAATCATTTGTCCGAGCGTATAGGATGCCTGTTCTCGGACAAATTGTTTTTTCAAAAGCACAAGCAATACAATAATCATCGGCAGTACGAATATCGCACTGATATTGAGTCCTTTTAAGAAGCTGAACACAAAGCCGCCGACAAGCGCTGTAATCGCCATTGTATACGAGCGTTTTGTCCGTTTATAAAGCTCGATCGGCAAAATCAGCAGAATGAGCGCTGAGCTTAAGGACAGGCCGTTAAACAGCAAAAGGGCCGGGCGCGGAATGTGCGGAATGACGGTAAGCCTGTCAATCGGCAAGGATACTGAAGCCAGGACAATCAAACCTGCAACGAATATAATAAGGGAAAGTGAGCCTTGTAAAATTCTCACTAATATCGCCCGCTGGACAACAAGCAGAACGTTTGTCGTCTCAATTGCCGGTGCGATGCGCGGGTTCGTTTCGAGCCGTTTCATTGTATTTTCGGTCAGGTCGCCGGCAGCAAAGAACAGTCCCAGACCGAATGGGATAAATGAATAGACGATCCTGTACAAAACAATAGATGTAACAATGGCCTCCTGATGATAGCCAAGCTGCTCCATCCCGAGCAAAAACAAAAGGTCAAACGAGCCAAAGCCGCCCGGCACAAGACTGATCATCCCTCCGATCGCCGCAATGACGAATACCCCGAACACATACCTGATATCAGCATGAATGCCCATAGCGAACAAAGACAAATAGATGACGATTCCAGCCATAACCCATTCGGCAACGGAAGCGCCAATATAAGCGAAAATCGGATTTTTCACTTGTTCCGCATTCTCTTCGTCTCCGCCTTTGCGGCCTTTGATTTTAGACACCGCCAAGGATAGCGGCAAAATCAGTGCGAAACCGATAACGACTGCCCAAAGCCAAGGCTTTTCATGAAGCACTTCATCCACTGGCAGCACTCGTGCGGCGACGAAAATGCTGAAAACAGATAATCCGAGCAGCATAGATGATGTAAGCCAGGCGATTCCTTTTACTAGCGCCTTATGGTCTTTCGTATGCTCTTTATAAAACATCATTCTTAACCCGACTCCGGCTAAACCGCCGAATCCGAGTACGTTATTGAATGAATTGGCGATCCAGGAAACCCTGAATACCTTTCCGTTTGTGATCGATAGACGCAGTGAGTATTTCAGGACGTAATCATACAGCGACATGGCAGCAACAGCCAGCAGGCCTATCAATACAAGGATGAATAAGTCCGCTCGTTCCAGCCCATTGATGACCATGAGCGTGCGTTTGAATGACAGATTTGTCAGTTCTTTTTTCGATTGATAAATAACAAATAGTAAAACAGCAATAGGAAAAACAATTTTTAAAATTGATAAAGCATTCTTTTTAATCAGCAATGGTCTCTCCAATCATATTCTAGTTCGATCTTCTTCCCCCAATAATCTCCAACTCATTATACACTACCTCTATTTTTCGGACAAAGTCCCTGATGCAGTTTCTGCTCACTTTCTTTCAGCAGTGAAAATCGAGTAATATGGTAAGAGGAGCGAATGATGAGGAAGTGATGAAATGGAATATAATTTACATGATACAACGGTGTTAAACGAAAACATTCTTTCATCTGAGGAACGGGAAATATGGGTGCTCTATATGAAAGTCTTAACCTCAGCCGGTCTCGGTGATGTGTCCGAGTGGATGAAGCTTGATATGAGCATGCCGCAAATGAAAGTGATGATGCTATTAAACAACCATGGAACACTAAAGGTCAGCGACATTGCTGAAAAAATGGGGGCTTCCCTGTCCAATACAACAGGGCTGCTTGACCGTCTTGAGAAATCAGGGTTTGTCAAACGATCACATTCTGAAGAGGACCGCCGTTCAGTGGTTGTTCAGTTGACGGAGAATGCAAAAAATATTTTTCGGGGTCTATATGAAAAGGGCCATCTGAAATTAAAGCGTTCATTGGAGCTGCTGTCTCCTGAAGAAAAGCAGGCGGTTTCCGAAGGGCTTTCTATCCTTTCCAAAGCATTGGAGAATGCAAAAAAAGAATAAGTCTTTAAGTCTGTCATCCGCAAACTGCGGAAGCAGGCTTTTTTTATTTGACATTTAGTTCACTTAAAATGAATAATATATTCGAAGTGAATTAAAAAGGGGTTGATGAATATGTCTGAAGCATTGACAGAGCAGAAAAGCCAAAAGTGGGCGATCAGCCTGTTTACGATTGGTGTGTTTATGGCTGCACTGGATAACGGAATTATTTCGGCTGCTTTAACAACGATAAACGAGTCATTTGCCGTTTCTCCTTCCTGGGGATCATGGGGCATTACCCTCTATACGCTCGGTCTTAGCGTCAGTGTGCCGATCGTCGGAAAGCTTTCAGACCGCTATGGCAGAAAGAAACTCTTTCTCATTGAGGTTTGCCTGTTCGGACTTGGTTCTTTGCTTGTTGCTTTGAGCCAAAGCTTCCCGCTCTTTCTGATCTCTCGGCTGATTCAGGCGCTTGGGGGCGGCGGGATTTTCATTATCGGCAGCTCGCACATTCTCGCTACCCTTCCAAAGGAAAAGCAGGGGAAGGCGCTTGGGCTGCTTGGCGCGATGAACGGGATGGCTGCTGTGCTCGGGCCGAATATTGGAAGCTTTCTGCTTGATTGGACCGGGTCTTGGCATTGGCTGTTTTTGATTAATTTGCCGATTGCAGTGCTATTAGTTGTTTTCGGTGCATGTTTTATTGCGGAAACAAAAGCGCCTGAGGCTAAACGCCTCGATACGGCCGGAATTTTCCTTCTGTCTCTGTCGATTTTAGCTGTGATGTACGGCATGACGAATCTTGACGGGGCAAATCTTTTAAACAGCTTAGGAGATCCAGAAGTGTATGGATGTATTGTTTTTGGCATTCTCTGTTTTGCAGCGCTTATCTCGTTTGAAAAGAGGGTTGAAATGCGCGGGGGCGATCCGATTTTGGCGTATTCTCTGCTGAGAAACCACATGTTTCAGCGCACGCTTATCATCGGTTTGTTATCCGGCGGACTCTTGGCGGCGGTCATTTTTATCCCGTCATATGTTGAGCAGTATTTGGGCGTTCCTGCTGCAAAAGCAGGCTATTGGATGACACCGCTTGCGTTAGCTTCCGGAATCGGCGCTTGGCTTGGCGGAGCGCTCACCGACAAAAAAGGGCCGGTGAAAACCGTTATTCTTTCGGGCATCATTTCATGTGCGGGATTTGCTTTATTTCCGCTCTGGGTGACGGAAAAATGGGAGTTTGTAATCGCTAGTGTAGCGGCTGGCATCGGTTTTGGCTTCCTGTTAGGCGCTCCGCTGAACGTCCTTGTATCAGAGGCGGCTAAAACGAATAAGGGCACGGCGCTCGGCACGCTTTCATTGGTAAGGCAAATCGGACTGACATTGGCGCCTACTCTTTATGCAGGTTTTATCACAGCCGGGTTTGACCAAATAGATGATGAAATCAGCAGCCGCTTATCGGACAGCGGACATTCAGGAACGGTGATGCAGATGATTCCGGAGATCGACAGTTCTGATGTTTCTTCTTTACAAGAACAAATCGAACGGATTCCCGTCCCTGAAGTCAAAACCGCGATAAGCGACGCCATTCATGCGAGTGTCGCCAGCGGCTATGATCATTTATATGCCGCCGCTGCTGTGATTTCACTGCTGGTGATTGCTGCTATCAGTCTTCCGGCTTTCCACCGGCAAAAGCGTTAAGACCACCCCATCCGTTTTGAAAGCTCCGTAATATGAGCGATATGATGATGTGAGTGCCAGACATACAGCCCGAGCGCGTTTTCTAGGGTCATGATCTCCTTTGTATCGGGATGGTAAAAGCCGCGCTGAAATTGCTGATCCGTCAGGGTGCGGAGAAGAGCCGTCCATCTCCCGTGAAGCTCCTGCAAAAGTGCGAGTGAACCGCTTGGATCTGCTGTTTTCGAGTCCTTTAGCTCCGACCACGCTTTTTCATCATATGGACGGATGGCCGGTGTCTCTTCCGTCAAGCTCAATTTAAACCGAATATAGCTGTTCATATGACTGTCAGCCAGATGATGAATAACTTGCCGAACGGTCCATCCCCCGTCTCGGTACGGTGTGTCAAGCTGGCTTTCCGTCATGCCTTCAACGGCTTTCTTCAGTTTGGCCGGCACTTTTTCAAGCGCTTGAATCCATTCATCTTTTTGCTCCTTCGATACCGATTCCCTCGGCTGGTATTCTCCTATTGGATAGCTTAGATTGGCTGTTGTCATGTATGTTCTCCCTTCTGTTCAATCTTCTCCTTTATTTTACAAGAAAAAGATTGTATATTGTGTCTTTTTCCCATACAATAAAAAACGACACTAGTGTCATTTTAATGATCAGGAGGATGAATCATGGAAAAACCGTTGTTTCGCAATCAAAAAGGACTGATAACACTGTTAGCCTCGCAAACCATTTCTTCACTTGGAGACTGGCTTCACATTTTGGCCGTGCTAACATTAGCCGCTTTTCAGCTTCATGCTTCACCATTAGATATGTCGCTTTTAATGATGTCGTTTGCTTTGCCTGTCATTGTACTCGGACCTGTATCGGGTCTGCTTGCCGACCGTTTTGACAGAAAAACGATCATGTTTCTGTCTGAAATCGGCCGTGCCCTCACCGTTATCAGCTGCGTTTATGTCAGTGAGCTTTGGCAGCTTTACGTATTGCTATGCCTTCAGAGCTGTTTTTCTTCACTTTTTTCACCTGCTAAAAACGGAAAGCTTAAGGAATTGGCTCCGGAAGCACACCTTCAGCAGGCCGTTTCCGTCAGCAGCATCATTGATAACAGCGCAAAAATCTTCGGCCCTGCCCTTGGCGGCATGCTGATCGCTGCTGTCTCTATACATTCTGTTTTCTATATCAACGCCGGCGCCTTTCTTCTTTCCGCTGTCATTTTGTTTTTCCTCCCCAAAGATGCTTTTTTACAAAAAGCCAATACACCTCAAGAAAAAACATCAGCACTTGCTTCTATCAAGGAAGGCCTTCAGTATTTGAAACGGATGCCGCTTCTTTTAACAGGCTTACTCACAGCTTGCGTCGTTCTCTTTGTTTTGCAGATTGGTGATTCCCAGGCTATCATTCTTATCCGTTCTTTTTCAGGCGCTCCGCCTGAGCTTGCAGGCTGGTGCATGGCCGTCAGCGGAGCCGGCATGCTCCTTACGGCGGCAATTGCCGGCAGACGGCGAATCACCTCTTATTTTCTTTATTTCTCAGCTGGGACCTTTCTGCTTGGACTAGCAACTGGAGGCGTGCCATTTCTGAGCGGAATGGGAATTGCCGGCATTGCTCTTTTTATTTTCGCTTTTTTCATCATGGGAGCGGCTTTCGGTCTGGTCCATATTCCATTTCAAATTCTCGTGCAAACAACAGTGCCTGTCGATTACAGCGGCAGGGTGTTTGGCGCCATTCAGAGCGCGACAACCCTCGCCTCCATCCTCGGCATGGCAGGCGGGGGCGTGCTGGCGGAATGGATCGGTGTATCACTTGCTTTTCTTGTCTGTGGCTGCTTGCTGATCATGGTCGGGTTGATTACACTTGTAGGTAAGAAAGTTGCAGAAAGCAGGCGATATCTTGTCACCGAAAGTAACAAAGGAGCACAAGGATAAACGGCAGGCAGAGATTTTAGAGGCCGCCAAAACGGTTTTTAAACGAAAAGGATTCGAATTAACGACAATGAAGGACGTTGTGGAAGAGTCAGGTTTCAGCCGAGGGGGTGTCTATCTTTATTTTTCAAGCACCGAGGAGATGTTTCGGCGAATCATTGAAGCAGGGCTTGATGAAGGGCTCCGAAAGCTTGATGACTCAGCTGAACACCGAAGTGTTTGGGCCGCCATCTCCAGCTATTTGGATGAACTGGCTGAGGGCCTGCGTGATGCAGCGGACACACTGGCGCCGGTGCAGTTTGAATATTTAGTGACGGCTTGGCGCAATGAAGAACGACGGAAGTATTTGGAAAAGCGGTATGATCTTTTTGTGGCAAGGTTTTCAAAGCTATTGCAAAAAGGAATCGATCAGGGGGAATTTCAGCCTCTGCAGCCTCTCTCGACGATCGCGAAATTTTTCCTCAATATGAATGACGGCATCATCCAGAACGCGCTATATTTCGATGAAGAAAAGGCTGATGTATCTGGACTTGCTGAATCTGCAAAACTGTATTTAAAAACGGTACTTCAAGTAGATGAGAAATAAAGAAATGCGGCAGGAACCTCTCTCCTGCCGCTTGTTTTCACCCTGCGTGATCACGCACTTCTAATGTGGCTTTCTTCTGTTTTGGCTGATAAATCTTCCCCACAAATAAATAACCGTATTTGAATTTATTCAGTGCCCATGAGGTCAGAATCGGGCCGGCTGTGCACACGGCAAACAACAGGAGAACAGCCGGTACGGCGGGAATCCCGGGCATATTTAAAAGCAAAACGTAGCCTATGATCATAAAATAAGCATGAAGCAGATAAATCGAAAAGGAATAGTTGCTGATAAACATAATGATTTTCGGCACATGCTTCATTTTAGAAAACAAGTGAAAGCACAGGAAAATCATGCTTGTCGAATACAGCATGATATCAGGCCGTTTCGAGCTGATCATGCCGATTTCACCGACATAAGAAACAGTGACAACCAGCGCAGCAGAAGCTAGCGCGGCGCCGTATATCACTATGCGGTATTGGTTCAGCAAGGCTAAAAAGCGCTTATACTCCTTTCCGCAATAGTAGGCAAGACAAAAGTAGAAAAGCCAGCCTGCGAACGGAACCCAGAAGAACGGAAACCCACCGCCCTCTTCTGAAGCGGGAGCCGGGCTGACTGCTGAAAAATAGCTTAAATAGGCGGCTGTCACCACAAATGAGATGGACAGCACCCATTTCGGCGATGCTTTTTTCAAATACTCATGAAACATCATATGCAGAATGTAAAATTGAAAGATGACGAGAATAAAGTATCCGATAAAGTTTCCTAACAATACGTTCGCCAAATACTTTTGCACGATCGCGAGAAAGGTGATCTCTCCCCCCATCGCACTGGTCATCAGCAGTGCATCGATGGCCGCGATAAATAAAAAAGGAACGAAAATCACTTTTCCCCTCTTCTTTAAAAAACCGTTTGGCACCCCGTCAGGATAAGAACGGGCCAGCAAAAATTCAGAGATGAAAATGAAGGCAGGCGTGCTGAACATCAGGAGTGTGCGGAAAGAATCTACGGTGTGAGAAATATCTGCGAGAGCTTCTGCCTGAAGCATCAGGACCATTGAAATGATATGGAGCAAGACGACACTTAAGCACGAAATGCAGCGGATCATAAAAATTTCTTTAATTTGCATAACAGCGCTCCTTTTATTTCAAATTTTTAGAAATCGATGGTTGTACCTTAACATGTCTGCTTTATTTGAAAAAGTGCCTGATGTCATACATTGGGGTATGTATTATAGACTAAGGCAATAAAAACCCCTGACTTTTTGATGTATCTACCTCAGACGAGCCTAAGAGGATCTCAAAAAACCTGCTGTAACAAAGACGGCAGGTTTTTTTATGGAGATATTAATTTGTATTGAGGCCTTCGCCATTCAGCCCTTCTTTTATATAGCCATTCACTAAACTATTAGAAAGCAAGCCAATATGGCCGATGCCATAAAGCTGAATATTTCTTGCTCCTTGTAACCGAGACAAGCTATTGATTACAATTTCATCATTTAGACTGTAGATAGATGTATAGAGGATTTTCTGATTTGGATCTGTGCCCGGCAGTGCTGTTGACGAAACTAAACCATTAGCCCCTCCAAGCGTTACAACATTTTGAATCTTATTGCCCCCGCCTAAATATTTAATATAGTACAGCGTGTTTGCGCCTCCCATACTATGAGCCACAATATCTACTTTTTTGGCTCCCGTTTCTTTTAGAACGCGGTCAACATATGAAGCGAGCTGCGGACCGTTATTTAGATTGTTCCCTGTTTTATCATAAAAATCAATTGCATACAGTTTGTTGCTTTGCCAGCCTTGAGAAATTAAGTAGTTTTTAATAGCGAAAAAGTTGTATGAGGCACCACTTATTCCATGAACAAGAACAACAGGATTATGTACTGATTCAGCTTTTGCGCTTGACGGCGGAGCGGCTAGAACAGATAGAATCAGCGATAAACAGATAGCGAATGTAATCAATACTTTTTTCACATTCATTCCCCCTTAAAATATTTATACCACCAATTTCCTATTATACATAAAACATCAATATAGTTAATATTTTTTCAGAAAATTAAATATATCATTTTTTATGATCGATGGAAATGAATCCGATATCTTCTCAAATCATTACACACCTTATATCTTCATTTCACGAGTAGACCGGGTTGTGTTCCCTTCCTCCCTTTTCTATAATAAGGGGAATAGGCAGTTAGGATCACAGATGAGCACTTGCTCATCTTTTGTGCGAAACAGCCATAGACACGGAGGATAGCATGAGAGTATTAAAATACGCCATATTAGGGCTTTTGCGAAAAGGCGAATTGAGCGGATATGATATTACGAGTTATTTTAAAGAGGAGCTTGGCCAATTTTGGAGCGCCAAGCACAGTCAGATTTATCCTGAGCTCAAAAAGCTGACAGATGAAGGATTTATCACGTTCCGGACAACAATTCAAGGCACAAAGCTGGAGAAAAAAATGTACACCCTGACAGACAGCGGAAAGCAGGAGCTGCACGACTGGCTGATCCGCCACCAGCCGATACCAGAGACGGTGAAGGATGAATTTATGCTGAAGGCTTATTTCATTTCTTGTCTATCACGGCAGGAGGCTTCCGACTTGTTCACAGACCAGCTGCTGAAACGCAAGGCCAAGCTGTCTGATCTGCAGGGAAGCTATGAAAAGCTTATGGCTTCAGCAGAGCCGATGTCGTTTTCTTCACCGGTCTTCGGCCACTATCTCGTGCTGACGAAAGCGCTGGAGCGGGAGAAAAATTATGTTTCTTGGCTGGAGTCAATTTTGGCCATGATAGATAAGGATTGACCGGGAGCGGCCTTCTGGCTGCTCCGATACTTAATGCGGGGGGACGGACAATTGAAGGTGACATTGCGTGAATTAACAGGGGAACTGATCCGAGTGGTGCCGATGGATAAAAGCCATATTCAAGGTTTATATGAAGCTGCAAATGATGAAAACATCTGGGCGCATTTACCGAAAACCATCAGAACGCTGCATGATATGGAGGCTTTTGTTGAGGAAGCGCTGCAAGCGAAAGATTCGGGTGCAGAATGTCCATTCGTGATTATTCAACGCGAGACTGGCAAAATCGTCGGCACGACACGATTTCTGTATATGTCATCTGCTGCAAGAAGCCTCGAGATCGGCTGGACGTGGTTTCACCCTTCAGTGTGGGGCACCTCGGTCAACACTGAATGCAAATATTTGCTGTTACAGTATTGCTTTGAACAGCTGAACACGATTCGGGTGCAGTTCAAAACAGATGAGCGGAATATCAGATCGCAAAAGGCCATTGAACGGCTGGGAGCAGTTAAAGAAGGCTTATTGCGAAACCAAATGATCAGAAAAGACGGAACATTCCGCAACTCGGTATTTTACAGCATCATCGACAGTGAGTGGCCGTCCGTGAAACAGCATTTGGAACAGAGACTGCAGCTTACAGAAAAAACAAAATGATTGCGAAAAACATCTGCCCCGGGGGCAGATGTTTTTTTAGGCGCGGAGCGCTTTCAGCCCCACTATAAAGGTAATTGCTGCAAAAGCAAGCAAGATACCGCAGATCCCGAAAATATCTGTGACGTGCGCACCGTTAGCGATAATCTCAGTCAACCCGCTCATCGCCCACTTTTGCGGAAGAAATTCAGCGATAGACTGCATAAATGTCGGTTCAATGTCTATCGGCCAATACATTCCGCTTACCATACATGTTGCGATGACGAATAAGTTGCCGTACGCAAGCTGCTGTTCCGGCGTTCTGACATTGGCCGCAATCACCAATCCGATGCCGACAATTGTCAGCAGAAAAAGCGACACTAACACAATAACCGCAGCCGGATTCCCCCAGTTGATGCCAAACAGCCAATGGGATGCGAGAAGCAAGATGCCAAATTGAATCCAGCCTATGACAAAGAAGGACAGCACATACCCAGCACTGATTTCCGCTCGGCTGACAGAGGCTGTAAGCAACCTGGACCAGACGCCATTTTTTCTTGCTTCAAGAATGGTTCCCGCAGCCCCCATCATGGTCATCATGACAAACAGGATGGAAAAGCCTGCTGCTCTGGAAGCTATGTCACTTGCGTCTGCACCCTCTTTTTGATTGCTGAGTGTCTTTCGTTTTACGGCTGGCGCTGCATCTTCGTGATCTTTGGCGATAACCGTTTTATAAGCCGCCTTCCAGTTCTCTCCCGCTGCCTGAGCTGCCGTTTTCGCCGCGGCAACTTGAATATTGAGCTTTGCCAATGTGCTTTCCGCGTACTGTTTGGCCATCGGCGCTTCCGACAGCTCCGGGCCGTGGCGGAAGATCAGCTCAGGATGTTTTCCTTTTTCCAGCTGTGCCTGAAATGAGCGGGATATGATAATGATCCCGGCAATTTTCTTTTGTTTCAGCTTTTCTGACGCTTTGCTTTCAGACATGTTTTCGAATGTATACATATCATCGTGTGACTTCAGCTGCCGAATGTAATGCTGTGAGAGAATCGTGTCGTCCTGATCAACGATCGCAAGCCGCAGCTTGTCGTCATTGCCGCCGAGCATACTTCCAAATACAAAGGTCAGCAAAAGCGGGGCAGCAAACATCATCAAATAGTTCTGCCGCTTCTTGAAAATGAGAGAAAGCTCAATGCCGCAAATGGCTATGATTTTTTTCACCTTGGTGTACCTCCTTATCTTGTATAAAGCCGTCTGATACCAAGCACGAGCGAACAAAGGCCGATCGCCGCAAAAAGAAGCACAGGCTTTTGAAGGCCAGCCCAGCCTCCCCCTTCCATTAAAGAAAGAAAGCCGTCAAGCGCCCATCGATTCGGTACCGCTTTGGATACAGACTGTAAGAAGTCAGGAAATTGGTACAACGGCAGCATGGACCCGCCGAGAACCGCAAGCAATTGAATGCCGAAGCCGCCTATCGCATCGGCCGATTTCATATCGCTGATGCACGACGCAAGCAGCATGGAAATGCCGGATACAGCTGCAGCGTATGAAAGCCCGAGTACACTCACAAACAGCAGATTATCGCCCCAGTCCACACCGAATACATTGATCGTGACGATCAGAAAAATAAAAAATTGTATGATGGCAAACAGATAGGTTCCAAGCCATTTTCCGAAGAGAATGGCGTATTTTTGCACAGGCGTCATCAGCATTCTGGTAAGCGTCTCCGTATCCTTTTCCTGTAAGAATGATTTCGCCCCGACTGTCATATGAAACAGCATAAACATGCAAAGCATTGCCGCCGAATAGTATTGAAAACTGGTAACGGCCTTGCTGCCGACTGATTTTTCCGCAATAGTCAATTTGTCACCCGTTTCTTTTTCAAGCGTCTTTACCAGCTTTTCTGCAATCTGTGAAGGATCAAGTTTTCCTTGCTTTACAGCTGACGTTTTGCTGACGAAGTCCATTGAGGCTGACGCGGCTTCCCGAACCGCTTTATATTGCTCTATAAAAGAGCCGGCGGCTGTTTCGATGATGGAACTTTTTAATGTTTGATCAGGGTCAGCATAGACAAAAGCTGACGTTTTGCCGGCTTCCCAATGACTCGGGATAACGATACCGACATCGATTTTCTTTTCATCAAGCAGTTTCTTCATCTCTTCTTCACTGCTGGCTTGTGTGACCTTTATCGACTTCATTTTTTTGAGCACATCTGTTTTGAACATGTTCGCTGCATCTGACTGGCCTGATTGGACATAGCCGACTTTGATGTCGTCAATCTGGCTGCCTCCGTCAACAACCGATCCGAGCGCCGCCCCTAAAATACAGGTCAGGATCAGCGGCATTAAGATAAGCATCATAAACCCTTTTCTGTCCGTGATTCTGATTTTGACATCTTTCCATGCGATCCATATGCTTTTTTTCATAGCCGTCCCTCCTTAATCCCGCAAAGTGCGGCCGGTCAGATTCAGAAACAGGCGCTCCAGATTCGGTTCCTGCACCTGAAGAGACAGCAGGTTTATATGATGGGCGGTTGCTTCCGCAAGCAGACTTGTGACGACTTTCTCATGATGAGCCGCAGCAATGTCAATTTTGAGCTCTGACTCATGTACTGTTACATCATTCACATGAGCCAGAGAACGGATCGCAAATAGAAACGCTTCGTCGATCCCGCTAACCGTGAGCTGAATGATGGTATCGCCTCCAAGGCGGCTGCACAAATCGGTTTTTGTGCCGATCGCAATCATTTCTCCCTGATCAATAATTCCGATCCGGTCGCATAAATACTCAACCTCTTCCATGTAATGACTCGTGTAGATCACCGTCATGCCCGTTTCATTGAGCTGTTTCACTGTTTCTAAAATATGATTTCTCGATTGAGGGTCGATTCCGACAGTCGGTTCATCCATGATCAGCAGCTCAGGCTTGTGCATTAAGGCGGCACCGATGTTGATTCTCCGTTTCATCCCGCCGGAGAACGTTTCAATTTTATCTTTGGCCCGCTCAGTCAGGCCGACATATTCAAGGACCTCTGTCGATCTTTTTTTGGCCCCGCCATGCGTAAGTCCGTACATTTTCCCCCAAAACATAAGATTCTCGTGGGCCGTCAGCGTCGGATATAAAGCAATTTCCTGCGGGACAACGCCGATTTTTTGTTTCGCTTTGGCCGTTTCTTTACCGATGACATAGCCGCCCACTGTGATGTTCCCGCTGTCATACGGCACGAGGCCGGAAATCATCGAGATGGTTGTGGACTTCCCCGCACCGTTAGGCCCGAGCAGCCCGAACGACTCCCCCTTTTGGAGGGAAAAAGAAATGCCTTTCACGATTGTTTTTTTCCCATAGGCCTTTTTGATGTTTTCTGCTTGCAGCACGTCGTTTCACTCCTTTTTTAATCCCATTGCCATTGTAGAAAAAAGAAGGGCGTGCGGCATGTAGCGCCGGATAGAACATAAGGCATGAAAAAAAGGCCTGTAAAAGGCCTTTTCAGAGAAATGTATATGCTGAACGTCATATGTCAAAAGACAGATACACCATATCTGACTGAATAGATGGCGGCTTGGGTTCTGTCTCTGACAGACAGCTTGCTGATAATGTTCGAAACGTGATTTTTCACTGTGCCTTCTGTAATGTACAGCTTCTCGGCAATTTCTTTGTTATTCAGCCCGTACCCCAGCTCAGCGAGAACTTCCATTTCACGATCGGTCAGGTCGTGCAGCTCCTTAGGTTTTTCTTTCTCGTTTATTCCTTTCAGCTGTCTTTCACGCTTCCATTCATTCAGCATTTGGGCAGTCAGTTCCGGAGGAAGCACCATACCCCCAGATTGAACAGTCATCACCGCTTTTACAATCGTATCGGCTGACATGTCCTTTAGCAGGTACCCGCTCGCTCCTTCTTCAAGCGCTTCAGCAATCAGCTCTGAATCCTTGAAGGTCGTCAGCATCAAAACCTTTACGCCGGGCAGCGAGCTTGTAATCAATTTTGTCCCTTCAACTCCGTTGGAAACCGGCATTCGGATGTCCATTAACACAATATCGGGCTCAAGTTCTTTCGCCTTTTCGAAGGCTTCCTGCCCGTTTCGCGCTGTTGCGATCACATCAAGCTCTTCTCTGAGCTGAAGCAGCGATGCCAGCCCTTCTCTGACGATATCCTGATCGTCGGTAATGATGATCTTAATCATGATAAACTCTCCTTTTGCTGCGCGGGCCCGAAGCTCCATTTTTTATTAGCCAGTGAAAATTTGGCGATCACAGTAAATCCTTGATCCCGTTCGCTCTCAAAGCGGATCATTCCGCCATGCTCCGCTGCCCGCTTTTTCATGTTCAAGAGACCAAAGCCGAGTGCCGCGTCGGGATTTCCTTTTCCGTCATCCTTAATGACAAGTCTGATGCTGTCCGTTGTGCAGGCAAGCTGTATCGAACAGGCTGTGGCGCCGCCGTGCCGTTTAGCATTGGTCAGTGCTTCCTGCACCGTTCTGACCAGAGTCGGATGAAGAGACAGCGGGATCATCGCCGGATCACCGCTGACCGCAAAATCGGTTGTGATTCCCGCATTTTTGTAAAAGTCTTCTGTCAGCTGTTTCAACGTTTCGATTAACGAAGGTTCGTTTTCCGTTTGCAGGGTGCGCACTGATAAGCGGACATCATCAAGCGCTTCACGGGCAAGCGTTTCACATACCCCGACTGTCTCCTCCGCTTTTTGGCTGTCTCTTTTTTGCCATTCACGCAAAAGCTGCAGCTGTACGAGGAGCGCCGTCATTTTGTGCCCGACTGTATCATGGATGTCCCTTGCCATTCTGTTCCGCTCATGAATGGCAGTCAGCTCTTCAACCTGCTTCGCATATAAATGCAGCTCCTGGTGCGCAGCAGACAGCGCCAAGTGTGACTCCGTCAGTTCCTGAAACTGCTGTTTTGCCGTTTCCTGCGTATCCAACAGCTTGCGGATTAATTTACCGACGACTCCGCAAAAGACAACGAATGTCATGCTGATACAATGATCCATCACATATTCATCGCCGAACATACGATATGTACGAATGAGCACAATCAGCCACATGATAAAACAAAAACAAAGGACAGACCATACTGTTTTCCGGTCAAACCCTTTCAAAAAAAAGGTAACAGCAACCGGGCTGAGCAATGTGATATATAAACCTGTACCCGGAAATATGAAACCGAATGAAAAGCCAACTGCAATATCAATCAGACAAAAAATAACGGCATATTTCTCTACTCTTAATAAGAGATGATTTGCTAAGAACACACCCGCACCGCCAGCGATGAACAAATACTCAAACCAACGGTCATCTTTTACAAGAAAAAAGTAAACCGAACAACTTACCATTAAGGTGAAAATCCTAGTAAATATAAGAGCCTTCACGCTCATCACTCCCGTTACCCAATTCCTTTCTTATCATACCTGCCTCAGGTCATTTTTGACAGGAGTTTCTGGAAAATAAAAACCGCATATGAACTTAATGTCATATGCGGCGCTTTCGTTTATTTATTTGAATTCAACCCATACTGATCCTTGGTCTGCTGAACGCACGCAATTCTCAATCCAGCGGATGCCCTCGATTCCTGCATCAATGTCAGGATACACCAAGTTGTTCAAGGTTTCTTCATCTTCGCGGTTTTTCGCATCAATCGCAACGGCAAACTTAAGATAAATATTGGCCCACGCGTCTGACAGCCCTTCGCTGTGTAAGGCGCCCAGACGTTCAACAGCACTGCACGCACCGTCTAAATACGGCATGCCGCGAACGAGTGTCTGAATCGGCTCTCCCTGCACTTCATACGTCAGTTCGTTTGGCTTGCTGTCCCACCATTCGATGCTTGCTTTTGAGCCGACAATCCGGATTCTATTGCCATCCATACATCCGGCATTGATTGATGATGTCCACATCGTTCCGACCGCTCCGTTTTCATAATGCATGAGCACATGTGCGTTGTCCTCCAGCGGCGCTCGGCTGCCTACGAAGCTCTGGCGGTCACACAGCAGTTCTTTGATTTTCATCTGCGGCATAATGAGCTGCGACATATAATACGTGTGGGTAGATAAATCGCCCAGCACAAAGCTTGGCCCGGCGATCGCAGGGTCGACACGCCATTTCTGTGCAGCGCTTATGTTTTCGCCTTCATCTGCTGCACAAAAACCGTGTGTGTACTGCAAGTCAACCACACGAATATCGCCGATCTTGCCCTGCTCAATCATCGCACGCATTTGAAGGAGCATTTGATTGCCGGAAAAACCGTATGTCACGCCGACAATTTTCCCTTTTTTCTCTGCGAGCGCTTTGATTTCATAGCCCTCTTCTGAAGTGAAGAACAGCGGTTTTTCACAAATGACATGCAGATCTGCTTCAAGCGCTGCCTTACATATCTCATAATGAGTGCCGTTCGGCGTGGCAATCGATACAACCTCTATGCCATCCTCTTTTTTCGCTTCCTCCGCAAACATTGTTTGATAGTCGGGATAACAGCGTTCCGCATCCACTCCGAGGTTCACCCCGAAGTCTTTTCCTCTTTCGGCATTGATATCAAAGGCGCCTGCGGTTAATTGAAAGGCAGTATTGTCTCTCAGCGCTCCAATACGATGTTTATATCCAACCTGGCTGAGCCGCCCGCCGCCTACCATTGCCCAGCGCAGCGGTTTTGAAATGATTCTTTCTCCATTTAGCATCAGAAAAACCTCCTATTGGCTGATGGTTTGTTTTAAAGCTTCTATCGATGTGCGGATGCCCGCTTCCGGTGACATCGTTAAGTCCTCCATTTCTAAGGAAACCTCACCGTCATACCCCATCATTTTTACGACTGAAAAAAATTCCTTCCACCACTGTAAATCCTGTCCGCAGCCGACAGCTACATAATTCCATGCCCGGTTTGCAGGATCTGTCACTTCTTTTGTTTCTAACAGCCCGTTAACCGCAGCTAAATGTCTTTCAATTCTGACATCTTTTCCGTGAACATGGTGAATGGCTTCTCCGAGCTCCCTTGCCGCGATGATCGGGTCTGCGCCCATCCATAATAAATGGCTCGGGTCAAGATTCAAACCGACCATCGGGCCGACTGCATTTCTGAGCCGAAAGAGAGTCTCAGGATTATAGACTAATTGAGAGCTGAAATTTTCAAGCGCGATTTTTTCAACACCGCAGGTTTCCGCTTTTTGGACAAGCTCCTTCCAATAAGGAATCGCAACCTCTTCCCATTGATAGTTGAGGATATCTTTTAAAACGGGAGGCCAGCTCACTGTGTATATGATCCAGTTCGGCACTTTGTCGTCCGGGCCGCCGGCTGGCAGGCCGCTCATCATGATCACTTTTTTGACACCTAATAATCCAGCCAGCTCCAGCGTTTTGTCCGTTACTTCTCTGTGCAATTTGCCCAGTTCGCCTGGATCCAAAGGATTCCCCGAGCAGTTTAAAGCGCAAAGTGTCATATTCCGCTTTTCCAGCGCTGCTGAAAACTCTTCTCTTTTGTGGCTGCTTTGCAGCAGTTCATCAAGATTCAAGTGAGGCGCAGGCGACCAGCCTCCGGTTGTCATTTCAAGCGTATCAATGCCAAGCTCCGCGGCAAAATCGAGCATTTCTTCAAAAGGCAAATGTCCTAAGCTGTCTGTTACATAAGATAGTTTCATTGATAGATTCCTCCTGGTATCTGCAGATTACGATAAGTGAGTTGTTTGATTTTGGATTTCCTGATCAGCGCGGCGGCCATACTGGCGAAAGGAATGCTCAAGCTGTTCAAGTGACCGCCCTTTTGTCTCAGGCACATATTTTTTCACAAATAGAATCGCTAGGATATTCATAGCGACAAAGATAAAAAATGTCGCCGACATCCCAATATGATTGAGCAAAATGGGAAAGGTGAATCCAATGAGAAAGTTAGCTGTCCACAAGAAGAAGGTGCTGATCCCCATGCCAAGCCCCCGCACATGCATAGGAAAGATTTCCGAGAGCATCAGCCACGTCACCGTAGAAATGGCAGCCTGCTGAAACGCAAGAAACAAAACGGTCAAACTCAGCACAACATACGGCAGGGCGGGTGTTCCTTCAAGGACAATGGATAAAATCCCGATCAGCAGAAGGGCTGTCATCGTGCCAATCTGTCCGATGATCAGCATGGGCCGGCGGCGGACTTTGCCGAGAAGCCATATCCCCAAAATGACCGCGATAACTGAAATAACACCGTTTGCAATATTGCCGATTAATGCAGCTTCTGTTGAAAACCGGCTTCTCTCAGAATTTCTGTCCCATAGTACATAATCGAATTGACACCGGTAATTTGCTGTACGATGGCGATTCCGATCCCAATGAATAGAATGCGTCTGATCCACGGCTCTTGAAAACCATGAAAGCCGGCCTTTTTTGCTGTGCCCTCAATCGCATGTTTGATTTCTTTTATTTCCTGCTGTGCCCGGCTGTCTTCACGGATTTGCCGAAGCACCCGCAGAGCGTCACCCATTCTGCCTTTAGCCGCCAGCCAACGCGGGCTTTCAGGCACGATGAGCATTCCAAACCATAACACAACTGCCGGAAGTGTCGCGATGACCAGCATATACCGCCATACATTTGCGCTCTCCCCCATTGTGCTGCCGATAATGGCGTTAAAGGTGTATGCCAGCAGCTGGCCAATTACGATCATCAGTTCATTTTGTGTCACGATTCGTCCCCTGCGTTCTGCCGGCGAAATTTCCGCTAAAAAGGTTGGAACCGTTACAGAAGCGCAGCCAACCGCTAGTCCGAGCAGAAAACGAAAGGCAATCATCACGGACGCGTTTGGTGAAAAGGTACAGCCAAGTGTGGCTGCGATGAAGAGTAAGGCTAAATAAAGGATCGTTTTTCGGCGGCCGTGCCGATCGGACAGACGTCCTCCAAACATCGCCCCGAAGGCTGCCCCGAGAAGCAGGGAACTCGCAACCAGTCCTTCTGTAACAGGTGTAAGATTGAGTTGACCTGCAGTTGCCATAAAAGGAAGTGCCCCATTAATGACACCCGTATCATAACCGAACAACAGGCCGCCGAATGTAGATACCAATGTAATCGTTCGTAAAAGCTCTTTATGAGCTAAGCTTTCTTTTTCTTTTACAGCCTCTTTCTTTTTTGTACTCACGGCTTTCTTCCCCTTCTTTCAAGAATGGCAGAGCACCCGACACCAAGCATAAGCCAATGCATCCCTCCTTCAGAACATTCATTGTTGTAACCGCTTTCTAAAGAGATTATAAGACAACGAGATTTCTCGCGCCTTTATCATATGAAGACATTGTTTTGTCATTTCAGGACATCTTATTCGTGCGGCTTGGCCTGTTCGATTTTTTGAAAAGGTTTATTGATTTGAAATGCGGTCATTTTTGAATCTTTATAAAGGGAGCGGAAAAGCCCGGGTGAGCTGCCGATTTTGGCGGAAAATATTCGAGTGAAATAATGTACTGAGAAACCGATTTCTTCCGCTACTTCTTTAATCGATAGACTCGTTGATTTCAGCAGCTCGGCAGCTTTGTTTATTTTTTCATTTTGGACAAATTCTGAGTAGCTGACGCCCAGTTCTGCTGCAAATAAACGTGATAAGTGCCTCCCTGAGATATGAAAGTGGCTGGCAACATCCGTCAGCTTTAACGGCTGTGACAGATTGTCTTTTATGTGCAGTTTCACCTCTGTCAGCAAAGCAGAAGATGTGTGAATGGGCTGCTTTTGTTTCGGGCGTTGGGCGGACGGGAGAAAGGTTTGGATTAATGACAGGATCAATGCATGCGACAAATGAGATAGGATCTCTTTGTCAAAAGCATTGACAGGCTGCGCTGCTTGCAGCATTAACGTTTTCCAAAGCAGGCCCGGCGGTTCGCCATCTTTCAATTGCATTGTGATAAAGGGGCTTTGTTTCACTTCTTCCATCACTTTGATCCATTCGGCGCTTGACTGATCCTCGCTCAGCTCGAAAGCGACGTAAAAAAGGAACAGCCCTGTTTCACTTTTGATTTGGTGCAAATGCTCCGGCTTTGACAAAAAAATCGTCTGTTCACGAAGCGGATATGTACGATCGCCTTCAAGGTAATATCCTTCACCTCTTACGACGTAACAAATTTCATAAAAGGAATGCTTATGAAGCAGTGTGTTATAGTGGTTCGTCATCGCTCCCCAATAGTGGACGTAAAATGAAACATCCTTTTGCTCTAAGCGATGCACATATTGATTTAATGCTATTTTGCCTGTCACAAGGTGATTGAGTTCCATGTAAACGCCTCCTAACAAGTTGGTTCTCCCATCATAACAAGGCGGACAAAAATAAAAAATCCCCCTGCCGTTTTTTCGGCAAAGGGATTACAGTCAAATCACAAATCTAATATGGGCGCCGGAAACAGGATCTTTCACACGGAAGCTGTTTTCCGTTTCTTCGATCGAATATCCGGCACGTTTGACTCGGTCTGCCACTCGATCCAGTTCCTCTTGATGAGGCAGGACAACCGTGTAATAGTCTAGTCCGCTGGCATTTGTCGGTTTAGGCGGCGCGTTTCTTCCCGCCCAAATATTTAAGCCGATATGATGATGGTAGCCTCCGGCTGAAACGAAGAGAGCGGACATGCCCGCATAGTCTCCGACAATATCAAAGCCCAGCACATCCGTATAAAACGCTTTTGCTTCTTTCAAATCACTGACATGCAGATGAATGTGTCCGATGATGGTATCGTTCGGAAGCGCTGCTTTCCGCTCATCTCCGGCTTCTTCCATAAGATCCTCAATGTCCACAGCGGTTGTCGTCATGACGTAGTTTCCTTCACGATCACGCTGCCACGTGCTGCGGGGGCGGTCAGCGTACATTTCAATTCCGTTTCCATCAGGATCAGACAGGTAGAGTGCTTCACTGACAGCATGATCCCCATGTCCGATGGCAATGCCGTGTTCAATCAGGCGGGCGAGCGCGATACCAAGTTCCTTCCTGTTCGGAAGAAGAATTGCAAAGTGATAGAGGCCCGTCACAGACCGTTCAGGCAAGACGACGGCGCTCTGATTTTCTTCGAGAACAAGCAGGACGCGTTTTCCGTCAGCCGATAGTTCGGCTTGGCGATCCGTCTTTTTTAAGACTTGAAAACCGATGACGTTACAGTAGAACTGAAGGGAGCGCTCCAGACTGCGGATTGTGAGTTTGACATAGCCAATGTTTGTATCCTCATGAATGCTGGTCATGCTGTATGCCTCTTTTCTTATGCTGATACGTTTTCGCTCTTTTTTGCTTTAAACACAAGTGGGTCTAGCGCAAGGAAACGGCTTCCGGAAAGAGCCAGGTGGATTGATGTCAAAAGCAGAAGGTAATCAAATTCTGCATTACCCATGAATGGCGCTTTCAGCTTGACTGTAATGATGGCTCCGATCAGCGTGAGGGCAAACAGAACACCGACAATACGTGTAGCCAATCCGAAGAAGACAAGCACTCCGCCAACGAGTTCAATCGCTGCAATGACATACGCCATAAAGCTTGGAAGGCCTATGCTGCCGAAAAATTGGATGGTGCCTTCCATTCCCTGAAACTTAGATAAACCGTGAACAAAAAAGATAATACCTGTAATAACTCTTAAAAGTAATGTGCCAATTTCAAATGATTTATTCATTTTATCCTCCTTGATAAATGTTATCACTTACTTAATGTAAGCTAGTATATATACATAACTTGTTTACGTCAAGTAATTTTGTTACATTTTACGAAAATGAAATAAAAGTACTATAAAACTGTAACAAAAAAGACCTTTGTGCGGGACAAAGGTCTATTTCTCAAATTGGCTTTTATATAAGTCACTGTAAAATCCTTTTTGCCGGATCAGTTCTTCATGGCTGCCTTTTTCAATCATTTCGCCGTCTTTTAGCACCACAATCTGGTCCGCTCTTTGAATGGTGTTCAGCCTGTGGGCGATGATGACGCTTGTTCTTCCCTCCATTAAACGGGCGAGCGCTTCTTGAATGTTGACTTCTGTTACGGTATCAATGTTGCTTGTCGCTTCATCCAAGATGAGAAGAACTGGATCGGCAAGCACCGCCCGCGCTATGGAAATCAATTGTTTCTGTCCTTGGCTGATGCCCGATCCGTTTTGCGTGAGCACTGTGTCATACCCTTTTGGCAGCCTTTCAATAAAGCTGTGGGCGTTCGCTGTTTTTGCCGCGGCTTCGACTTCCTGATCAGATGCATCGAGCCTGCCGTAGCGAATATTTTCTCTGATCGTTCCTTGAAACAAAAACGAATCCTGCAGGACAAACCCCATGTTTTTCCGCAGGCTTGCTCTAGTAAGGGTTTTAATATCTGTACCGTCGATTAAAATCCTTCCCTCATCAGGCTCGTAAAAACGGGCGAGCAGGTTGGTGACAGTTGTTTTCCCCGCTCCCGTCGGTCCGACAAACGCGATGGACCGTCCTGCAGGCACTGTAAACTGTAAATGCTTCAGTGTCTGCTGCCCTTCATCATAACCGAAGGACACATCCCGGAATTCAATACTGCCCGTTTGGATCGGCTGATGCACGGCGTTCTTTTCATCCTCGCGCTCTTCTTTTTCATCAAGCACGTCAAACACCCGTTCAGCGCCGGCAATAGCGGACAGCATCGTATTAAACTGATTGGCCAGATCGTTTAAAGGGCGTGTGAATTGCCTTGAATACTCGGCAAAGACGACGATCGAGCCGATCGAGATCCAGCCTTTCAGCGCGAACAAACCGCCGATTGCGGCAATCATTGTAAAGCTTAAGTTATTCAAAGAGTTCATGACTTTCGGGATAAACCCGGAAATCGTCTGTGCCCAGAAGCCCGAGGTCTTGAGCGCAGCGTTTTTTTCGAGAAATTCGGCATTGATCTGCTTCTCACGCGAATACACTTTGATGACCTTTGCGCCGGAAACAGATTCCTCAATATATCCATTCAGCTCACCAAGGTTTTTCTGCTGTTCTTTAAACAGCTTTCCCGTCCGGTTGGTGATCCATTTCAGGGTTACTGCCATCACCGGAATGATGGTCAGGGTAATCATTGTAAGGAGCGGGCTCATGTACACCATCACTGCAACCGTTCCGACAAAGGTGATGACGCTTGATAGAATTTGAATAACCGACGTGTTTAAAGTAGAGCTGACATTTTCGATGTCATTTGTCACCCGGCTCATCAGCTCACCGTGCCGCTGTTTATCAAAAAACGGAATCGGCAGCTCATGCAGATGGGTGAACAACTCGCTTCTCATTCTGAAAACAGTGCCTTGCGAAATCGTAATCATCCAATAGTTTTGAAACCAGAGTGACAGGGACTGAATAATATAAATGACGAGCAGAAGAAGCAAAACGGGGATCAGTCCACTTACCGTTCGCCCGACGATGAAATGGTCGATGGCCTTTCCGATTACAAAGGGGCCAAGGAGCCCGAATATCGCGCTGATGACAACCATCAGCATGACAAGGATAAGCAGTCCTTTTCGTTCAGCCAAGTAAGACCAGATTCGTTTCAGTGTGCCTTTTGTATCCTTTGCTTTCGCCCGCTTTTTTGCGCCTTCTTTTTTGTCGATTGGCAGTTTGGGATATTGGAAAGGCTTGCGGATGTCTTTTAGCATGACTCGCTCCCCTCCCTTCCGAATTGCGACTCGTAAATGCGTTTGTATAACTGAGATTCAGAAAGCAGCTCACTGTGCGTGCCTTTTTCAATCAGTTCGCCATCCTCAAGCAGCAAAATCTTATCAGCTCTCATCGCCGTGGTCATTTTTTGCGTAATGATCAAGGTTGTGCACTCATATGCGCTGATTGCCTCAAGCAGCTTCGCCTCCGTCTGCAGGTCTAGCGCGCTTGTGCTGTCATCTAAAAGAAGGATGGCCGGCTTTCGGATCAGCGCCCGCGCAATGGAAATCCGCTGCTTCTGGCCGCCGGACAGGTTGACGCCTCTTTGCCCCAAAACAGTGTCATACCCATTCGGGAACTTCATAATCGTTTCATGAATTTGCGCATGTTTGGCCGCTACAATTATTTCATCAAGTGAAGCATTTTCTTTGCCCCAAGCGATATTTTCCTTGATTGTGCCGGAAAACAGAAGCACTTCCTGCGGTACATATCCAATTTGCTTGCGAAGCCCCTCTGCCGGAAAATCGTGAATTGGCTTTTCATCTATGTAGATGCTGCCTGAATCCGGCCGATAAAGCCGCGGAATGAGCTGAAAGAGCGTGGACTTGCCCGATCCCGTCGCACCGAGAATCGCGATCGTTTCCTTCGGCTTTGCGGAAAATGAGACATTCCGCAGCGCTTCTCTGTCCATTTCAGAATAACGGAAGGATACATGCTGAAACTCAATCCGTCCTGACAAACGATCTGGTATGATGCCTTCTTCCCGCTCATCGCCTTCCGTTTCAAGCACCTCGCCTATTCTATCCCCTGAAGCCTTCGCCCGGGTGAAAATCATAATCAAAAACGGAAACATCGAAAGCGCGCCCGTAATTCGTGTTGCGTAGTTAATAATCGCGACAACATCACCGACTTGAGTGCTTCCGTTCGTGATACTGTGTGCACCTGCCCACAAAATCAAAAGGATGCAGAGGTTCATCAGCAGCATCAGCACAGGCATCGTGAATTCCACAAGCTGAAAGGCTGAAACTGTTTTTTCCATCAGCCTCGTGTTGGCTTTGATAAATCTTTTGACCTCGTGGCTGCCGCGAAGCAGCGCTTTGATCAGCTTAATCGCTGTTAAGTTTTCCTGCATGACGGTATTCACCTGATCCAGCCGTTTCTGCACTGAACGGAACAGCGTCCCGCCTTTCTTTAATACCCATAGCAAAAACAAGATCAGGATCGGAATGGTCACAAGCAGAAAAAAGCCGAGCTTCACGTTAACGGTGAGTGACAGCACAATACCGCCTACAATCATTAACGGAGCCCGCAGCATAAACCGCAAACTCATAAAAATCATGTTTTGAACCTGTGTGACATCGTTTGTCAGCCTTGTGATATAAGAAGAGGACGAGAACTGTCCAAAAGTAGAATAGGAGAAGGACTGGATTTTTTGAAAAAGCCCTTTTCTCGTATCGTAGGAAAAGCTTTGGCTGACATGGGCGGCATAAAAGGAATTCAGCATTCCCGCTGCAAATGATAACACGGTCAGTCCGATCATGACCGCCCCCCATGTCCACACATGCCGGAGATCTTGCTTTAAAATCCCATCGTCGATGATTTTTGCGATCAGTAAAGGCTGCATCAGTTCAACCGCAAGCTCCGTCAACATGAGAATCAGCGCAATTCCCACCAGCAATGAGTATGGTTTTAAAAACGATAAAGCCTTTTGCATGTAAAAGCCTCCAAACCCCTTTTTACTCGATTGTCTCTTTCTTTACTTTACTATGACGGTCTTTTTGACGGCAAACGAAAACCCTCCCGAAAAGGAGGGCTGGCATTATTGATTCAATATTTTTTCCACACGCTCCCGCATCTGCGGAACGTTCAATCCGATAATCACCTGAAACGCCTTCCCGTTTCTGACGACGCCGTGTGAGCCAAGCGCTCGGAACACGCTGTCGGGCTCAACCTTTGTTTCATCCTTGACGCTGACTCTGAGGCGGGTGGCGCAGTTTGTCACTTCAGTGATGTTGTCTTTTCCGCCCAGCGCTTCAATATACAGAAAAGCGGTGTCATCTGCCGCTTCAACTGCAGAGGCCGTTTCATCCTTGTTTTTTCTTTCTCTGTATTCTTTTTTTGAATACAGCTTTGTTTCCTGCTGATCATCCTTTTCCCGTCCCGGTGTGGCGATATTGAATTTGAGAATTAAAAATCGGAAGACGAAAAAATAAATAGCTGTAAAAGAAAGCCCGATCAAAATTTGATACACATACGTCATTCCGTGGCTGCCAAAGAGCGGAATCCAGTTCAAGGTCACCGCTTCGATCAGCCCGCCACCCATGTTTCCGACGACACCGGCCATATACATGGCTGTCGACATCGTTGCAGCCAGTACGGCGTGAACCGCAAATAAGAAAGGAGAAATGAATAAGAAAGTGAACTCAATCGGCTCTGTAATACCGGCGACAATCGCCGTCAGCGTGACAGGAATCAGCAGCCCTGCGACAAGTTTTTTCTTTTCCTTTTTGGCTGTGACATAAAACGCCAGGGCGATGCCCGGAATACCGAAGATTTTCGAGTTACCGTGGAGCGCGAATCCGCCTTGCGGGAAGAGCTCCTTCAGCGGTTTTGCGCTTTGCGAATATTCGCCGAGATGCTGTGCCCAATACGTGACGATTCCACCTTCCGCTACAGCAGGCCCGTAAATAAACGGCGTGTAAATAAAGTGATGTAGACCGGTCGGAATCAAAATCCGTTCCAAAAACGTGTAAATCCAAACGCCCACCGCCCCGGAAGCAACCAGGAAGCTTTGAAGCGATCCGATTCCCGCTTGAACCATCGGCCAAATATAAGACACGGCCAAGGCGATCGGGATCATAATGAAGAAGGAAATCATCACGATATACGTTGAGCCTTGAAAGATGCCGAGAAAATCGGGCAGTTTTTTATCAAAATAACGATTATGCAAAAAGACGACAATCGAAGAAATAAAGATGGCTCCGATAATGTTGGTATCGAGCGTTTTGATGCCTGCGATCATCGTTAACCCGCTCGTTCCGCCGACCTCTTGGTTCATGTCGACGCCAAATGCCCCTCCCCATACCGTCAAGATCGAGCTGACAAAGTAATTGAACGTCAAGTAAACCGTAAGCGCTTCCAAACAAGCGCGCGCCTGAGCTTTCTTCGCCAAAGCAACCGGGATGCCGATGGCGAATAAGAGCGGCATTTGATTAAATACTGTCCAGCCGCCCTGCTCAATGATATACCAGCACTGATACCAAAACCCATCAGGATCGGCAAGCGGGCCCATGATGGTTTTATTTTTAAAAAGCGTACTGACACCGACGATAATGCCAGCGAACGCGAATAATAGAACAGGTACAAACATCGCGCTTCCAAAGCGCTGGATTTTTTGCATCATACCAGAACCCCCTGCTACTCAATGTCATTTTTTTCTGCCTCTTTGTAATCAACATATGCGCGGAACAATGCTTCGCCAACGAGAAAGAACGGTGCAAAAGCGACAATTTCCGTTTTATCGCTTAATGTCACAGGTTTGCTTGTCGCATAAAGATTATGCGGAGTCAGCTGGGCGAGTACATTGTTTTTTAAATTCGTAATGGAAATAAAGGGAATACCCTTTGCAGAAAGCATTCTTGCCTGAGGAATCAGCTCCGGTGTTTCTCCGGAAAGAGAAATGATGATAAACAGATCGTTTACTTTAAAATCATTGCGCATCAGATTAAATTCATTTCTGTCTTCAATCAAAATGAGATACCGATGGCGCGGAATAAACATTCTTTGCAGATCACGGGCGCATATCTTTTGCGCATTTCCTGATCCGTACACGAAAATGCGGTCGGCTTCATCAATCAGCTGGCACATATTTGTCATGTCCTTTGTCCTTAAGAACTTCAGATTTGATTCAATATCATCAAGCAGCTTTTGAAAACTCATACTCTCGCCTTCTTCCGGCTGATCTTCCCACTTTAAAAAAACGCGAAATTCACTGTAGCCGCTGAAACCGAGCTTTTGGGCAAGCCGCAAAATCGAGGAACGCGATACACTGCAAGCTTTGGCCAACGCATCGATTCCAAGGGTGTAGCACGTGTGCTTGTGATTCAATATATATTTTAAAATATGAAAATCGTTGTCATTTAATTTGCTGTAGTGCTGATTAATCAGTTCTTCGAGCTGCATATCAGATCCCCCCATTTTCTTTCTATTATATACAATAACAGATTCGAAAATGGTGGGATTTCAGTTACGAAATACGGGTTGGGCTTTGATCAAGCTCAGGCCAGAAGTCTTTGTTGGCCTCAATTAAATCCTCGAGAATAAGCCTTGCCACACGCGCGTTTGGCACAGTTTTTGACAGGATCAGCGCCTGCCACAGCTTTTGGAACGATTTCTCCGCCCACGCTTCAACAGTCAGTTTCTCAACGGATACCTGCTGCTCCATCAGTCCTTTTTGGAATTGCGGAATGGTGCCGACGGTGATCGGTTCAGGCCCATTTGAGCCGACAATACACGGCACCTCGACCATCGCAGTCGGGTCAAAGTTCGCAATCGCTCCGTTATTTTCAACGATCAAGAGCATTCTTTCACCTGTGTTGAAGGCAATCGCCCGGGCTAGATCAACAATATATGATGCGTGATCATCGATTTTGATTTCGCTGTTTTCCGAGGACTGCTCGCGTGTGATCATGTCACATTGGCTGAAAATAAAGGCTTCGCGCCCTTCCATTACTTCGTTTGCCCGCGTATGATTCGGATTTGATTTTTTTACCATATCATCCGGGAACAAGTAATATTGCAAATACGTATTCGGCAGTGTGTCAGGATCTGCGGCCTGCACGTCACGCGCTTTTGCGAACGTGTCATTCCAGCTCGCCTCGACAGCTTCAGCCTCCGTCTTCGGAATGTACCCGTATTGAGATACATGCTCCTTCAGCTTCGGCATTAAATCATTGCCCTCTTGATCCTGAATCGATGTCCACCAGCCGAAGTGATTTAATCCGTAATAGCGAACCTTCATTTCTTTTCTTGAGGACAGACCGAGAATTTGCGCCATCCGGTCTTCGATTCCAACCGGCATATCGCAGATGTTTAGAATTTTCGAATTCGGTCTGAGGCGTCTTGTTGCTTCGGCTACAATTGCCGCCGGGTTGGAGTAATTGAGCATCCACGCATCAGGCGAATATGTTTCCATGTAATCTAATATTTCAAGCACGCCGCCGATCGAACGCATGCCGTATGCGATGCCGCCCGGCCCGCATGTCTCCTGGCCGACAACTCCGTACTTCAGCGGAATTTGCTCATCCAGCGCACGCATCGCGTATTTCCCTACCCTGATGTGCGCCATGACAAAGTCGACATCTGTAAAAGCTTCTTCCGGGTCAGTCGTCGCTGTAAATTCAATTTCCGGCGCTTTTTCTCTGATAAAAACGTCACAGGCGCCTGCTATGCGATCCTGTCTCTCCTTATCATTATCATACAGCTTCAGCTTTCTGATCGGAAACTCCTCCAAATGGTCCAAGAGCATCAGTACGATCCCTGGAGTGAAAGTGCTCCCTCCGCCCGCTATTACGATTGAGAATGATTTTTTCTTCATATGACGACCTCCTTGATAACGTTTACATTTCATTTATACCATGTGAAGGCCCGTCCCGTAACACGTTTGGCGCACTTAGATCATTTGATCAATTTTAGTGTTTTTTCCCACAAAGCGGGAAATTTCTCATTTACCTTACGTCTGGGAGATTTGATTTTTTTACCTTTTTTGTAATCTTAAAGTCTCACCTACTGTGAAATTTAAGTGAATATACGCCCTTCCATTTCTTATGAAAAGGTTCTTTTGTACGATTCGGATACATGCCGAATTATTTATAATCATTTATATAAAACATCCATTTGTGCGTGAATTTAGAAAAGGCAGGGGACAAAAGTTGGACTCATATAAAGTCATTGAGCTGGCAAACAAGTACAGTGCGGCCGCAGAAGAGGTCAGAAGCTCCAAAATGCTGCTTGAATCCCGGTTATCTGCATTAGGGGATGCTTGGCAGGGAAAAGCAAGAGATTCGTTCGACCAGGATTTCGAGGAAACGAAAGCCGCCTACGATCAATTCGAACAGGAGCTGCTTGAAACAAGCCAGGAGCTAAAGGCAGCCGCCGTCAAAATAGAAGAACGAAAAGCTGAAATTGCCAGAATGGAAGAACTGGAACGTAAAGCAAGAGAGGAAAGACATAAACTCAGGGGGTGAATGGTGTGTCAGGAAACATTGCAGTTGATCCGGATAAACTCGAACAGCTGGCAAATGATGTAGTCACTGAATTAACCGATATGGAAAGCAAATATAAGGACCTGCATTTGGAGCTGGGGCAGATGATTTTACAATGCGATCCCCGCTACAGCAGCTGTTTTTCCGGAGTCGGCGATGCGTGGAGCTCAGGAAAAGCGCTCGTCACCAAGCTGAGTGACAATGAGATTTTTATCAGAAAAACGGGCGATAAATTTGTTGAACAAGATGATATTTTACGAAAGCTCTATCATGCTTACGACAAATACGGAACGATGACAAGCTTAACCGCCCTTATGCTGACACAAGGAAAATACTACGGATTAGGGCTTACGAAATTTGTGAAACAGCCAAGCGGTTTGCATACCGCCCGGCACTCAAAACTTCTATTGGATATTTCCAGAGCCGTTGACAGCTCACGTTATCAAAAAGCGGCTAAAGTGCTTATGAATCCTAAATATTTGTTTAAAAAGACAAACCGGCCATTTTCAGATTTGGTACATAAAAAGTTTACAAAGTACTTCCCTCAGGATACGGTCGATTTTTCAAACAGCGTCAGAAGCTACACAAGAGGATTTCTTAATGAAGCCGGCGTACGCTCAACTTTGAAGGATGTCGGAAAAACGGGCTTGAAATTCGCAAAAGGAAATGCCATTACCGCCACACTGATCACCGGTGCGACCGAAACGTTCGGAGCGGGCTTGAAAATTGCTGAAAATTACGCGAAATACCAAGACAAACCCGAAGTTCTCAAGCGTGAAAACGCCAAGGCCGTCGGGAATGCTGTGAATAACACTATTTTCATCGCAGGAGGAGCTACGGCAGGCGCTGTCGTCGGCGGCGCCATCGGAAGTGTCTTAGGTCCTGTTGGTACAGTAGTCGGAGGCACAATCGGATCAGCCATAGGAGGGTTTGCTGGGGAAAAAATCGCAAAGTTCACATCAGGCTTTGCTGAAAAAGCGGCGATAAAGCTGAAAGAACCGATTCACGCTGTCGTCGATACAGCCAAGAAAGGGCTGGAATCAGCCGGCAAAGTCGTCAAATCAGTGAATGACGGCATAGATGCGGCGAATAAAACGATACATAAAGGGATAGACAGTGCGAAAAAAGGAATGGAAAAAGCAAAGAAAACAGCGGACTCGCTTATACACGGCGCAACCCATTTCCTTAAAGGGAAACTTTCATTTGGATAGGAGAATAATCAATGAAGCAGTTTACAATCAGCATAGAGGAACTCTTATTTTGTTTTTACAGCGAAGGGTTTTTTGAACAGGGAATGGCCTTGAAGCAGGCCTATTTTCCGGAAATAGAAGATGAACAGCTCGGTGCTTTGTTCGAAGCGGCATGCCGCTCGCTTTTGGCCAAAGATGCGGCGGAATACCGTAATCATCAATACCGATTAAAGGACGAGTACTGCCCGTTTATCCACGTATTAAACGACGCGGATTATACAGTGAAACTGTCCAAATTTGATGAACAAGGCAAAGAACAGAATGTGTCCTGCCACGTTTCTAAGTTCGGCACTTACTCTCATGAACTGCTGTTTGATGAACAGGTGCACAGCATCAAAAAAATGGATTCAAGTGACGGATTACTTTCTAAAACATCCGAGTTTTTAAATATAATAGATGCTGAGGATAACAAAGAATCAATTATTACTCTGACATCAACTGAATTTGAATTGCTTCTGGAAGGTGCTTCTGACACTCCCACATATCTGAAAGAGTTTCTCGTTAAGCATGAACATCAAGAGGATATTACCCGATTCGTAAATGATCTGGCTTCACGAAAAGGGAAAATGGATACGCTGATGCGCCTTGTTTATGACAAAGACAACTCTCCGGAAGTGGCTGACATGGCTTTCGTCTTGCCTAGTAGCCGTCATACTTGGCTGGTAACAGGTATCACTCAAAATGAATTTTCTATCGTACCAGCAAATAAAGATGTGGTAAAAGGAATACTTTTTTGCTAAAGAGCGATAAAGGAGAATAGCAATTGAAAAACAATGAAGTAATTAAGATCAAGAGTAGAATGTTTTTTAGAATCTGGCTGTTCCTCGCCACAGGGGGCGCTTTTATTGCAGGAGTGTGGCTGGTGTTTGAAGCTCTCACATTTGAATCTAAGTATGCCCTGCTTTATTTGGGCGGAGGATTAATGGCGATTGTTTATGGATTAATCACATTTTTTATGGCTTTTCCGGCGTTCACAAGCCGGGGAAATGTCATTTTCAGCGTAAAGACTGGGCCTGATGGCGAGATCTTCTCGAGAAAGCGCAGTGTGCTGTTTTCTGAGGTAAAACGGATTTATATGGGACGGCATCATTACAGTTTGAAAGGGATCTTTTTTGAGGATATCATCATCGAGAAAACAAACGGCAAAGTCGTTCGCATCCCTACCTGGAACATTATCGCGTATCCTCCGTTTTTCGAAGCGGTTGAACGCTATATCCTTCCCCATCTGAATGAAGAGGCGAAAAGCAATTGGATTGGCCAGTTTACGGAGGTTCAGCGAAACGCGTATTTGAAGGAGATGGAGAATCATCCAAAGCTTTAACAGCACTCCTCCTTTATAATGAAAGAGAAAAGCAAGTTGAGGAGTGCGCGTGATGCTGATTACCATTCTTTTATTTCTCGCGGCGGGGCTTGCCGAAATTGGCGGCGGGTATTTGGTTTGGCTGTGGCTGAGAGAGGCAAAGCCAGTCGGCTATGGCATCGCCGGAGCGCTGATCCTGATTGTCTACGGCATTCTTCCGACGTTTCAGTCCTTCCCTTCCTTCGGCCGTGTATACGCCGCTTATGGCGGGGTATTCATCGTGCTTGCGGTTCTATGGGGATGGCTTGTCGACCGGAAAACACCTGATCTGTATGACTGGATCGGTGCATTCATTTGTCTTATCGGCGTCTGTGTCATTTTATTTGCTCCGCGCGGATAACAAAATGGCCCGCTTATGAAGCGGGCCATTTTTGTTTAATCCTCTTTTAAGTTGGTCAGCTGTACTTCATGCTCCTGCTCAGGTTCGTCCAGCGGATAAATTCTCGCTGTTCCGTTTTCTTCATTCACGTGCTGAATGTAAATAGGCACGCCGTTATATGTTACTTTCTTCATGTCGGGAGATTCTACAATTTCTTTCGCCCTTTGACTATTCATTCTAACACCCTCCTTCATACATAACGTTTCCATTTCTTGAAAGAAGTATGCTTTATGATTCAGCGGACAAGTTGAATTTTTTCAGCCGTTTGTAGAAAGTGCTCCGGGGTATCCCGCTGATTTTGGCGGCTTGAGAGATGTTTCCTTTTGCGGATTCAAGCGCTTTGATGATAATATCTTTTTGGATTTGCTCACGAAGGGTCAGCGCGCCGGCAGCATCCGGCTTTTTTTCCGCCGGGATGATCGGCAGTCCTGCAGCTTCCAGTAAAGCGGTGAGCGGCTCATCCTTCAGCCGGCCGTCCGGAAATCTGATGGAAAGACGTTCAAACACATTAAACAGCTCGCGAATATTCCCCGGCCACCTCCATTGCTTCAGCATATCCAAAAAAGCAGGGGGAAGTTCGCCAGGCCAATGATTCTTCTGTTTGTAGTACTGGAAAAGATCCGGAATATCTTCAGGGCGATCGCGTAAAGGAGGAAGCTCAATCGGATAGACATGAATACGGTAAAACAAGTCCTCTCTGATTTTCCCGCTTTCGGCAAGCTCGCGCAAATCACAATGTGTGGCGGCAATGACTCTGATATCAACCGGAATTTCTTTCGTTCCGCCGACCGGCGTAATCTTGCGTTCCTGAAGCACCCGTAAAAGCGCAACCTGCATCGAGTGGGAAATTTCTCCGATCTCATCTAAAAATAAGGTGCCTTGATTCGCCTTTTGAAAGGCGCCTTTGTAGCCGCTTCGTTTCGCTCCCGTAAAAGCGCCCTCCGCATAGCCGAACAGCTCGCTTTCAATCAAATCAGACGGGATCGCTCCGCAATTGACAGCAACAAACGGGCCGTGCCGCCGCTCGCTGTTCTCATGAAGTGCGCGTGCCGCGACTTCCTTCCCCGTACCAGTTTCGCCCGACAGACAGACCGTTACATCCGCCGCTGCCGCTCGTTCAAGGCTCTTCAGCATAGCTTGCGATCGGCCGCTTTGCCCGATAACTCCGTTGAATCGAAACGCCGTCTTTTTCTTTTGTTCCGCGAGATAAAAACAAGTGCCGCCATCCCCCATAGTGACGGCTTTTTCAATTGAAAAGCCCCGTTCCTTCAATTCATACAGGTGCCTGCCCTGCCAATCCGGCATTGAGGTTCGAACCGCTTCACTCGCGCTGATGATATGCTGTTTGACATTGCAGAGCACCATCGGCACACGGGATGCAGCTCTATCCGCAAAACGGCTGATCAGCTCCAGCTCTTTCTCACGGCTTTTAGCTGCCAGTTCCCGTTCCGCGGCATAGGCAATCGCCGTAGCAATACCGAGCATATGAGGATGCGCGCCTGCTGCCGGACACGATATGTCAATCACACCTGCAAGACTGCCATCCTCATGGTGAATCGGAGCGGCTGAACAGTTCCACTGATGGGAAGCGATAGAGTAATGTTCGGATCCTTGTATCGCAACCGGCTCACTAATGTGAAGCGCCGTGCCAATCGCATTTGTCCCGACAGCCGTTTCCGTCCAGCATGCGCCTTCAACAAAGTTGATGCGTTTGGCTTCATAAAGCGCGCGAGGATGGCCGTCCAATGCCAGAACAACGCCGTCTGAATCAATTAACAGCGCCATCATTTCCATTTCTTTTATGGCAGGCAGCAGTTTTTCGAGGTAAGGCTGTGCGGTCGTCAAGAAGAATGAATGCTTTTTTGACTGCTGATCCAGCTCGGTTTGCTGTAAAACCTTCGGGCCTTTTTCTAAATAAGGATTGACCTCAGCTTTTTTGCAGCGATGCCATGACTCGGCGATCCGTTTTCTTAATCGGGCTTCGTCAAGCACACCGTCTTTCACAAAACGTTTCCAGGTTTGCAAATCGTTTGGGATCGAATTCATTTCCTTGATCGCTCCTCCCTTACACGCCGTTTTCATCTATTGTAGGGGAAAAATAAAGCGCTTTCAACACTAAAAAAGCAGACGCCTTGTATCCCTGCGCCTGCTTTTTCCCGTGTTACGCATGCACTGCAAGCCCAATCGTGCTTAACAGCGCCTCGTGCAATGTTTCCGACAGTGTCGGGTGGGCGGCGATAAAATGCTCCGCCATATCAGCGGTCATCTCACCATTCATGATCGCAGCCGCCTGGCCGATGAGTTCGGTCACATCAGGACCAATCATTGAGACACCGACGATTTCGCCGAATTCCGGTTCTGCCACGATTTTGATCTTTCCTTCCGCTTGCTGTTTAATGAGCGCCTTGCCGTTTGCGGAAAAAGGAAATTCGCCAATCTTCACATCCCCGTATACGCTTCTTGCCTGTTGTTCTGTCATCCCGATGCACGCGATTTCCGGTGATGTATAGATGCAGCGGGGCACATGTTTCTCATTGATTTTGACATCCCTTCCAGAAGCATGAGAAGCAGCGATGATGCCCTCGTGGAAAGCTGCATGCGCCAGCTGAATGCCTCCGATTGCGTCTCCGCACGCATAAATATGAGGCACGTTCGTCTGCATATGCCCGTTTACCGAAATGCCTTTTGGAGAAAAATCAACTCCGGCCTGCTCCAACTGTAATCCGTCAAGACGGGGTTTTCTGCCGATCGCCACCAGCACATAATCAGCCTTCGTTTTAAACTCCCGCTGCCCGCTTTTCCATATTGCCGTTTTGGCCGTTTGATCCACCCGCTCTAACCTGGATGAAGTATGCACTTCAACACCGTCTTCCTCGAGCTTCTCCTGAAAGAGACGGGCAATCTCTTCATCTTCAGCCGGGATCAGCTGGCCGGCTGTTTCAATGATGGTCACCTTCGATCCCAGTCTGGCAAACAGCCCGGCATACTCACACCCGATGACACCGCCGCCGATAATGACAAGCGAAGATGGAATCTCAGAAAGGGAAAGCGCGTCCTTGCTGTCGATGATCCATTCGCCGTCAAACGGGGCGAATGGCAGCTCGATCGGCTCTGATCCAGAAGCAATCAATACTTGATCTGCTTCTCTGATTTCTTTTCCGTTCTCTCCTTCGATCAAGAGCTTTCTGTCAGAAAGAAAGGAGGCCGTCCCCTTCACAACCTGTATTTGATTTTTCTTCATTAAATACTGAACGCCCTGGACAAGCTGTCTGACAACCTGTTGTTTTCGGTTTTGCATTTTACTCCAATCGACCGATATCGCACCTGCCGGAAGTTCAATTCCAAAGCTGGCGGCATGCTTGATTTTATCAAGAACGTTTGCGCTTTCTAACAAAGACTTCGTCGGGATGCAGCCTTCATTCAGGCAGGTTCCCCCAAGCGGGCCTTTGTCAATCAGCAGCACGTTTCTGCCCTGCTGTGCCGCGGAGACCGCAGCCGCATAGCCTGCAGGTCCGCCGCCGATAATGGCTAGTGTCATGTCGTTTTCACCTGCTTTTCCTATAAAATTAATGCTGCCGGTTCTTCTAAATATGTTTTAATCGCCTTTAGAAATGCAGCGGCAGGGGCGCCGTCACATGCTCTGTGATCAAATGTCAGGCTGAGCGGCAGGATCGTGCTTCTGACAATCTCCTCCCCTTGATACACCGGCGTGTCATAGCTTGCTCCGATGCCGAGAATCCCTGTTTCCGGCGGATTTAATATCGGCGTGAAATGCTCGACTCCAAAAGCGCCAAGATTTGTAATGGAGAAGGTTGAGCCTTGCAGTTCTTCGCTTCCCGCCCGTCCCTCGCGTGCTTTTTTGGCATGTTCTGAGATGGATTGAGCCAGTTCGATCAGCGACTGCTTTTCAGCATGGCGAATCACAGGCACAACTAATCCATTTTCCAAGGCCACAGCCATTCCGAGGTGCACATGAGGATGTGTGATGATGCGTTCATTTTTATAAAAGCTGTTTAGCACAGGATGAGCTTGCAGGGCGAGAACGGCGGCTCTTGAGACAAAATGAGTCATCGTCAGCTTTGTGCCGTACCGTTCTTCCGCAGTTGGCGAAAGCTGTTTTTGAAGGGCTGTCAGCTTGGTGATATCAGCCTTCATCGTAATCGTCAGCTGCGCGCTGTTTGCCAGGCTTTCCTGCATTCGGGCCGCGATGACTTTTCTCATGCCTGTCACTGGGGTTTCCTGCGCTTTCTGCTCAGAAACCGGCTCAGCCTGATCTTTTTTCTGTTCAGCAAGCGCCTTTATAACGTCGTCCTTCACGATTCGCCCGCCTGGTCCAGTGCCTTTCAGCTGTTTCAGGTCTAATCCCGCTTTTTCCGCTATTTTTCTGGCGACTGGAGATATCTTGATTCGTTCTTTTTTGGCGGCTGCGGGTTTGTTTTCTTGTTTGACGGGCTGGACGGCTAGCGGCGCGCTATCTTCCGAAGCAGGCTCTTTCGCCTCTTCCTGCACCGATTCATTGGCGTCCCCGATGTAGCAGATCGCTGTGCCGGGCGGAACCTCTTCTCCCTCTTTCACTTTGATATCGATCAGCGTTCCTTTTTCAGGCGCCTCGATTTCCATTTCAATTTTCTCCGATTGAATGCTGGCAATGCTTTCTCCCTTTTCAACCGGGTCACCTACTTTTTTATTCCATATCGATACTTCCCCTTGTTTCATGGCCATTCCCAATTTTGGCATCACTACTTTTACCGCCATTTGTGTCCCCCCTTTAATTCATTGCCGGCTCGCCAAGCAATTCAAGCGTGACGCTGACAATTTGATCTGGTGTCGGCAAATATTGATCTTCAAGCACTGGCGAAAACGGCACTGGTGTATGCGGCGCTGTAATTCGTTTAATCGGCGCATCAAGCAAATCGAAGCCCTTGTCGGCAACAATCGCAGCAATATCCGTGGCAATGCTGCATCGCGGATTGGCTTCATCAATGATGATCAGCCGGTTTGTTTTTTCCAACGATGTGAAAATCGCTTCCTCATCCAGAGGAGACAGACTGCGGGGATCAAGCACCTCGGCTTCGATGCCTTTTTCTGAGAGCTTAGCCGCCGCTTCAAGCGCGGTATTGACCTGCTTGCCGACTGCAAACAGCGTAATATCGCCGCCTTCGCGTTTGATGTCCGCCTTTCCGAGCGGGATTGTATAATAATCTTCCGGCACCTCGCCCTTCATGTTGTAGGACGTTTTGTCTTCAAAAAAGAACACCGGGTCATTGTCTTCTATTGCTGCAAGCAGCAGGCCTTTGGCGTCATATGGATTGGACGGAACGACCGTCTTCAATCCCGGGATGCTGGTGAAAAGGCCATACAGCGCCTGTGAATGCTGGGCAGCGGCCCGGAATCCTGCTCCGTAGGTAGTGCGGACGGTAATCGGCACTTGCGCTTTTCCGCCGAACATATAGCGGAATTTCGCCCCTTGGTTGATCACCTGGTCAAAGCACGTGCCGATAAAATCATTAAACATCAGCTCCGCAATCGGCCTCAGCCCGGTTGATGCCGCAGCCATGGCCGCCCCCATATAGCCCGCCTCAGAAATCGGTGTGTCCAGCACTCTTGTGCGGCCGAATTCCTGTACAAGCCCCTTTGTGACCCCTAATACGCCGCCCCATGCTTCATCATCCTGCAAATGATCGACCGCCGCTCCCCCGGCGACATCTTCACCGATCAAAAGCACATTTTCGTCTCTTCTCATCGCAAGCTTCATCGCTTCATTGATCGCGTCTGACATGCTTATGACTCTCGCCATCTCACATTCCCCCTTTTTCATATGACACGTAGACATCTGTCAGCAGCTCTGACTCTTTCGGATATGGACTGTCTTCACTGAACGAGACGGCTTTTTCAATCGATTTACTGACACGCTGTTCAATGTCTGACAGTTTATTTGCATCTGTTTCTTTTAAAAGATAGTTTTTAAAGCCTTGAATAGCATCCTTTTCTTCAAGGTGCTCAGCTCTTTCATCCTTCGTTTTATAGGTTTGGGCATCCCCTTCGAAATGGCCGTAGTTTCGATAAGTCATACATTCGATCAAAGACGGGCCTCCGCCGTTTCTTGCTCGTTCTATCGCTTCCTCGGCTGCCTGGTAAACTGCTAAAATATCTTTTCCGTCAACTGTGACCCCCGGCATGTTATAGGCAGCCGCCCGGTCGGCGATTGAATCACAGGCCGACGCGTACTCAAATGGGGTGGCTTCGCCATAGCCGTTGTTTTCAGCAACAAATACGACAGGAAGGTTCCATACTGCCGCTAAGTTCAGCCCTTCATGGAAGGTGCCTTGGTTATTTGCTCCGTCTCCGAAAAAGCAAACGCTTACATTCTTAGTCTGTTTATATTTAGCGGTGAGCGCTGATCCGCATGCGAGCGTAAATCCGCCCCCGACGATTCCATTTGCCCCTAACATACCTTTATCGAGATCGGCAATGTGCATAGAACCACCCTTGCCTTTACACAATCCGGTCGCTTTCCCGAAAATTTCCGCCATCATGCCGTCCAGATCACAGCCTTTGGCGATGCAATGGCCATGCCCCCTGTGCGTGCTTGTAATGCTGTCGCCATCATGTAAATGAGCGCACACCCCTACAGCCACCGCTTCCTCACCGGCATACAAATGGACGAATCCGGGAAGCACTCCCTGTGCGAACAGTTCATGCACTTTGTCTTCAAAGCCCCTGATTTCCAGCATCTTTTGGTACATCCACAGCGCTTTCTCCTCAGTTAATGACAAGCCTTCTCGTTTTAACAATTCCATTTTGTGTGCCTCCTTCTATTTAGGGTTCACGTTTTTAAATGCAAGAAGTGTGCCAGCCTTTGGAGCCCGTAAAATCAGTCTTTCCGTTTTTACACTGGAGACAGTTCGAGACAGGTGTCTCATTTTGTCTCGATTTGATCCATTTGTCTCGTTTTATGGCCTGCAAAAAAGACCGGGCATCACCCGGTCTTTTGACAATGATCGACGTATTTATTTCCTCGGAAATCTTTTTAACTTCCTAATTCCTCTGCATCGTTTGGCTGAATAGCCGTTTTCGGAAGAAAATCAATTGAATATTTCACATAACCGATACCGCCGTCGCCGTCCTTCTGCATACAGTCTATCGTGCCGTTTGAATATGTATATCTCTTTTCATTAAGCGTTTTTCTGACCGTTTCCGCCATCTTTGAAGCACCTGTTTTCGATAACTCGCTGGCATCTAATTGAATCGTTATGCTCATAGGCGCTTTTTCAGCCAGCTGTTTGTTCCATTTTGTATCTAATGTGAACTGACCGTTTTCGATGCTCAACGCAGCGTCGGCTTTTATGATTTGCGGAACCGCTTTTTTCAGATCTGCTTCGATTTCCTTCGATGCTTCTTCATTTAAACGTTTTGCTGCTGATTCGGTATACGCTTCTTCAATTCCATCGCAAGTGACTTTAGGATGGAGAAATCCCTTCGTACACATTGGGTAGCGATGAGATTGGGTGTTTGCTTGGAACACATATTCCGAGGTTTTAGCGTTATATACCCCATTCGTGATCTTGATTTCTTTTTTGGGATAGGTTTGTTTCGCATAAGATATAAGCTTCTGCTCTGCGGCATTTTTCGTAAATGGATCACCGAAACATACATGATAGATATATAGCCCGCATCCGAATACCGCAATAACAAGCAAGCCAAACACAAGTTTTTTCATGTTCACACTCTTTTCTTGAAATGTACGTGCTACAGTTCATGCTTGTCTTCAACCGCCCGGTTCAGCGCTTGAAGCATGTAGCCAATGCCTTTGTATGATGACAGAGGCCAGCTGATGTGCTGATGCTCGCCGATGACGGCGTTTAGGACGCTTCGATATTTTTTGCCGCCAAGCATGACAAGCTCTTCGATGTCGGAAAAGCCTTTTTCGCAAAATTGGCGGCGGAGCTCCTCTGCTGTCATGATCTCCGTATGACCGGTTCCAAAAGCCACATCGTAATTTTCGGGAACGATATCATCTGGGCGAAGGAATCCGTGCTTCGCAGACAAAATCACCCATTCATCGAAAAATGTTTTCGCATAACGCTCGCAAGCCTGATGAAACGGGCTGAGATAAGCGTCTTCCGCCCTTACCGGCCCTGTGTCTGGATGGATGTCCCATATTTTTTTCTTGCCGCAGGGGATGATGCACAGTCGTTTCATTTTTCTCTCCCCTTTATCATGTATCTCATATCAATGTACCATTATTTTCTTATTCCTGCATGTCATACAATAAAAATAGAGGGGGGTTCCCCCTCTACTTTAACAGCTTCATTGCAGCCCGCTCCAGCAGCTGGACACCTCGCGGCAGAATGTCTTCCTGGATATCGAACTTTTCATGATGATGCGGGGCGGCGATGTCGGTGCCGATGATCATATACGTTCCTTTTCCTCCCCGCTCTTGAACCCTTTTGATCATGTAGCTTGCGTCTTCGCTCCCTCTTGATCCTGTTTGAATGCCTTTGAGAGAAGAAAAACCGTCAACCTCTGCAGCCGCTTCAAGCACAGTTTTGACCATTTCCTCGTCACATTTGATCGGAATGGCTCCGCCGATGATGTCGATGTCATATTCAAGTTCATGCATGGCTGCACTGTGGGCAATGATCTTTCGTACGCGTTCCTCCAGATCACAATTGACCTCTTCTGAATCAGACCGCGTTTCAATGATCATTTTGGCGTGCTGCGGGATGATATTTGCCGCTGTTCCGCCTTCAAGCACACCGACATTAATGCGGGTATCTCCTGAGCTGAAACGCGGAATGGCGTGAATGTTTAAAAGCGCTGTTGCCGCACCTAGCAATGCATTCTTGCCAAGCTCAGGCGCCGCGCCGGCATGGGAGGAGACGCCGCGGAAATGGACGGCCATTTTTGTCGTGGCCAGAAATCCTTGCGCTCCGCCGTATATTTCTCCCAGCGGCACATTGGTGCCAAGATGGTGGCAGAGAAGATAATCGACATCATCCAGCATGCCTTTCTCGGTGACAGCGTACGCTCCGCGGACGCCCTCTTCGGCGGGCTGGAAGATCAGCTTTAAGGTGCCCGCAAAGTTTCCGTGTGCCATCGCTTTTGCCACACCTAACCCAATGGCGGTGTGGCCATCATGGGCACAGGCGTGCATATTTCCTTCAAATTCAGACCGGAAGTCCTTGGCGAACGGGACATGGTCCGCCTCTGCGCTTTCTGTAATCGGCAGTGCATCCATATCAAAACGAAGCGCGACGACCGGTCCCGGTGCATTTCCCTCCAGCGTGCCGATGACTGCGGTGTATCCGCCTTCCATTGGCGCAATGATATCAGGATCCGCTCCATTTTCTATTGCACGTTCAAAAGCCCGCTGCAGGTCTTTTTCAGAAGGGACGCCTCTGCGGGCATCGCCATCAATTGCATCCTTTCCATATGTCACGTCGTATCCAAGGGCCAGCAGGGTTTCCACAACCTTTCCGGCTGTACGAAATTCCGTGAAGCCTACTTCTGGATGCCGGTGAAAATCTCGTCTCACTTGAATAATATCCATATCTCCCACCCTTTGTTGTTTTTACTTTGCATAGACGCCCGGCCCGATTGGCCAGCCGAATACGTACCAAATAAACATCATGAGCAGCCACGCCAAGAAGAACAGAACCGAATACGGAATCATTGTTGAAATCACGGTTCCAAACCCCGCATCTGTTTTGTAGCGCTTATAGTACGCCAGCAGCATCGGCAAATAAGGATTCATCGGCGTGATGGTGTTGGTGGCGGAGTCCGCTATCCGATAGGCGATTTGAATAAAAGCGGGATGGAAATCCAGCAGCATCAGCATCGGAATAAACACGGGTGCCAGCAGCGCCCATAACGCGGAACCGCTCGTAATAAACAGACTGACGATACACGTCAGCAACGAAAATCCGATTAATACAGGGAATCCCATTAGATGAATAGATTGCAGAAAGTCAGCGCCTTTTACCGCCATAAAAATCCCCATATTGCTCCATGTGAAAAAAGCGATAAACTGAGAAATGACAAATACGAGCACAATAAAACCTGACATACCTTTAACGGAATCACCCATCAGCTTCGGAACATCTGTCTGATCCTTAATGCGTCCGGCCATGATGCCGTAGACAACCGATACAGTAACAAAAAACAGTAAAATGATTGGGATAATGCCTTTCAGAAAAGGTGAGGAAAGAATTGAGCCGTTTTCAGGATCTCGCAGGAGCGCTCCCTCCGGTACGACTAATATCGCAATGATGCCCGCGTATAAGAGAGCCGCAGCCCCTGCCCCCTTCAGCGCTTTGATCTCTTTTTTCGTTAAAGCCGCTATTTCCGGCTGATATTCGCCGCGGTAACTGCCAAGCCGGGGTTCAACGATTTTGTCTGTCACCCATGCTCCGATAAAGGCTAAAACAAATACGGAAGCGGCCATGAAAAACCAGTTATCAACAGCGGACACGTGAGCATTTTTGTCGATCGTTTGGGCGACCTTTGTGGTGATGCCAGAAAGCAGCGCATCTGTCCCGGCAATCATCAGGTTGGCCGTAAAACCTGATCCTACCCCTGCTGAAGCGGCCGCAAATCCGGCGAGCGGATGACGGCCGGCTGCCATGAAAATCAGCGCGCCTACCGGCGGTATAATCACCCATGCCGCATCGGAAGCCAGATTCCCTAAAATCCCGACAAATACAACGGAGTAGCTGATGATCGCTTTCGGAATGTGGGCCATCATCTTCTGCAACACAGCTTCAATTAAACCGACCCGTTCCGCCAGCCCGATGCCGAGCACCATCGTAAGCACAAGGCCGAGCGGCGGAAATTGAACAAAGTTGTTTACCGCTTCCGTCAACATCCAGTGAATGCCCTCGGTGCTAAGCAAACTTTTGACTGCTATTGCTTTGCCGTCTGCCGGATGTGTTACTGCGTTTCCAGCCAGCAAAACAGACATGGCGATGACGATCATACATAAGTAGATAAACAGCATAAAAGGATCAGGCAGCTTGTTTCCAGCCTTTTCGATCCACTTTAATATTCCTTTATGCTCGATCTTTTGTAAAGAATCAGCAGTCATTTCCGTCAGATGTTTAGCCATAGCGCCCTCCTATAATCGGTTTTAGTATGCCTTCACAGAAAACGTATGATGGGAATTGAGAATAAAAAAGACTGAATTTACAAATAATTTAACACCTGCTGGTAATGCGTTTTCGTCAAATGTGAATTTAGGATGGTGATGAGGATAGATCATCTCCTCGCCTCCCGCTCCCAAAGCGATGTAACAGCTCGGCACTCGTTCAGAAAATGCGGAGAAATCCTCACCGCCCATCATCGGTTCTAACGGAAATACCTGTTCCTCTCCCCAAAGATTTATTGCTGCTTGTTTCACCAGCTCGGTGATATCCCGATCGTTTACAACAGATTTGTATCCATGGCGAAAATCAAATTCATATGAGGCGCCGTGGGCTTCGGTTACACCTTTTATGATCTGCTCCATCCGCAGTTTCGCCTGTTCCCGGATTTCTTCCTTAAACGTTCGCAATGTCCCACCCAGCGTTACGGTATCTGGGATGACATTGTAGGCTGAGCCTGCGCTGCACATCGTGACGGAGAGCACCAGCCTTTCAGCTGGATCTGTATGTCTCGAGGATATGGTTTGCAAATGAGAAATCAGCTGAGAGGCGATCACGAGCGGATCGACGCACTGTTCGGGCTGGGAGGCGTGTCCGCCTTTTCCTTGAATCGTGATATCAAAGCGGTCAGAATTCGCAGTGACAGCACCTGATGCCAGACCGATTTTTCCTAATGGCATGGCAGAAAACAGATGGATGGCTAAGCACATATCAAGATGATCGGTAACACCGGCCTGCACCATTTCCTGCGCTCCGCCGGGATGAACCTCCTCAGCATGCTGAAAAATGAAATAGACTTCTCCTCTGATTTCGTCCTTTCTCTGAGATAATATCTCAGCCGCCCCAAGCAGCATAGCGGTATGCCCATCATGGCCGCAGGCATGCATCACACCCGAATGCAGGGAAGAAAAATCGCTCTCATGCTCCTCCTGAATCGGCAGGGCGTCCATATCAGCACGCAGCCCAATGCGTTTACCGGTCCGGGAACCGATCAGCCGAGCGACCACGCTTGTCCTTGTCGGACGGCTGATGTCAAGGTTGCCAAAAGAAGAAAGCGTATCATATACAAATTGAGCTGTTTTTTCTTCTTGAAAGGACAGCTCTGGGTATTGATGGAGATGTCTCCTCCATCCAATCACATTCTTGTACGTAGCGGCATATTCATCCATCATGCTTCCAGCCCCCAATCGTTTTTAGAAACTCTTGCATTTACTTTATTGATTATATGGCGCTGGTTCAATCGGAATGTCAGACAATCTGACTTATTAAAGGTGACATGGATCAAAAAAAGAAGAGGAAATCTGACAGATTTCCTCTTCTACTGCTCTTCCACCCCATCAAGATACTTTCTCTCAAAGTCATCGAGCAATGCACGCACTTCGTCTGTTGACTTTGTGTTCATGCATTGATTTCTTAATTCACTTGCCCCGCGGAATCCACGGAGATATATCTTAAAAAAGCGAGGAAGAGGCTTGTACGCACGAGCTTCTGTTTTAGAATATTCATCATGGAGATCCAGATGCAGCCTTAAGAGATCAAGCAATTCCTTACTGCTATGTTCTTTCGGCTCCTTTTCAAAGGCAAACGGATTTGTAAAAATACCGCGTCCGATCATAACTCCATCAACACCATATTGTTCAGCGAGCTTCAAACCAGTTTGGCGGTCAGGAATATCACCATTGATTGTCAAAAGTGTATCTGGCGCCACCTCGTCACGAAGTTTCTTAATCTCCGGGATGAGTTCCCAATGCGCATCCACTTTACTCATTTCAGCTCTTGTACGCAGATGAATGGAAAGATTAGCAATATCCTGCTTCAATACATGTGTCAGCCAATCGCGCCATTCATCTATATCCGTGTAACCAAGCCTTGTTTTCACGCTTACTGGCAATCCCCCTGCTTTTGCTGCTTGTATTAATTCTGCTGCAACCTCTGGACGACAAATAAGGCCGCTTCCCTTTCCATTCCCTGCCACATTAGGCACAGGGCAGCCCATATTGATATCCAGACCCTTAAACCCTAATTCCGCCATTCCAATACTCATTTGGCGAAAGTTTTCAGGCTTATCCCCCCATATATGAGCCACCATTGGCTGTTCATCCTCTGTGAAAGTCAAACGGCCACGCACACTATCCTTCCCATCCGGGTGACAATAGCTCTCCGAGTTTGTAAACTCTGTAAAAAACACATCCGGTCTGCCAGCTTCACTCACTACATGGCGGAAAACAACATCCGTTACATCTTCCATTGGTGCAAGTACAAAAAAAGGTCGTGGTAATTCACGCCAGAAATTATCTATCATAACAAATTCAAATCCTTTCATTATGGGAGACGGCCAAATCTTTATCCCAAATTAAAAAGCTGATCATGCTTCTTTTACACTTATAGCATGCTTCAGCACTTCTTATCAAACTATAGTAAATTTTGAACATTTAAATCTTTACCAAGTGCAAAGAAAACCAGTGAGAAAAGGCAGTTTAGATCATAGGCTAGGTATATTATCGAGATTTATACAGTATACTCCTGAGTATTTTTTAGATGGACGAGTATCACATACTTGTTTCTGCGCCCCTACCCAAATTTGTGAAAGAAAGTATCGCTAAGATATTGAATTGGTTTGGATCTTAAAAATCCCGGGATTCTTATTGAAAAAAACCGAGAAATTACAGACTGGACAAGGGCGGCGCATGAAAAAGACCCGGAAACCGGAATTGTTTATTTTACCGGAATCCAAGTCTGATTAGGAATTATTTATTTTAGTTAGACGATTTCAATACAAGCTTCGCTACAGCTTCCACATGAGCCGTCTGCGGAAACATATCCACAGGCTGAATATATTCCACACGATAATCTTTCGACAGCGCCTGCAAGTCCTTCGCAAGCGTGGATGGATTGCAAGAAACGTAGACAAAGCGTTTCGGTTTGACTTTTTTGATCGTGTCCAGGAACGTGCTGTCACAGCCGGTTCTTGGCGGGTCGACGATAACGACGTCCGGACGGAAGCCTTCTTTCGTCCATTTCGGGAGCCAATACTCAGCTGTTCCTGTTACGTATGTGGCATTTGTCATGCCGTGTTTTTTAGCGTTTTTCTTGGCATCATCAATTGATTCCTTGATGACGTCCATGCCGCGGACTTCCTTCGCTCCGTCCGCCCCCCACATTCCGATGGTGCCGACGCCGCAATACGCGTCAACGACTTTTTCTTTTCCGGTCAGCTGCGCCGCTTTTTTCACTTCGTCATACAGCTTGACGGTTTGCTCCGGGTTGAGCTGGAAAAAAGCGCGGGCGCTCAGTTCAAATGATACGTCGCCAAGCACCTCTTGGATCACTGTTTTTCCGGCGAGCGGTTTTGTTTTCTCACCGAAAATCACAGAGGTTTTCGCTCCGTTTACATTTTGGATAATGGATTTGACCTCTGGCAGGCGCTTTTGGATCGCTTTGACGATTTCTTCCTTGTGCGGAAGCGTTTCTTTTGCTGTCACAAGCACGACCTGCACTTCGCCTGTTTCAAAGCCGACTCGCGTCACAATGGTGCGAACGTCGCCTTTTCGCTTCCGTTCATTATAAACAGACACATTAAAATCCTCTAAAATGCGGCGGACGATTCCTGTTGTTTTATTTGTTGCCGGATGCTGGACGACGCAGTCTTTAATCGGCACAATATCATGAGAATCAAGGCCGTATAAGCCGGCGATGATGCTGCCGCTTTGCGAGCGCCCGATTTGGAATTGGCTTTTGTTGCGGTAATTCCACGGGTTGTCCATGCCGATCGTTTCTTTGATTTCCATGTTCTCTATTTTAAACTTCGTATGGCGCTGAAGCGACTGAATGACGATGTCTCGTTTTTCCCGAAGCTGCTGGCTGTATGCAAGGTGCTGAAGCTGACAGCCGCCGCACTGTTCATATACAGGACAAGGCGGTGCCACGCGGTGCTCCGACGATTTGCGGATCTTCTTAATGCGCCCCTCCGAAAACTTCGGCTGAACCTTTGTGGCCTGCACGACAACCTCTTCACCAGGGAGTGCGCCGGGCACAAAGACAACTTTTTTCTTAAAGTAGCCGACACCTTCGCCGTTAATGCCGAGACGCTTAATCGTCAGCGGAAAGGTTTGTCCGACTTTCAGTTCGACGGGCGCCTGTTTCTTTTGTTGGTTCACGTTGTTCTCTCCGTTTCTATAATGAAGCTTTCTGCAGATGGCAGAAAGTGAAATGTTTTTTTCACATCTTTCTAGTATAACACGTTTGCAGGATTTCCTTCATTGTCAGACGAATTATTCGATACTCCTCCACAAATACAGAGACGCATAGCTTAAGTAAGGCTCCCAATCCTTGCTCATTGCCAGCATGACATCCTTTGCCGGCTTATCGTCCAGCTGAAAATGACGTTTGATCGCATTCTGGAGACCGATATCGGCAAGCGGGAATAAATTAGGGCGTCCAAGGCCGAACATGAGGACGTTTTGCACGGTCCACGGGCCGATGCCTCTGATTTTGATCAGCTTCTTCATAATGTCTTCATCCGTCATATTCGGAAGCTCTGACAAGTCGAGTGTGCCTTCTGCGATCATCCTTGATGTATCAATGGCGTATTCCGCTTTTCTCATGCTGAATTGCAGATCGCGAAGATCCTGATAATCGAGCTCCGCAATCGTTTCTGGCTTTGGATAGCACCACACGCCGTCCTTCTGCTCGCCAAACGCATGGACAAACCGTTCTGTTAACGTGTAAGCGAAGGAAAGATTGAGCTGCTGGTGGATGATGCATTTCATGATGCAGTTGTACACGCTGTAGTCCAGTACAAGCGGCGTGCCTGCATGCTCTTCAAAAATGGCGGACAGACTCGTTTTCGAAAAATGATCGAGAACGTGCTGCAAATCATGTTCCCATTGAAAAATCCGCTTGATTTCCTTCATCATCTCATCCTGATCCGTTTCCCCGCTGACGAGAAACTCAGGCTCGGCCGCATGGCCTAATGCCTGTACCTTCACAATACACACGTCCCCCGCCTGGTTTCTGATCGGCACGCGGATTTCCCGCGCTTCTTTATCTACCGCATTGAGGGGATCTAAAGACAGTCTGTCCAACACCCGGTCAAAATGGTACGGAGGCGTGACAGATACGTTTTCCTTCCACATGCAATCCACCCTTTTTCCGTTTTTTGTTCAGTATAACACGCCGCTGGAAATTGGCAGAGAACACCGTATACTTTTCTCATAAAGGCCGCATGATATAATGGCAGGTGGAGGGTTGTTTATGATCAACATTACCGCAATTACAACAGAGCATCAGCTGCTGAAAAATATACCGATCGAACGTGTGGAACAGCCTGATATTGCATGGTACTGGGTTGATTTTTACGGCCCGGAGGATACGGAAACGGCGTTATTGAGAGATTTTTTTCATTTTCATCCGCTTGCCATAGAGGATTGCTTCCAGCATATGCAGCGGCCGAAGCTTGACCATTATGACGGCTATCGCTTTTACGTGATTCATGCGCTGAACCACGAAACGCTTGAGATGGAAGAAGTCGATATTTTTCAAGGCGAAAGATTTGTCGTCACCTTTCATTTACACGAAACACCCGGTATCGCCAAAGTCCGGGAGCGATTGTATGCTTCACCCGACATATTTAAAAAAGGGCCTGGGCACATTTCTTATATGATCATGGATCAGCTTGTTGATGAGTATTTTCCTCTCGTGTACAAAATTGAAGACCGGCTAAACGAAATTGAAGAAAGCCGGCCCCACAAAACGTACGGAACACTGATGAATGAGGTGTTTGATCTCAGGACAGACCTTTTGCACTTGAGACGGACAATTATTCCAATGCGTGATTTGCTCTATCGGATTTTAAGCCTAGACCATGTGAAAGAGCAGCGGGAAACGAAAGCCTACTTCAGTGACATATACGATCATTTGTTAAAATTGTCTGAGATTGTGGAATCCAACCGTGACATGACGTCCGACTTGCGCGACAGCTACGTGACACTGAATTCAAACCGGATGAACGCGATTATGATGACACTGACGATCGTGTCAACCATTTTTATTCCGCTCACCTTTATCGCCGGGGTATACGGCATGAACTTCGACAACATGCCGGAGCTGCATTGGAAATACGGATATTTTGCCGTGCTCGGCCTTATGACCGCGCTTGTGATCGGGATGCTGATATGGTTTGTACATAAAGGATGGTTCAATATATTTAAATGAGGACAGCGTGAAGCTGTTCTTTTTATGTTGGCAGATCATGTTCTTTTGTTTATAATGGAAAAAATATTCAGGGAGTGATCAGATTGAAAATCGCTGTCATCGGACTCGGCAATATGGGACAGCCCATTGCCAAAAATGTGCTTCAAGCAGGCTACAAATTGACTGTTTATAATCGAACGAAACAAAAGACGGAAGAACTTGCATCAGAAGGCGCACAGGCAGCTGACACGCCGCGACAGGCGGCAGAGTCCGCTGATATTGTCATAACGATGCTTTCAGATGACGATTCTGTCAGCGCCGTGACATTTGGAGAAGACGGATTGATTGAAGGATTAGCAGAGAACGGCATTCACATCTCGATGAGCACGATCAGTGTTGAGTTCTCAGAAAAGCTCGCAGCAGCTCATGCGGAGAAAGGACAATCCTTCCTCGCCGCTCCTGTGCTCGGCAGGCCGGATGCCGCCGCCAAAGCCGCGCTCCGCATCATAACAGCCGGGCCGGCGGAAGCGAAGCAAACAGCCAAGCCTCTGCTTGACAGCCTGAGTCAGCAGGTATTTGACGTCGGCGATGAAAGCAAGACTGCAAATGCAGCCAAAATCAGCATCAATTTCTTGCTCGTGTCTATGCTTGAGGCATTATCTGAATCATTCTTACTGATGGAAAAGTACGGCTTAGAACAAAAACAATTTTTAGAAATCGCCAGCGCGCTCTTTGGCTCTCCTGTCTATCAAAATTACGGAACCATCATGGCCGAGCAGAAATTTGAGCCGGCCGGTTTCAAAATGACCTTAGGTCTCAAGGATACCAATCTGGCACTCGCCGCCGCAGAACGAGTCTCTGCAAACCTCCCTCTTGCCGAGCTGGCCAAGAGCCATTTTGAAAGCGGGATTGAAAAAGGCTTCGGAGATCTGGATTGGGCTGCACTGATTAAATGTATAAAGTAATGAGAAAAGCCTCTCCGTTTAAGGAGAGGCTTTCTTGTTACAAAGACGGCAGCTTCATCTCTTTCTCAAACATCAAATCATCAATGCTTTTAAATGTATAGCCTTGTTTTTTCAGATCTGTGATCGCATCATCCAGAGCTTCGGCATTGTCCCTCGATACGGTGTGAAGCAGGTAAATGGCTCCTGGATGCGCCTGCTTGATCATATGATCGTAGGCATATTTCTTCCCTTTTTGGTTGTTGATTTTCCAATCAACAAAAGCGACCGACCAGAAAACGGTTTGATAGCCTAAGCGTTTCGTTTCTTTCAGCACATACTCACTGAACACGCCGCGGGGCGGGCGCAGATACAGGTTGTCCTGCTTTCCCGTAATTTTATAGACCTCTTCGTTGACGGAATCAAGTTCGTCTTGAATCTGGTCAGCTGTTTTTTTCGTCAAATCCGGATGGTGAAAGGAATGGTTGCCGATAATATGCCCTTCATCTGACATTCGTTTGATCAGCTCAGGCTGATCCTTTACGAAATGCCCTGTGACAAAAAACGTTCCTGTTACGCGATGTTTTTTTAAGACATCAAGCACTTTTGGCGTATAGCCATTTTCATAGCCGTTATCAAACGTTAAGTAAATCGTTTTTTCCTTTGTATTGCCTAAATAAAACGCGTCATATTTTTCAATTAAACTGTTCAGCTGCTTCCCGGCATCAGGCGGCTGATGATTGACACTTCGTTTAAAGCCCCAGTTAATCGGCTCATTCGGCACCGCTTCCGCCTGTGCTGCGCCCCCGGCAAGCAAGACGGCAGCGCAGCATATTGAACACATCCACTTCATGGCCAGCGCTCCTTCTGCATTTTTTCTTATTTTACAGATAGGTCCTTCGTTTTATACTGACGCTTTATGCCAATATAAAAACCGCGGCATGCGCGGTTTTATTCCCAATCTTTTTTAAAGCGTTCGTATTTGGCTTCCAGGTCATCAAGCATGCTGATAAGCCTATCTATATCTTCAACGTCGGTTGCTTCAGGGTCTAATGAATCGATGACGTTCATAAACATATCAAGTCTGTTCTTCAAATAATCTAGCTGCTGGTCCTTATTGTTTACTGCGTTCCCCATTCTGTTCCTCCATTCATTTTTTATTATGGTAGCTCATTTTTTGCCGTTTTTCAATCGCTCCGCTACTTGCGAACTTGTCAATTCAGGTCTAAAATTAACTGTTGGCAGCGTTAGTATGCCCCATTTATAAAGGAGTTAGATAGTCATGACACAAAACACGAAGCTGCGTCCGATTACACCCGAGTTTGACCCTTGGGAAGCCTATATGGATGTTGAGCAGTATGGCGAAATGCAGCTGACAAACGTTGAATTCACAACGACGACACTGTGCAATATGAGATGCGAGCATTGCGCTGTAGGCTATACATTGCAGCCTAAAGACCCGAATGCTCTGCCAATAGATCTTCTGTTAAAACGGCTGGAGGAAATCCCGCGCCTGCGATCCATCAGTATTACAGGCGGAGAGCCGATGCTTTCGTTAAAATCAGTAAAGGAATATGTCGTTCCATTATTGAAATACGCCCATGAACGGGGTGTGAGGACGCAGATCAATTCCAACCTGACCCTTGATATTGAACGATACGAATGGATTATTCCGTATCTTGATGTGCTTCATATTTCTCATAACTGGGGTACAGTTGAGGATTTTGCTGAGATCGGATTTGCCATGATGGACAGAAAACCCACCTTCGAACAGCGCGCGCGTTATTTTGAAAAAATGATCGAAAACAGCCGCACGCTTGTGGAAGCCGGGGTGATGGTATCTGCGGAAACAATGCTTAATAAACGCACACTTCCTCATATTGAGCATATTCACCGCCAAATCACAGAAGATATGAAATGTCAGCGTCACGAAGTCCATCCGATGTATCCGAGCGATTTCGCAAGCGCTCTTGAATCTCTCAGCCTGAAAGAGATGAGACAGGCCATTCACCGCTTGCTGGATATTCGTGATGAAAATACGTGGATGCTCTTCGGGACACTTCCGTTTTATGCCTGCAGTTCAGACGAAGAGGATCAAAAGCTGCTTCGCCGGCTTCGCGCGGCGAAAAACGTCACGGTGAGAAATGACCCTGACGGCCGTTCCCGCCTGAATGTGAACATTTTCGACGGAAACATTATCGTGACCGATTTCGGCGATACACCGCCGCTTGGCAATATTCAGACGGACAGCCTCCCTTCCGCCTATGAAAAATGGAGAGAGACCAAGCTTGCGAAAGAACTGAATTGCCACTGCCCGAATGTCCGATGCCTCGGGCCGAATGTTCTCGTCAAAAACAGTTATTATCAGAATACAGATTTCACAAAACGTCAAGCCAGGAGTTAGATGCGGATGGAAGAAACACTTACGGAGATTTTTCAGAATAAAATCGTCGATATTCTCCTCGTTGCCGTTATCCTTTGGATCGGTGTCTTTATCATCAACCGATTGGTGCAGCTATTTTTTAAACGGACGGACTTTATTGAAGAAAGAAAAGAAAAAACAATTGAAAGCCTTGTCCGTTCTGTCACCCAGTATACGGCGACGATTGGTTTTATCTTTTACGTTATTTCTTTATTTGTGCATGATTTCGGCAAAATATTAGCCGGGGCTGGCGTAGCCGGTATCGTGATCGGTTTTGGCGCCCAATCGCTGATTAAGGATGTGCTGGCGGGTGTGTTCTTAATTTATGAACGCCAGCTGCACAAAGGCGATTATGTCACCGTCAACAATTTGTTTAACGGGACAGTGGAAGAAATCGGCCTTCGCTCTCTGCAAATCCGGGAATGGAGCGGGAAGCTTCTCACCATCAGCAACGGTGAGGTCAGACAGATAGAGAACTATAATATCGATTTTATGCGGATTACCGAATCCTTTCTCATCAGCTTTAAAGAAGATCCGGACCGCGTGTACAGCGTATTGGAAGAGGCATGTGACATGCTGAATGAAGAGCTTCGGGATTCATTGAAGCGGGATGAATTCGGCAATCCGACAGAACCGTTTCAAATCCACGGAATCACCGCATTGAATAAAATCAATCGCGGCGTCGAATTTACGGTAAAAGGCATGGTGAAAGATGATGATTATTTCAGTGCCAGCCTTGCAGTAAGACGGGTACTCGTTCGCCAGCTGTACCAAAACAATGTGCAAATGCTTGAGGAAGCGGTCAGAATCGAGAGAACGCAATAAATAAAAAAACTGATTCCGAGTTGGAATCAGTTTTTTGTTTATCTTGGCTGTGAGGAAAGCTGAAAGCCAAACGTGACGTGGTCTTGAACCGGAATCCAGGCGCCGATACCCTGTGACGTGACATTTTTTACGACAAGTTTTCGTTTATTCCCTTTCAGCACTAAGTACACTTCTCCGTAAGTCACTTTTCCTTTTTCATTCACAGCCGGTGCATATGCATTTAAATAACCGATTTTTTTAGGAGCGACTTTATAAATCTGATCCCGCTTTGTACCCGCTCCGACGACTGTATCAAATGCAAGCGGAAGGTTCGTTTTTTTCATCGCTTTCAGCATCATCATGCTTTTGACATCTTCCGCATTTGGAACCTTAGCTGTCAGGCCGCCCTTTACTTTGTATTGCTGTTCCTGGGCATAATGCATTTCAGCCGTTTCTTTCCCGCCGCGGTTATCTGCACGGTTTGTGTTGATTTTTTTATATTCCCAGTTCGCAACTGTTTCATTTGATTCATAGCCGAGCGCCCATTTCCCGAGAAATATTGTTGCCCGGTAGCCAACCGCAAGCGGTGTGCCGGATATGTTGGATTCATTCAGCATTTTGATGAGGTGCGGATTTTCAATCTTCACCTCAGAATGATCGAGCAGTTCCTTTGCCAGCTTGCTCGGCTGAAGCATCGGCTGATCCTGTGAAGCATTTGGATACGTATTTTCCTTTGAAATGCTTGCGACAGAATTAGGAACCTTAAACTGCTTTTCCGCGTGGATGGGCTGAACGCCGAAAAAACCAAAGAATAACAACACAATAAGTGTGGAATGAAATAGCTTTTTCATCATATCACTCTTTCTATGGCATTTTCCCTTAGTCTTTTCATCCCGCTTTATTGTTATCCATCATTTTTTTAGGTTAAAGAAGGAAAAAGCCGATCGCCATAATGATATATGCGGCAAGCAGTGTCGCCCCTTCAAACCAGTTGGAATCGCCGTCATTCGAAATGGCGATCATCAAGAGAACCGATGATACCATCGCCACGAGCTCCGGCAGTGTAAACACAAGCGGCATGCTTACCGGGAAAAAGATGGAACAGATGACGAGAACCGGTGCGACAAACATAGCAATTTGCAGCGTGGAACCGACTGCGATTTCAACCGCAATGTCCATTTTATTTTTATAGGCCATGATGATGGCTGACGCGTGCTCCGCGGCATTACCGACAATCGCAACGATAATGACCCCGATAAACAGCTCACTCCAGCCGAACTGCTCAGCCACCGAGTGGAATGTGTGCACCAGGTTTTCGGATATGTATGCCACAGCAATCGTTGCGGCAAACAAAACAATCGTGGCAACCTTCCCTGACCATTCCGGCTCCTCCTCTTCCACATGCTGGGCAGCATGATTCGGCTGATAAACACCGCGGTGCGTGACGAGCTTAAAGTATAGAGCCGCCACATACAACAGAATCAAAATGATGCTGATGCCGATGCTTAAATTGAGCTTGCTCACGTCGCCCATACCAACCGAGAATACCTCCGGAATCACGAAAGCGACAATGATGGCAAAAATCAAAAGACCGGAATTATGGCGCGCATCATGGATATTAAATTCCTGCCGCTTATATTTTAAACCGCCGACAAAAAACGATAGGCCCGCTACCAGCAGCAGGTTCCCCAGCACTGAACCGGTTAAAGAGGCAAGCACGATTCCGGTCAGGCCTTCCTTTAATGCAAAAAGGGAAATAATCAGTTCAACCGCATTCCCGAAGGTGGCGTTTAAAAGACCGCCGATTCGCGGGCCTGCGATGATGGACAGCGCTTCTGTCGCCCTCCCCATATAGCTTGCAAGTGCGATAATCGTTATGCAATACACTGCAAAGAGAATGGCAGAAGGCCAATGCATGAAACTGCCGATCACAGAAAGCGGAATCCCCGCAGCTACTAAAATAAAAAAGATACGATTCATGGTGAGTTGGCTCCTTTTATATGACTTGTTTTATTTTTATTCTTCACAAAAATCATCATGATTACACGAGGTCAAATGTTTACCTGTGATATAGGCTTTTTTCAGGTTGCCTGCTTTTGGAAATCATTGTACGATCAACATAGATTCCACATAAGGAGAACAAACGCGATGTCACGATTTCATTTCTTTATTCTTGTTTTGCTCGTTTCCATTTCCGGGTTTTCACAAGGCATGCTGCTGCCTGTCATCTCGATCATTTTTGAAACAAATGGGGAATCGGCCGCCATCAACGGCCTGCACGCGACCGGACTGTACATCGGCGTGCTTTTAGCTTCACCGTTTATGGAGGCGCCACTCAGAAAGCTCGGATTCAAGCCGCTGATCGTCATTGGCGGAAGCATTGTGATTGTAAGCTTGTTCGGATTTGTTTGGCTTCAGTCGGTTTGGATCTGGTTCCTGCTTCGCCTGTTTATCGGAATCGGCGACCACATGCTTCACTTTTCTACGCAAACGTGGGTGACCTCCATGTCATCGAAACAAAACCGCGGAAGAAACCTGTCGATTTACGGGCTTTCCTTCGGTCTTGGCTTTGCCGCGGGCCCGTTCATGGTTCCGCTTGTCAAGCTGAGCCCGGCGCTGCCTTTTATCGTGTCCGGCTGCTTCAGTCTGTTTGCGTGGCTTTTTGTTTTCTTTCTACAAAATGCATACCCGGAAACCAGTCCTTACGAAACCAAATCAGACAATAGTTTCAGGCGGTTTTATCAAGCCATGCTGTTTGGATGGGTTGCCTTTATGCCTACATTCGGCTACGGCTTTTTGGAGACGGCCCTAAACGGAAGCTTTCCGGTGTACGCGCTCCGACTGGGAATAACAGTAGATGCAGTGGCACTGATCCTTCCCGCTTTTGCGATTGGCAGCATTATCTTTCAGTTTCCGCTCGGCATCCTCAGCGATAAATACGGGCGACGGAATGTGCTGCTTGTCATTTTACTGACAGGGGCGCTCTGCTTTTTCATCGCCGGCGTATTCCCTTTGCCTTTCGTGATCGGCTGCTCCTTTTTTATAGCGGGAATGGCAGTCGGATCAACCTTTACACTTGGCATCAGCTATATGACAGATCTTCTTCCGCCCCACCTGCTGCCGGCGGGGAACCTGCTTTGCGGCATTACATTCAGTCTCGGCAGCATCCTTGGCCCGATTGCCGGCGGCTGGTATATGCAGACATTTGAAAGCGCAAACTTGTTTTATTTCATTACCCTTACGCTTAGCGCTGTATGGCTGGCCCTTGTCCTGGGCAAACCCAAAAGCTGGTCACCGGCTGAGACTTATTCTTCATCTTCCTAATCAAAAAGCCTCCTGACATGACGTCAGGAGGCTTTTATGCTAATGATAGCCGTTTTGTCCGTTGGCGCTTCCGCTTGTTTTATTGCTCGATTTGCTTTTCGAATTTTGTTTATTGTGGCTTCCGCCTTTTTTCGTATGTTTGGTCATCACGATAGCCCCCCGACATCTTTTTGAACCGAAGTTCGTTTATAGGGTGCACTAATAATAGGGATTTTCATCAGGAAGCTTTTTACGTTTATGTAAAAGAGCGTTGATTTCTCCCCCCAGGATAATTAAAATGCCGCTCAAGTAAAACCAAATCATCAGGACGATGATTCCCCCGATGCTTCCATATGTGGCGCTATAATTTGCAAACGTACTGACGTAAAATGAAAACAGGGTGCTGACAACGATCCAGCCGATGGTCGCAAACACCGCACCGGGCATGACAAAGCGGAGGGACAGCTTTTTGTTCGGCGCGATGACATACAGGGCGGAAAAAACGATCAGCAGCACAAGCGGGCTGACACCCCAGCGAACCGCCTCCCAAACGGATAAAAACAGATCCGACGCACCGACAAAGTCTGAAGCAAGCATCCCGATCTGCCGACCAAATACCGGCAGAAGCAAAGCCACTAAAATGGTAAATACCATGGCGATTGTCAGAAAAATTGAGGTTAGACGAACAATGATAAAAGAGCGGTTTTCCTCCACATCATACGCATGATTTAACGAGCGGACGATGGCGTTCATTCCATTAGACGCAGACCATAAAGCCGCGATAATCCCGAATGACAGCAAACCGCCATTTCGATTATTTAAGGTTTGATGGGTAATGGATTCAACGAGGGACATCGCACTGGCGGGAGCATATTGTTCGACAACTCCCAGAACATCATCGGTAGAAAGCGGAAGATACGCGGTGAGCGTCAGCATAAAAATCAAAAACGGAAACAACGACAATAGAAAAAAATACGCCAGCTCCGCTGATTTGCTTTGCCCTTCATGAAGGGTATATCTGCTGAAAAGCTCTTTTAAAAAATTCATGTCGCCTCACCTCGCATGTTTGATTATTTTTTTGTAAAATGCTCTTTCGTTTGCTGTACGAGCTCCATCACTTGCGGCGTTGTTTTCTTCAGTTCTTTCACCTGCTGATTCACAAAGTCGACTTCCTTTGACAGCGTTTGGGCCAGCTTCTTAGCCTCATCCACTTTTGTGATGACGGTGTTTTTCAACAGTTCCGGATTGCTTTTGTACAGTGAAAGTTTATGCTTGCATGTCAGCCATCTCATGCCGCATGCCTGCCTTGTCGGCTTATGGAGCAGCGATAACGCCGCGCCTGCCGCAGCTCCGAGAAATATACCTTTCAGCATTAAACGTTCGTTGTTCATGCAAATTCTCCTTTCACTCACAATTGTTTTTCTTTTTGAATGGATGCAAGCAGATGCTCACAGCCCGATTTGATTAGTTGGCAGACCTCTTCAAAGTTCCCTGTGTAGTAAGGATCGGGTACGTCGGCAAGGTCTGAATCTTCAACATAGTCCAAGAGCCTTTTGATATGCGAGGTGTTCTTAAAACCCGCCATGCTTCTGAGGCTCCCGATATTTTCTGCGTCCATCGCAATGATGTAATCAAAATCGGCCAGATCCTGTTCGCTGACTTGACGCGCCAGCATGCCCTCAAAGCTGATTCCTTCTCTCTGCAATATCTCCTGCGTTCCTTCATGCGGCGGATTGCCGATGTGCCAGCCGCCGATACCGGCTGAATCCGTCTTGATTTTCCCCTCTAATCCTTTTTTGGCTGCCAAGTCCCGAAAAATCGCTTCCGCCATCGGAGACCGGCAAATGTTTCCTAAACAAACAAATAACACGCTTATCATGTTGCGCAACCTCCCTATTCTTTGCCCATATTTCTCTAAAAAGAAACCTTCATCAATATCTTAGTAGGATGTTCATTTCCTTTTCAACTGATGTCTCCACTTTTTTGAAATCAACAGCCAGCTCTTAGAATAGGGTTTTTTTCTGATCGAATTCTGTTAGAATAAAACATACCCAATATCGCGCAAAGAAAGGATGGAACCATTTGTCCAGCCCAAATACAGAAACGTTAACTCAAATGATTGAAGAGATTTCCCAAAAACTGAACATGCTGAACGTCGGCGTGATTAAAGCGGAGGATTTCAGTGATGAAAAGATCGAAGACCTCACGTACCTTCACAGCATGGTGATGAAAAAACAATCATTCAGCCCAAGTGAAATGCAGGCGATTGCTCAAGAGCTAGCCTCACTTCGTAAATAATGGAGACTGGCCGAAAACTCGGCGAGTCTTTTTTATCATTGCCTCAAAACCAATTTTCCTTAAGACAGGCGTCATGAATTAAGAAATACAGACTGCCAAACATGAAACAGGGCGCCCTTGCTTTCCAATATCGGACGGGCCAAGACATCTGTTTATAACATCAAACAGCAAATGTTCGAAAAAGATTTGAAGGAGTACAAGCATGAAAACGACATCTATCAAAACAGCATCCGGAATGTATATCAACTACTTCTTTCTCGGAATGGTCAATATCATTCTCGCATCCAATATGTCCTCTTTAACGAAACAGTGGAATACAGACCCGACCGGCATCAGTTATGTGATTGCCGCTATTGGATTCGGCAAGCTGCTGACATACGGCATTTCCGGCGTTTTATCAGATAAAATCGGAAGAAAGCCGCTTGTTGTCGCTTCTGCGGGAGTTATGGCCGTCTTTTTAGTCGGTATTCCTTTATCACCGAGCTATGAATTGGCGTTTGTGTTCGCCTTATTAGCCGGAGTCGCTAATTCAGCGATGGACGCCGGAACCTATCCGGCCTTAACCGAGCTCTTTCCGGCAGCTTCAGGATCGGCGAATGTCTTGGTTAAAGCCTTTATGTCTGTCGGGGCTGCACTTTTGCCGCTTTTGATCACATTTTTATCAGACCACAGCCTGTTTTACGGATTTGCTTTTTATCTTCCGGCAGCAGTCTACGCGCTGAATATCGTTTATTTATCAACGCTTTCGTTTCCTAAGAGACAGAAGATGCCAACTAGCAGCGGCCAACAGGAATCTCCCGCTTTCTTGTCTGAACCCGTTTTTCAGAAAGAAGGCACCGCACTGATCATTATCGGTTTTACATCAACGGCTTTATTTACCGTTTCCCAAATCTGGCTCCCGAGCTATGCGCAAAAGGCTGCCGGTTTAGCTGAATCAGCATCCGTACAATTGCTGAGCTATTACAGTATAGGATCTCTGACATCCGTTTTATTATTAGCCGTTTTGCTGAACAGATGGGTAAAGCCAGTCATGATTACGCTCTTATATCCTGTTATTACTTTATGTACGCTCGCAGTCATGCTGACGGTTCATGTGCCAATTGTGCTGGACATCACCGCCTTTTTCTTAGGGTTTTCAACCGCGGGTGTGTTTCAAATTACCATTACATTAATGACAGAGCTTTTCTGGAAGCGAAAAGGAACCGTTACCGGAATTGTAGCGACCGCTTCAAGCATCGCGTCAATTCTGTTGCCAATTGCCACCGGGCTCATCGCAAAAGCGGGAGGCATCGCCCATATCTTTATGTTTGACTTCGGCATAGCAGTCATCGGAACAGCTGCAGCCGCCTTCTTGTATTATAGATACAAAAAACTGACGGCTGCTCCAAGCCGTAATTAAATAAAAAAACGGACGCCCGGGAGCGTCCGTTTTTCTATTTCTCAAGCAATGCGAGGGATTCGCGGTTAAATGCCGGAATATCATCCGGTGTGCGGCTTGTAACCAATTGATTTTGGCAAACGACCACTTCCTGGTCCACAACGTCGGCACCCGCGTTTTCCATGTCAACACGAATGGACGTATAGCCTGTTGCTTTTCGGCCATCGAGCGCTTTCGCGTTGATTAAGAGCTGCGGGCCGTGGCAAATGGCGAATACCGGTTTTTTGTCAGTCATAAACGCTTTTGTAAACTGAACGAAACGGTCATCAGCGCGAAGCTGGTCTGGTGAAAATCCTCCGGGAATCAAAAGCGCATCAAAGTCTGAAGGGTTTACGTCATCAATGGACGCGTCAACCGTCACTTCCGCGTTCCCCTGCTTGCCTTTTACTGTTTTTCCTTTTTCATTTTCGATAACAGTCAGTTCATGTCCCGCTTCTTTAAAGGCTTTCGCAGGTTCCGTGTACTCGCTGTCCTCAAAATAATCTGTCAAAACAACTGCAATGTTTTTCCCCATCATTCATAACCTCCCGCTTAATATGACTACATAAAACACTCTACCCCAGCCACACTAAAATAAACATTCCGCAGATCTGACAAGCGCTAAGCATAAATACCCAGCAGCTGTCGTTTGATGCCGTTACATAATACTCATTTTTCTCCCTTTTACAATAATCATAAAGAAACACCTACAAATAGTTACAAAATATTCTTACAATAGGAGCTGTAACACAAATTTCGTTGAAAGGTGGAGAACTGGTGAGAATACAGAAAAGACGAACACACGTCGGTAACATTCTCCGTATTCTTTTGCCCCCAATTATGATACTTAGCCTAATCCTCCCAACACCACCCATTCATGCAGAAGAAAGCGCGGCCCCTCAGGTACATCTGAGTATTTTGGCCACGACTGATATTCATGCCAACATGATGGATTACGATTACTACAGCGACAAAGAAACGACGGATTTTGGCCTGGCAAGAACGGCACAGCTGATCCAAAAGCACCGCCAGCAAAACCCAAACACCCTTCTCGTCGATAACGGCGACTTGATTCAAGGGAATCCGCTGGGCGAATACGCGGTGAAATATGAAAAAGACGACATTATCTCCGGTGCGAAAACCCACCCGATTATCAGCGTCATGAATGCGCTGAAATACGACGCCGGCACACTGGGCAATCATGAATTCAACTACGGGCTCGACTTTCTGGACGGCACGATCAAAGGAGCCGATTTCCCGATTGTAAATGCTAACGTCAAAACAACAAGCGGTGAAAATCGCTATACGCCGTATGTCATTAAAGAAAAAACCGTCACCGACGAAAACGGCAATGAGCAGAAAGTGAAGGTTGGCTACATAGGCTTTGTCCCGCCGCAAATTATGACATGGGACAAAAAGAATCTCGAGGGTCAGGTGCAGGTGCAGGATATTGTAGAATCCGCCAATGAAACGATCCCGAAAATGAAGGCGGAAGGCGCAGATGTCATTATTGCCCTCGCCCACACCGGCATTGAAAAGCAGGCGCAATCGTCTGGCGCGGAAAACGCCGTGTTTGATCTTGCCACCAAAACGAAAGGCATTGACGCGATCATCTCGGGCCATCAGCACGGACTCTTCCCTTCCGCCGAGTATGCGGGTGCTGCCCAATTCGATGTTGTAAAAGGAACGATTAACGGCATTCCTGTCGTCATGCCAAGCAGCTGGGGCAAATACTTAGGCGTGATTGACCTCAAACTCGAAAAAACGGACGGCTCATGGAAGGTGGCAGATTCCAAAGGCAGTATTGAATCCATTGCCGGCACCGTCACATCCCGAAATGAAACGGTCACAAACACCATTCAGCAAACACACCAAAACACACTGGAATATGTCAGAAAACCAGTCGGCAAAACAGAAGCAGATATTAACAGCTTCTTTGCACAGGTCAAGGATGACCCTTCCATTCAGGTTGTGACCGATGCGCAAAAATGGTACGCCGAAAAAGAAATGAAGGATACCGAGTACAAGGACCTGCCGATTTTATCCGCTGGAGCGCCGTTTAAAGCAGGCGGCAGAAACGGGGCCAATTACTATACGAACATTCCGGCCGGAGATCTTGCCATTAAAAATGTCGGTGACTTGTATCTTTACGATAATACCGTTCAGATCGTCAAGCTGACAGGAAGCGAGGTCAAGGACTGGCTGGAGATGTCAGCAGGCCAATTCAATCACATTGATCCGTCAAAAGGCGGTGATCAAGCCTTGCTGAATGAGAATTTCCGCTCCTACAATTTTGACGTGATTGACGGCGTCACATATCAGGTCGATGTTACAAAACCGGCTAAATACAATGAGAGCGGAAAAGTGGTCAATGCGGATTCATCACGGATTATCAACCTTTCCTATGAAGGTAAGCCGATCAGCCCAAGCCAGGAATTTCTCGTCGTCACAAATAATTATCGCGCATCCGGAGGCGGCGGTTTCCCTCACCTGACGAGCGATAAGATTGTCCACGGCTCCGCGGTTGAAAACAGACAGGTACTGATGGATTACATTATTGAACAAAAAACAGTCAATCCAAAAGCGGACAACAACTGGTCAATCGCACCTGTTTCCGGAACGAATTTGACGTTCGAATCCTCGCTTTTGGCCAAGCCATTTGCCGATAAAGCAGATGATGTTGCATATGTAGGCGAGTCTGCCAATGATGGCTACGGTGTGTACAAGCTGCAATTCGATGATGATTCAAATCCTGAGCCTCCTAAAGACGGACTGTGGGATCTGACTGTGATGCACACGAATGATACGCACGCCCACCTCGATGACGCAGCGAGACGAATGACGAAAATCAACGAAGTACGAAACGAAACAGACCACAACATTCTCCTTGATGCGGGAGATGTGTTTTCGGGCGACCTGTATTTCACAAAATGGAACGGTTTAGCCGATTTGAAATTCATGAACATGATGGGCTATGACGCCATGACTTTCGGAAACCATGAATTTGATAAAGGTCCGACAGTGCTTTCTGATTTTCTAAGCGGAAACAACACAACCGTCGATCCGGCAAACCGCTATCACTTTGAAGCACCTGAATTTCCGGTCGTCAGCGCAAACGTAGATGTATCAAATGAGCCTAAGCTGACATCATATGTCAAAAAGCCGCAAACCTTTACGGCAGGTGAAAAGAAAGAGCCTGGCATCCACCCTTACATTCTGTTAGATGTTGATGGTGAGAAAGTCGCTGTATTCGGACTGACAACGGAAGATACAGCCACCACATCAAGCCCGGGCAAAAGCATCGTATTTCATGATGCGTTTGAAACAGCGCAAAACACTGTCAAAACGATTAAGGAAGAAGAAAAAGTAAACAAAATTATCGCTTTAACCCATATCGGGCATAACCGTGATCTTGAGCTAGCCAAAAAAGTAAAAGGCATTGACTTGATCATCGGCGGACACACCCACACCCTCGTTGACAAAATGGAAGTCGTGAACAACGAAGAGCCGACGATCGTGGCGCAGGCCAAAGAATACGGCCAATACTTGGGGCGTGTTGATGTTGCGTTTGATGAGAACGGCGTGGTGCAAACAGACAAATCAAATCTGAGCGTACTGCCGATTGATGAACATACAGAAGAAAACGCAGAAGCCAAAAAAGAGCTCGATCGGTTCAAAAGTGAATTAGAGGATGTAAAAAATGAAAAAGTCGGCTACACGGATGTAACGCTTGACGGCCAGCGTGAGCATGTGCGCACGAAGGAAACCAATCTCGGAAACTTCATCGCGGACGGCATGCTGGCAAAAGCGAAAGAAGCAGCCGGCGCCAGAATAGCAATAACAAATGGCGGCGGCATCAGAGCCGGAATTGACAAAGGCGACATCACACTCGGCGAGGTGCTGAACGTGATGCCGTTCGGCAACACGCTTTATGTGGCAGATTTGACCGGAAAACAAATTAAAGAAGCTCTTGAACAAGGATTAAGCAATGTGGAAAACGGAGGCGGCGCCTTCCCTCAGGTGGCTGGAATCGAATATACCTTTACATTAAACAACGAACCTGGACACCGTGTTTTAGACGTGAAATTCGAATCGCCTAACGGAGACAAAGTTGATCTGAATACAGATGATACCTACCGCGTGGCAACGAATAATTTTGTCGGCGCCGGAGGAGACGGATACTCTGTCTTCACAGAGGCATCCCATGGTGAAGACCTTGGCTACGTGGATTATGAGATTTTCACTGAACAGCTGAAAAAACTAGGAAACAAGGTCTCTCCTAAAATCGAAGGACGCATCAAAGAAGTATTCCTGCCGACAAAGCAGAAGGACGGCAGCTGGACACTCGATGAAGACAAATTTGCGATTTATGCGAAAAATGCCAACACGCCCTTTGTCTATTATGGAACACATGAAGGATCTCAAGAGAAGCCTATCAATCTTAAAGTGAAAAAAGATCAGGTCAAGCTTTTGAAAGAAAGAGAGTCAGATCCTTCATTGACGGTGTTCAACTACTGGTACAGCATGAAGATGCCAACGGCGAACCTTAATACCGCGGACACTGCAATTGGAATCAAATCTACCGGTGAATTGGACGTGTCCATCGGAGACGTATATGACTTTACAGTGAAGCAAAAAGGAAAAGAAGTGAAATCATTTAAAGAACCCGTTCAGCTTTCGCTTCGCATGTTTGATATTGAAGAAGCCCATAACCCTGCCATTTACCATGTTGATCGTAAAAAGAAAACTTTTACAAAGACAGAAAACGGATCAGTCGACGATGATATTGTAACAGGGTACACAAACCACTTCAGTGAATACACGATCTTAAATTCCGGTGAGAATAACAAACCGCCCGAATTTCCGTCCGATCAGCCGACAGGCGGTGATGACGGCAGCAATGGCGGAGGCTCTGATAAACCAGGCGGAAAACAGCCGACTGACGGGAATGGAGGAAATGATACACCTCCTGGCACAGACCCGACAAACGGCTCTGGAGGAAACGGATCGGGCGGATCCGGTACGGACGGCCCGGCTGGCGGCTTGCTTCCGGATACAGCCACATCCATGTACTCGATTCTCTTGGCCGGATTTCTGATCAGCGCGCTCGGAACGGCAATGTACTTGCATCAGAGGAGAAAACAGAATAGAGCGAATCAAGCATAAAAAAAGAGCTGCTCATTATCGAGCAGCTTTCTTTATTTAGACCCACTTCACAACATCTTCAACAGCAGATCTTGTTTTCGGACGAGGGTCTCGTACACGGTAGCCGAATGCCACCATCACAGAAATGTCGAAGCTTCCGTTTTCCAGAAGGCCTTCTTCTTCAAGAATGCGGTGAATGTGATCATACTGGAATCCTTCGATAGGGCAAGAATCAACGCCGATTTGCGCAGCAGCAGTCATCATGTTGCCAAGCGCAATATAGGTTTGTTTTGAGGCCCAGTCAAACAATGTTCTGTCACTTTCAAGCAAGTGCAAATCGTTTTTCTGGAACTCTTCTGTTTTGCTGAGATAGCCTTCATACACGTCCTGAGGCATTTGTTTTACTTCTTTTAAATGACGTTTGATGTAGTCCGCATCATATTTGATATCCTTCGCTGTACGCGCAAGAATCAGGACGAAGTGGCTTGCTGTCGGAAGCTGCTTTTGCGCGCCCCATGTATATTCGCGAAGCTTCTCGCGAAATTCCGGATTTTGGACGACAACAAATTTCCAAGGCTCAAGGCCGAGGGAGCTCGGAGACAGTCTTCCCGTTTCTAAAATAAATTCAAAATCGCTGTCAGATACTTTTTTATTTGGGTCAAATTCCTTTGTTGCATGTCTGAAATTGTATGCATCCAGAATTTGTGTCTTTAGATCTGCCATGTTAAACACCTCTCCTTTTGGTTACTCTCATCTCTATTGTAGCCATTATGATAAAAAGTAAAAGTACGCACATTTTTGTTGGATAGTATCAATTTTGATACCAAATAAAAAAAGCGCACTGCCGCAGGCAGGCGCCTTTCTCATTTTCCCCGCCGCGCAAAATCAACAAACCGGAATTTGTCGAGACGGTGTCTGCTTTCCGTATATTGAAACAGACTCGTATCCTCCAAAAAGACATAGTTTCTCACCACGACCATATGGTCATAGCCGCGTAAATCGAGCAACTCCCTGTCCTCATCCGTACACGGCTCGGCTACAATTTCTTTTTGGGCATAGCTGATTGAAAGACCGAGCTCTCCTTCTATATATTCATATATGGAGTTTTCACAGATTTCTTTCGTTAGGTGAGGCACATGCTTTCTGAAAAAGTAATCCTTGTCCAAAATCACATGTTCCCCGTCAATCTTTCTAGACCTGATGACTTCCCAAATGTCGTCATCCGACTGGGCCCGGAGCTGTTTTTGGATCAGCTCTGACGGGGGCTCCAGCCCGAATTTGTGTACAGTTGTTTTCGTTTCTTTGCCAAGCGTTTGCGCGAGCTCCTTGAAGCTGACAAGGCCTGAAACGGGAAACTGCATTTTTTCACGGTTGAGGACGACGGAGCCTTTCCCTCTGATTTTCTGGATATAGCCGTTTTGCGCAAGCATGTGAAGCGCCTTTCGGACCGTTTCTCTTGATGTATCATACTGTGCGGTCAACTCATGTTCAGACGGAAGAATCTCCTCCGCTTTCCACCGGCCGCCTTCAATTTGCTGTGCGATGTCTTTATAGATTGCGATGAATTTGTTCACCTTCATTATGGACCACCCAGCTTAGTTTAACACGGTTTCCTTAAACGATAAACAATGGACTCATACGGACGGAGCGTCATGTTTTGCAGTTCTTCCCTCACCTCATCGTTCGTCAACAGCACCTCTGCCTTCCACTCGTCAGGCGCTAAAGAGTCCGGCAGTGTAAAGGCTGCCTCTGTCCCGTAAAAATTATTGATGACGAGCAGCTTTTCATTGCTGCCGTGTCTGAGATACGCAAAAATGTTCGGGTCATCCTTTGCGATTAACTCATATGTTCCCTCTGTCACGATGTCATACGTCTTGCGAATCTGAATCAGCTTTTGATAATGGTAAAACACCGAGTTCCGGTCCTTCAGCGCCGCTTCGGCATTGATTTCCCGATAGTTGCCGGCGACCGGTATCCATGGCGTGCCCTTTGTAAAACCGCCATTCGGCGTATCATCCCATTGGACAGGCGTTCTGGAATTGTCGCGGGATTTCGCCTGTAAAATCGCTGTGATCTCTTGATCAGCCATTCCTTTTTCCTTAAAGGCGTGATACATGTTCAGCGATTCGACATCCCGATAGGAGCTGATGTCCGAAAACTTCGGATTCGTCATTCCCAGCTCCTCACCCTGATAAATATAAGGCGTGCCCTGCATCATCTGAATGGCGGTAGCGAGCATTTTCGCCGATTTCACCCTGTACGCGCCGTCATCTCCATATCTCGATACGACGCGCGGCTGATCGTGATTGCACCAGAACAGAGCGTTCCATCCTCCTCCAGCGTGCATCCCCGTCTGCCACTCGGATAAGATCTCCTTCAGCTTCAAAAAGTCAAACGGCGCCAAAGCCCATTTCTCACCATTTGGATAGTCAACCTTGAGATGATGGAAGCTGAACGTCATATCAAGTTCTTTATTGGCAGGATTCGTATACCGGATGCAATGGTCCACAGACGTCGAAGACATCTCACCGACCGTCATACTGTCATAATGCGAAAACACCCTTTCGTTCATTTCATGCAGATATTCGTGCACCCGCGGCCCGTCAGTGTAAAAGGAACGGCCATCGCCTCCGTCTTCCGCATTCGGAAAGCGCTGATCTTTAGAAATCAGGTTAATGACATCAAGCCTGAAGCCGTCTATTCCCTTTTCAAACCAAAAATGCATCATGTCATAGACATGCTTTCTGACCTCTTCATTTTCCCAATTCAAATCAGCCTGCGTCACATCAAACAAATGTAAATAGTATTGGCCCGACGCTTCGTCAAGCTCCCATGCCGAGCCGCCGAATTTCGATTCCCAGTTCGTTGGAGCAGAACCGTTTTCCTGCGGGTTTTTCCATATATAAAAATCACGGTACGGGCTGTCTTTTGACGAGATCGCCTCTTGAAACCATTTGTGCTCTGTTGACGTATGATTGACGACAAGATCCATGACGACTTTCAAGCCTCTTTTATGCGCCTCAGACAGCAGGCGCTCAAAATCCTCCATCGTCCCGTATTCAGGATAAATCGAGTAATAATCACGAATATCATACCCATTATCATGCTGCGGAGAGTCATAAATCGGCGTCAGCCAAAGCACATCCACCTGAAGTGTTTTTAAGTAATCAAGCTTTTCAATAATGCCGTTCAGATCGCCGACACCGTTTCCCGTCGTATCGTTAAAGCTTTTCGGATAAATTTGATAGACCACGGCTTTTTTCCACCATGGCGTTTGTTCTGTTTTCATCTGTCTCCACCACCATATTTAAATTAAAAACGGGAAAAGGGAACGTTCAACACGTCCCGCTCCCCATTGGTTATCTATGTTTGAATCTTGCATACGCGTATGTTCCGGCAAACGGCACGATCAATACAATGGCCATCCCGATTGCAAACGCGCCCCAGTACTGGCTCATGATTGAGAAAATCCCCGGCACGCCGCCGACACCGACGGAGCTTGCCAGCACACCTTGGGAAGAAATATACATTCCGGCCAGCCCTGAGCTGATCATCGCAATAATAAACGGGAATCTGTATCGAAGATTCACCCCGAAGATGGCAGGCTCTGTAATGCCGAGATAAGCTGAAATCCCTGAAGTGAGGGAAAGGCCTTTTTGTTTCTCATCCTTCACGATAAACATCATAGCCAGCGCAGACGAACCTTGTGCGATATTAGAAAGCGCCAGCATCGGCCATAAAAAAGTTCCGCCGAGCTTTGAGCCGATGAGCTGCAGGTCGACTGCAAGAAACGTGTGATGCATGCCGGTAATCACGAGCGCCGAGTAGAAACCGCCATATAACAAACCGCCTAGTGCGGCAAAAGAGCCAAACACCGAGATAAGCCCTGAAGTCAGCACGTTTCCGATCGCAAATGTAACCGGGCCGATTATGATAAAAGAGGCAAAGCCTGTTACGAGAAGCGTAATCGGCGCGACAACGAGCAGCTGTATGCCTTCAGGTGTGCGTTTTGTTAAGAACACCTCTATCTTCGCCAGCATATAGGAAGCCAGCAAAATCGGGAGCACCTGTCCCTGATAGCCGACTTTCTGCACTTCAAGTCCAAACAAATTCCATACCGGGATCTTTCCGCTTTGTTCCGCGGCTCCATAGCCCCACGCGTTCAGCAAATCAGGATGCACGAGCATCACGCCGAGCACAATGCCAAGCAGCGGATTGCCGCCGAACCGTTTGACCGCAGACCAGCCGATTAACGCCGGCAGAAACGTAAAGGCCGTGCCCGCAATCAGGTTAATCATATTAGCGAGATCCGCCCACTGCGGATAGACCTGCACAATCGACTTTGTGCTGAAGAAAATGCCTTGCGCCGTTAAAATGTTATTGATCCCCATCAAGAGACCTGCCGTGACAATCGCAGGCAATATCGGAATAAAAATATCTGCAAGCGTTTTCACAGCACGCTGCAAAGGATTCATATTTTTTTCTGAAGCCTTCTTCACTTCATCCTTTGTTGACTCGCCAATCCCCGTTTCCTTGACCAGTTCAGCATATACTTTGTTGACCGTTCCCTGGCCGATCACGACCTGAAACTGCCCGTTTGTCGAAAACGACCCCTTCACAACGTCAATTTGATCAAGCACCTCTTGGTCAACCTTGCTTTCATCTATTAATGCAAAACGCAAACGTGTCACACAATGAGTTGCCGCTGCAATATTTTCAACACCGCCGACTGCTTCGACAATCTGCCGTGCCGATTTGTTCAGTTCCCCCATGCCAACCCCTCCGTATTCATTTTATAACTTGTATATACAACTTATGATTATATTGTATTCCTGTATATACATGTCGTCAACAACTTTTTATAGCGCTTTCATCCTAGGCCAGGAATATCTAAAACAACAAAGTTCCCCTAAAAAGTCACAAGCACTTATTGAATAAGACATTGAAAAAGCAGGGTGAGCCATGGATAAACGCGCGAAAAAGCGCTTCAGCTCATCAAAGAGCTTAAGAAATCAGGACAGACCGCTCTCTCCCGATTTGAAGGAGAACTTCGATAATCTGACTTTATTAACAGAAGGCTGCTCAGACATCGTATTTAGACAATTTAACTTTGGAAACGTGCTGTGCGGATTTATTGTTTATATCGAAGGAATTGTAAAATCTGAACATATACAGGCTCACGCCCTCCGACCTTGCTTGAGGGATTTGATGGGGATCAGATAGATGAACATAAAGAAGCGCTGCAAAATACACTATCGATTTCAAGCGTTGCGGCAGAAACGATTTTAAGCAAAGGGGCTGTTTATTTGCCGACGGGCATTCAAAATGATTGATCTTGAAGATACGGACTTTCCTTCTTACATTCAAAAGTCGACCTGAAAGCCATGTAACACCAACCGGCATGTTTTAGTCGTATCCAGATTTTGGTTCTTTCTAAATACAAAGCAGCTGATCGACTTTAACAGAATCAAGCCGATCATCAATGTATTGATTTCCCTTTTGCTGCTTTTATTCATCTTTTTGATCATCAAAAGCAAAGCGATGTTCGCCGCCAAAGCAAAACACTAAGAATTTTTGGCCTCTTTTGTCTGATAAACAGAGTTCTGTTTTGTTTTTCCTCTATCTTTCAGATAATACTGTTCAGATGTAAAAAATTCGGTATATAACGCTTTTACCTTTCTGCTCAATAACAACAGTGCAATCACATTCGGAACGAGAATAAAAGCCAATGCTAGATCCAGAAAGCCCCAGATGGCTTTTGCTCCGCCAGCAGCACCTATGATAATAGCCGCTAAATAAACGAATTTGATCACATGTCCTGCCAGCCGCCCGAACAGAAATTCAGCTTGCTTAACGCCGTAAAAAATGACAACCATAATGGTCGAGACAACAAAGAAAACGAGGGAAATCGAGACGAAGTACCCTCCTCCAGAACCGAAATAGTGCTGAAATGCAGCCGTCGTCAGTGCCGCCGGGTCATTTGAGGCATTCTTCCCTGTCCAGACTCCGGATGCAAGGACGACAAAAGCCGTGGTGGTGCAGATGATCAAGGTGTCAATGACAATGCCGATCACAGACCAGAACCCTTGCCTCACAGGGTGATCAGTCATTGCCGCCGCATGTGCAATCGGGGCTGTTCCCATTCCTGCTTCATTAGAATACAGCCCGCGGGCGAATCCCCAGCGAACGGTTTCAGCCAGTGCAGCACCTGCAAATCCTCCAACTGCTGAAGAAGAGGTAAACGCATTGGAAAAGATGAGAGAGAAAAATGCCGGCACTGATGAAAGATTCATGAGAACAATCAGAAGACCGGCTCCCGCGTATGCCCCTGCCATAAGAGGCACGATAAACTCTGTTACTTTTCCGATCCGCTTGACCCCTCCTATCACCACTAACCCGATCAAAAATGCAATGCCGATTCCCGCGTATATTTTATTGAAAGAAAACGTTTCGGCAAGTGAGACTGAAACCGAATTCCCCTGAACCATGATGCTCGGGACCAGCTCCACGATCAGCGCAACAGAGAACATCGGTCCCCCGACAAATTCCCCCTGCTCGTTTTTTTCTCTGTAATGAACAGCAAGCACACTTTCAGAAAACTTAATGGCCATCGCAAATAAGGCAATAAGCCACATCCAAAAAACCGCTCCGGGACCGCCAAACATAATAGCAGCAGGCACACCGACAATGTTCGCCGCACCTATTGTTGAGCTAAGGGCTGACGTCAATGCCTGAAGCGGTGTGACTGTGCCCTCTCCCTTCGGCTTTTTTCCTACGCTGCCGATCGTCTGCTTCAAAATATATAACGGATAGCGAAATTGAAAACATTTCAGCAAAATGGTGAAGTACAATCCCGTCCCCGTCAGCAAGATGATTAGCGGCGGCCCCCACAGCCAATCAGATATTCGCTCTATCCATTCCAATAGTCGTTCCATCCCATCACCCTTTTTTCGTTTATGAGTTCATTTCCCCGCAGATGGAAAAACATAAACCTATAAGACTGAGAACTGCTGGAACATAAAGAGGATGGCTGTTATCAATCGCCATCCTTCAGACAGGAAAAATCAGCTGGAAGAAGGTCTGTTTCGTCCAAGCCGGTCATATACTTTATTCTTATAAAAAGCGGACGCTGGCTTTGAAAACATGCCTTTTTTGTCGACAAGCTTATCAAGCATCATCTGCTTTTCTGTTTTTTTTCTCATTAATTGCTCGCGTTCTTTGTCGTCATAGCACTTTGCGATTAAATGGTCGATGGTCATAAGCTCTTTTTTGAGCGCACCCTCGTCCTCTGCCATTCCCGCATTTTTTAACATACGGTAGCTCATGCGGAGCGATTCGGGCAAGTGTGCCGCGTCATCTTTTGGCAGCGGCTTTCCCATTCCCGGGAGGTTTTCAAATTCTCCGTCTTTGATGGCGCGCTTAATTTTATCTTCAGACACAATATGAGAAAAATCCATCCTTCCACCTCTTTTCATTTACAGCTTATATTTTATCATACAACCGTCACAATACCATTTTATTCCTTAATTTCTAAAAAGAAACCTCTTTTTACATTTGGCAATATGTCAAAAAAACATTGATTCGACGGCGTTTTTCGCCACTTTTACCATCGTACGATTTTCACTTTTCTAATCCGCCGATTCGTGTTATATTTGATACGTTCGTTTTTTCTATCGTTTCGCTCGAACTGTGATCGGAAAAAAGGAGTGTAACAATGAAAACATTTATTAAAGAAAGAGGACTGGCCTTCTTCTTAATCGCGGTCGTCCTATTATGGATCAAAACGTATGTCGGTTATGTCCTTAACTTCAACTTAGGAATAGACAACACGATACAAAAAATATTGCTTTTTGTGAATCCTCTCAGCTCAAGCTTGTTCTTTCTTGGCTTTGGTCTTTTGTTCAAGAAAAAATTACAGCAGACAGCCATTATAGTGATTCATTTTTTAATGTCTTTTTTACTGTACGCAAACATTGTGTACTACAGATTTTTCAATGATTTTATTACAATTCCGGTCATTATGCAGGCTAAAACAAACGGCGGCCAACTCGGCGACAGCGCATTTTCGCTGATGAGACCGACTGACGCCTTTTACTTTATCGATACGATCATTCTGATCATCTTGGCGATTAAAGTGAACAAGCCTGCCGAAACGTCGAGCAAAAAATCGTTCCGAATCGTTCTTGCGTCTTCAATTCTGGTTTTCCTAATCAACCTGGCAGTTGCGGAATCAGACCGTCCTGAATTGCTGACAAGATCATTCGACCGAAACTATCTTGTGAAATACTTGGGAACGTACAATTTTACGATTTATGACGCTGTGCAGAATATCAAATCCAACAGCCAGCGCGCGCTTGCCGATTCAAGCGACGTGACGGAAGTTGAAAACTACATGAAAGCCAATTACGACGTGCCGAATAACGTGTATTTCGGCAAAGCGGAAGGAAAAAACGTTATTTATGTTTCTCTTGAATCTCTGCAGTCATTTATCATTGACTATAAAATTAACGGCAAAGAAGTCACACCGTTCTTAAATAAATTGGCACATGACAACGAAACGTTTTACTTTGATAACTTTTTCCACCAAACGGGACAAGGTAAAACATCCGATGCGGAATTTATGATGGAAAACTCTCTGTACCCGCTGGCTCAAGGTTCAGTTTTCGTAAACAAAGCGCAAAACACGCTTCAATCTGTTCCTGCAATTCTGAAGTCTAAGGATTACACATCTGCTACGTTCCACGGAAACACGCAGACGTTCTGGAACCGAAACGAAATGTACAAAGCGGAAGGCATCGATAAGTTCTTCGATTCTGCCTACTATGACATGAACGAAGAAAACACGAAAAACTACGGCATGAAAGACAAACCGTTCTTCAAAGAATCAATGCCGCTGTTAGAAAGCCTGCCGCAGCCGTTCTATACGAAGTTCATTACCCTGTCTAACCACTTCCCATTCGGAATGGATGAGGGGGATACAGACTTCCCGGCTGGAGACTTTGGTGACTCTGTCGTCAACAACTACTTCCAGTCAGCCAATTACCTTGATCAGTCCATTGAACAATTTTTCAATGACCTGAAAAAAGACGGGTTATATGATAAATCGATTATCGTGATGTACGGAGACCACTATGGCATCTCTGAAAACCACAATAAAGCGATGGCCAAAGTCCTTGGCAAAGATGAAATTACCGATTATGACAACGCCCAGCTTCAACGGGTGCCGCTCTTTATCCACGCTGCCGGCGTGAAAGGCGAGAAAGTTCATAAATATGCCGGAGACGTTGATGTGGCTCCGACCATTCTGCATTTGCTCGGAGTGGATACGAAAGACTATCTGATGTCCGGTTCTGATATTTTATCTAAAGAACACCGTGAAGTCATTCCGTTCCGTAACGGAGACTTTATTTCACCGAAGTACACGAAAGTATCCGGCAAGTATTACGATACGAAAACCGGAAAAGAGCTTGATGAATCTGAAGTCGACAAGTCAGAAGACTCACTCGTCAAGAAGGAACTTGAAATGTCCGATAAAATCATAAACGGAGACCTGCTGCGTTTCTACGAGCCGAAAGGCTTTACGAAGGTGAACCCTTCTGATTATGATTACACAAAACATGGCGAGGATTCTTCCGAAACGTCAACGGATGACGAAGATAAATAAGAAAAAGCAGAGAGGCTAGCCTCTCTGCTTTTTTATTTCACCGCAGCTCTTAATTCCTCCGCCGCAAATTCCACATTTGGGCCAATGATCACTTGAACCGATTGCCCGCCTGATTTGACAACCCCTTTTGCGCCTGCTTTCTTTAACAGCGCTTCATTCACTAAAGCGGTATCCTTCACAGTCAGCCGCAGTCTTGTGGCGCAATGATCAATGGTTTGAAGGTTTTCTTTTCCGCCGAGCCCTTTCAGCATGATGTTTTCATTGACATCCTGAGCTGTATTTTCATCCAGCACTTCATCAATGTCATCATCTTCCCGTCCCGGCGTTTTTAAATTCAATGCCTTAATCAGTACATAAAACACGATAAAGTATATTGCCGCATAGCATATACCTACCAGAAGCAGAAGCAGCGGTTTTTCTGCGATTCCGTAGCTGAGCACATAATCGATGGCTCCGGCTGAGAAAGAGAAACCTGTGCGGATGCCGAGCCAGTTGACGATAAATAAAGACAGCCCGGTTAAGACCGCGTGAACAGCGTATAAAAGCGGAGATAAAAACATAAATGCAAACTCAATCGGCTCCGTAATCCCTGTAATAAACGCAGTCAAGGCAAACCCGATCATCATTCCCGCCGTCGCTTTCCGTTTTGACGGCTTCGCAGTTACAACCATAGCCAGACATGCCGCCGGAAGACCGAACATCATAATTGGGAAGAATCCGGTCATATATGTGCCCGCTGTTGGATCTTTCGCGAAAAAGCGCGCCAGATCACCTGTCACTCCGTTATATTCTCCGAATTGGAACCAGAAAATATTGTTCAGCACGTGGTGAAGGCCAAGCGGAATTAACAGCCTGTTGAACAGGCCGAATATGCCAGCTCCAATGCCGCCGAGCCCCAGCATCCATTCTCCAAACGCATTAATGCCCGATTGAATCGGCGGCCAGACAACTCCGAATATGCCGGCTAAAATAATCGTAATAATGGCTGTTACAATCGGCACAAGCCGTCTGCCGCTGAAGAATCCAAGATATTCAGGCAGCTTTGTATCCTTGAAGCGGTTATAGGTGTAACCGGCTATTAAACCAGCAATGATTCCCCCAAATACCGCCATGTTGTTTGTTTTATCAATTGTCTTTGTCGCCGCGTCAAGCATCAGATACGATATCGCCCCTGATAAACCCGCGGCCCCATTGCTGTCCTTTGAAATGCCGATGGCAATCCCGATCGCGAAAATAAGCGGCAGATGATCAAAAACCGCCGTCCCCGCTTGATAGATAAACGGGATATTAAATACATCCTCTCTGCCAAGCGCAAGGATTATTCCAACTGCAGGCAGAACCGCAATCGGGAGCATAAATGACTTCCCGAGTTTTTGTAAAAATGAAAGCATACCCATCCCCCTCATACCCTTTTTTTTCAAATATACCATATAAGATATCTAGTGATCTATACCAATTTTCCCGGAGTATTTCTTTTTTCCCAGGTCCGTGTGTTTCCTATTTTTAAGACAGTTGTGGTAAGCTTAATCTAGATTATTTAAAAGAAAGCGGGAATGACAGATGATTGTAACAAACGATCAAGAATTAGAAGGCCTGAAAAAAATCGGAAGAATCGTCGCGCTGGCGCGTGAAGAAATGAAACGGAAAGCAGAGCCCGGAATGAGCACAAAAGACCTTGACCTTATCGGAAAAGCGGTGCTTGATGAGCACGGCGCCGTTTCAGCTCCTGAGAAGGAATACGACTTTCCGGGCGTGACATGCATCAGTGTAAATGATGAAGTGGCTCACGGCATACCAAGCACCTCCAAAATTTTAAAAGCCGGAGATCTTGTAAATATTGACATCTCCGCTGAATTTGGCGGTTTCTATTCCGACACAGGCATCTCATTTGTGCTCGGTGAAGGAGAAGAACGCCTTCATAAGCTTTGCCAATGCGCGGAAGACGCTTTTCAAAAAGGGCTGCAGCAGGCAAAAGCAGGCAAGCGCCAAAACCAAATCGGAAGAGCCGTTTATCATGAGGCACGCTCTCAAGGCTTTACCGTCATCAAAACCCTGACCGGCCACGGAATCGGCAGAAGCCTGCATGAAGCGCCGAACCACATCATGAACTATTATGATCCGTTTGATAACGCGCTTTTCAAAAACGGCACAGTTATCGCGCTTGAACCGTTTATTTCAACGAAAGCAGAAACGATTGTTGAAGCTGGAGACGGCTGGACGTTCAAGACACCGGATAAAAGCATGGTTGCCCAAGTTGAACACACCATCGTCATCACAAAAGATGAACCGATTATCCTGACAAAACTGTAAAACACATTCCGGGCTGCCGGATGGTTTAACCTCCGCCAATTGCAGGTAAAGCATCACTATTCTGCAGGAGGAGGTATTGCAATGAACAGAGATCAAGAAAAAATCCAAATTGAAAACGAAATGAATGCAATGCATGGCACAACAAAAGAAGAAATTTTAAAAGACTTCGAGGAATTTAAAGACTACCTGAAAAAACAAGTTAACCGAGGCAGAAAGCTGGGATTGGATGACGGCAAGCTTGTGAAAAGCGCCGCGATCCTGGGAGACTACCTCAAGAAGCATGAAGAGCCGCAAAACAGTGAAGAAATGCTGCTGCAAGAGATTTGGAGCGTTGCGGACGAAGATGAAAAACAACATTTGGCACAGCTGCTGGTCAAATTGGTTGATAAACAATAAAAACACGAGCCGGGCACATATGCTGCCCGGCTTTCTTGATATTGTCACAGCCCGGCTCTTCCAGATATGCTACACTACTATTATGTCTGTGAAAGGAGCCTTTATCTGCATGTGGTTTATTATTTTCGGCATCATTTTTTTCATTGAAGGCATCATTATGACCGTTTACGGCGTGAAGAAAAAAAACGGGATGCTCACATATATCGGCATTGTGTTCAGCATTATGACATTTGGCGTTGTCATGATGAAACTAACCGGCCATTAAATCATATTCAGCTTTACTCCGCATATACATACAGAAGAACATTCGTACAGCTAGTGCGAAAGGCTCAGTTTTTCCCGCACCTCTTTTCAGCATCTTTTCATGGATGTTACAATGCCAATCGTTTGGTAAAATCCTCTCCATTGGGAGAGATAGGGAAAGGAGTTTTCTGACATGCATTACGGCAGTAAAGGCTGGTATGTGGCAGAATTAAAAAAGCAGGGGATCACGCACCATGAAGGAAGAAAGCTTCAAAGCTATAAAACCTATTTTCTTGCCAACCTGCTTGAAACAAAGAAAAAACAATCTTAAAAATGGTAAAGCCGCGCACGTTGATATGCGCGGCTTTTTTTCTATTCAGCGGGCTGCAGCCTGTCCCTTTTTTTCATAAATGACGCTCTCCAGCTTTCCGACAGTGCGTCTTCACTTAAAATCCGCTCAATGGCAGCAAGATTTTTTGTGTCATGGTAGTTGATACGGTTTGCGAATTGGACTGAGATGCTTGCCGCTCCTCTGGACAGCAATTCCAGTTTGGCGCCGGGAGCCACTCTGCCCTCTTCCAGCACGCGAAAATAAAAGCCGGTATAGCCGGTTTGCTGAACCTTCAGCACCATTTCCTTTACACCAAACTTTTTCGCCAGCTTTACACACGGCTGGCGCGGCTGGCTGACCTGAACAACAGCTTCATCAAGCTTGAACACATCCCCGATGCAAACGTTCTCCTCGGTCAGGCCCGTGACCGTCAGATTTTCACCAAATGCGGCGTTTGGCAGCGGTCTTGAGATGAACTCTTCCCAATACGGATAATGCTCCGCCGGGTAGACACAGACAGCCTTATCAGGTCCGCCGTGATTGACGAGGTCCGCCTGTCCGTCTCCTTCAAAATTCTCCCGATACAGCATGACAGCGGAATCAGCCGGCCGCTTCATGATGCCGGTTTCGATTTTCTTTCCGTCATATTCAAGCGTCTGCGGCTTGCCTAGATTAAGAGAAAGAACTGAATAATGCGCTGGTTTCATACAAACACATCCCCTTTACAGGTTGTAAAATGATTGATTATCATAAAAAGAAAAGGTGGTTTTTACATGCTTCAATACCGAATCGTTGTAAACGGCCGGGTTCAAGGTGTGGGCTTTCGCTATTTTGTTCAAATGGAAGCCGATAAGCGAAAACTGGCCGGCTGGGTCAAAAACCGAGATGACGGCCGTGTCGAGATTTTGGCAGAAGGCCCGGAAAACGCCTTACAATCGTTTCTTGAGGCTGTAAAGAAAGGCAGCCCTTTCTCAAATGTTACCGACGTCTCTGTCACTGAATCCCGCAGCCTTGAAGGCCATCACCGTTTTTCCGTTGTTTACTCGTAAGGCTTATCCTGATAAAAGTAGTTTGGCTTAACGATTGTGTTGTCATAGGAACGGTGGAAGATATGAGTGGCAGCGGGTGAAATCGGCGGAATCAGCCACGTCCAGTCCCCCGTCAGCTTTCTGCCCGCTTCTTCCTCCTGTTCTTCAAACCGTTTAAACTGGCTTGCCGCGGTATGATGGTCAACGATGCTGACACCTTGCTTTTTATACGAGTGCAGCACAGCTTTATTCAATTCAACAAGCGCTTGATCCTTCCATAAATCCGTATTGTAATCAGTAGAAATGCCGATAACGGACGCGACTTTTTTGAGCTTGTCGTACCGCTTTTCATCTGCCAGGTTTCTCGCTCCGATTTCCGTGCCCATATACCAGCCGTTAAACGGTGCGGCATTATAATGAATGCCCCCGACCTCAAGCTTCATATCAGAAATAATCGGCACGCCGTACCATTTCAGCTCCAGATCAGAAAACGCTTCGATATCCGGATGTGTGATTGGAACCTCGATCACAAGTGATCGCGGCAGGTCATACCAGACCGGCTGTTCGTCGCCTTTCATGCGAAAAATGAGCGGCAGCAGGTCAAAATCCGTTCGCTCTCCGCGCCAGCCGAGCTCTTCGCAGGCTGCGGTCAGGGAACGGGAAGCCGGGTCGCCGATTCTTTCTCCGTCTGATTCATATCCAGCGTACCGGATCAGCTGATGATTCCATATCTCGACTTGCTTTTCACCCTTCTCTTCCGGAGGGAAAATCGTAATGGTCGGCCTGATTTTCCCGTTATTGGTGGCGGTTTCAATATGATGAAAGAGGGCGTCACGCACTTCTTCCTTCGTCCGGACGTCACGTCTGTCGATGACATTCAGCGAATTCCAGAACAATCTGCCGATGCAGCGGTTGCTGTTTCTCCAAGCCATTTTTGCCCCGTGCGCAAGCTCTTCCCTCGTATGTACATAGCTTCCGGTCCGGTCAATTTCACTTTTAATGCTATCGAGACGGTCTTTCACTTCCTCTTCCTTGCCCAATTCCTGATAGCATGCGGCAATAAACGCTTTCGCTTCGTTCCAAAGTATTTCTTTTTCTTCCAACAAACTCTCCCCTTCAAATCGCATTCATGCTTTTCATTGTATCGTTTTTAAGCCGGAAGACAAATGATTTTTCTGTATCTTCTTGGAAAACAATAAAAAACACCCGCGTGTGTGGGTGTTAAAGAGACGCTAAACGATTTGCCAATTCAATTAAGTCACTGCGAAAGTTTTTGCCGGTCATCGGTATGCCATGCCCCGTCAGCAGTACTTCCGGTTCAAGGCCGGCAAGCTTCTGAATGGATTCGGCAGCCGTCTCTGTGTCAGGCGTGAAATAAGCCGGCGGCCCATGAAGCTCTTGTTTTTGAATCAGGACGTCAGCCATTTTCTCCTGTTCCACGGTAATGACTGCATCGCCTGATACAAGCACGCGTCCGTCCTCGCGGAATAACGAAATATGGCCCGGCGTGTGTCCCGGAGTCGCAATCCACATCCACTCGTCAAGAAACGGTACAGAGCCGTCTTCCGGCAGTGTCTGCACATGTGAGGAAATATCGATGGAGTGCCGCGGAAACAGCGGCGACAGCTTGGCAACCAGCCCGCTCTTGCTGTCAGGACGAGCCGGAGGATAATCCTTTTTACCTGTTACATAAGGCATTTCCCGAGAATGGACATACACAGGAACATCCCAATGCTCAAGGATCCCTTCGATTGCCCCGATATGATCAAAGTGCCCGTGTGTGAGGATAATCGCCCTCAGCTGAAAATCATCGCCGAATCTTTGTTTGGCTTCACTTACAATCATGTCGGCTGATTGAGGCATGCCCGCATCAATTAAAACAAATGAGCGAGGTTCAGAAGGCAGCTGAATAAAATAGACATTCGCAATTTGCACGGTCAAGCCGTGCACCCCTTTTGCCGCTTCGAACCCCGTTCCGCTTCTGACCGAAGTCAGCGGCATATAAGGATCACTCATGATGACACCTCCGGTATGTTGTATGCCGTTAGTGTGTGTCATTACGCTTGAATTATCATACGGAAATAGAGATCGCACCGATCAATAGAGCGATAGCCGTCATGACGATCACTGCGAGAACCGCCCATTTCAATGCGAATTTTTGATGGTCGTCAATAGAAACCCCGACAAGTCCGACAAGCAAATGAGTAGACGGCACAAGCGGGCTCAGCATATGAATCGGCTGGCCGATGATAGAGGCTCTGGCAATTTCCACTTTATCCACACCATATGCGACAGCCGTTTCTGATAAAATCGGCAGCACCCCGTAGAAATATGCGTCATTCGGCATCAGAAATGTGAAAATGCCGCTGGTTAAGGCCACAATCGCCGGGATCAATCCGCCCATTTGTTCAGGAATCATAGACACGAGCGAAATCGCCATTTCATCAACCATTTTGGTGCCTGTCAAAATCCCCGTAAAAACCCCTGCCGCAAAAATCATTGAGCCAATAGCCAGCACGTTGCTGGAATGCGCCGAGATGCGCTGTCTCTGATGCTCAAGGTTTGGATAATTCACAATCAGTGCAATACAGAAAGCAATGACAAACAGTACGGTTAAACTGACTTTACCCGATACTAAACATCCTATCAAAGAAAGCGTTAACAATAAATTGAACCACCACAGCTTCGGCCGCCTCCACTCATCTTCAACCGCAGCCGCCGGTTCATTGGCATTGGCCGGCTGTTTCAGTTCAATCACCCCAAGGCGCTTTCGTTCCGCTTTTCCAAGCACATACGCAACTGCAACCATACAAAGCATCCCGCTTGCGATGACAGGAATCATCGGCCCTGTAAGCTCAGCCGGATCAACCCCCAGCGCGCTCGCCGCCCGCGGCGTCGCGCCACCCCACGGAATCGTGTTCATGATCCCCATGCCGACTCCCGCGATTCCCGCCAGGATAATCGGCCGGATGCCAAGCAGCAGATAGAGCGGAAGCATTGCGCTTGTCGTAATCATATACGTGGTCGAGCCATCCCCGTCCAAAGCGACGAGCATCGTAAGAACCGCCGTCCCGACAACAATTTTTAACGGGTCGCCTTTGACCATGCTTAAGATTTTGCCAACCATCGGATCAAACAGCCCTGTATCAATCATAATCCCAAAATATAAGATCGCAAACATAATCATGACCGCAGTCGGCGCTACCTGCTGAATCCCCGAAATCATCATGTCCCCGACTTCAGTAAATCCAAATCCGGCGATCAGCGCAAACACAATCGGCGTCAAAACTAACGCTGTCAGTACAGAAAGCCGTTTTGTCATGATCAATGCCATAAACACGAGCATCATGAGAAAGCCTAAGATTGCTAACACACCCATTCCCCCTTAAATGAATCCGCTTACATTTTTTCTCCCTTACTCCCCTTTTTGTCTTGCCTTTTTGCCATCGTATGGGAAAACCATTCGCAAGTAAATAAATAGGTTTTTTTGTATTTTTAATTTTTTAAAACCGTTTTGTTCTTTTTGGTCATTTCTGGGTATATCAAAAAGATCCCGGAATGCCGGGATCTTAATGTCCTGTCATAATGCTTTGATAAAAAACGGATTGCTGGTCAAGAAACCGTTTCGTTTCCCTGCTGTTCAAATAAAAGCTTTCCCAATCCTGTTCGTTTATTTTCCGCTTCCACTCAGGCGAGGATGTGACCTTCTTTAGCGCTTGATCCCAGTAAGAAATCTCTTCCTCCGACATGTTTTTCGGGCCCAAAACCCCTCTCCAATGAGAAAACACAAACGGGATCCCCTGCTCCTTCCACGTCGGAACATCAGGAAAACCTGGAAGCCTTTTATCAGACGTTACAGCAGCTAATGTGATATCGCCGTGCCGCTCATATGGTTTCGCTTCAGAAAGTGTCATGGAAGCCGCTTCTATCTCATGTCTGAACAGCGCCTGAATGAGCTGCTCACTGCTGTCATACTGCAAAAATTGAATGTCAAAAGGGTCAATGCCGTACATATCAGCCGCTCTGACAAACGAGAGCTGATCATCATTGCCAAGCCCCGGCGCAAAGCCGATTTTCACCTTGCCGGGATGCATCTTAATCTCATTCAGCAAATCCTTGCCGTTTGTTAACGCTGATCCTTTTGGCAATGCAACAGTCTGCCATTCCTTGGAGAGAATGGCGAGCGGGGTAAAATCGTCTGTTTTTAATTTGCTTTGCCCGAGAAGATCATTGCTCAGGATTAAACTGGACGTCATGCTGATGGTCTGTTTACTGCTTTCATTGACATATTTCCAGCCTTTCTCTCCCCCGCCGCCGGGTTTATAGACAACATGAACCTCACCCTTCACGATCTGCTTCTGCCTCAGAACAGATTGGATCGCCTGCGCTGTGACATCCCAGCCGCCAGAAGGCTCAGCGGGGACGACAATTTCAATTGGCCCGTCTGGCAGGCGCGGCGCAGCCGCCTGCCTGATGTCCCCCTGCATAAAGATCAATAGAGCAATCAATAGGATCATATACTTTTTCATATCTAGTCCGCCGCCAAATAATATTTTCTCTCCGGCCTGCCGATAATCCCGTATTCAAGCTCGGCTCTTGCTTCTTCCTTTGCCACAAGGTACTCGGCATAGCGGCGGGCAGTCGTTCGTGACGCCCCCATTTTTTCCCCAAGCTCTTCTGCTGTCAATCCTTCTGCTGCATTCCGAAGCGCTTCTTTAATTTTTCGCAGTGTTATCGAATTAATGCCTGTCGGCAAATTCTCTGCCGGCAAAGATGTCTTCACACCGTTCCCGAAAATATGATCGATCATGGATTGGCTGACCTCCGGCTGAGACAAAAGCAGCTTCCTTTTTTCTTTATACTGAAGCAGCACTTGTCTGAACTTGTCAGCCGTTACGGGTTTGATCAAATAGTGGGCAATCCCTGCCCTGAGCGCTTCCTGTAAATGACGCGTTTCTGTTGCCGCTGTGATGATCATAATGTCCACTTCAGGAAATCGGCTTCGTATCTCAGGAATCAATGTGGTCCCAAGCTCGTCCGGCATATAAATATCGAGCAGAAGCAAATCAGCCTTTTGTTCCTCCAAAAGCGCCATTGTCTCTTTGGCATTGGCCGCTTTTCCGATAATCTTGAATCCATCAAGCTGTTCAATCAATCTCTCATGGATTTGCGCAACCCGAAAATCATCCTCCGCAATCGCGATGTGAATCAAATGGATTCCCCCTTTGTTTCTCCTTCGGTATAAATACAGTGAATACCGCACCGCCACTTTTTTGGTTCGCCAGTTCGATCCAGCCGCCCAGTTCATGCACTGAGTCTTTGACATTAGCCAGACCGTAGCCTCTCTTCATCCCCTTTGAAGAATAGCCTCTTTGAAATACAGCTTCCATCTTATCGGGCGGTACACCGGGCCCTGTGTCTGATACTTCGATGACAATATCATGGCCCATATCCGTGATGAAAAACAAAACCTCCTTCACGCTTTGCTCTGCTACCGCTTCGAAAGCGTTATCAATTAAGTTGCCAATAATCGTAATGAGATGGGACAAGCCGATATGTGCAGGAAGAGGCGCGAGCGAGCTGTTCTCATCAATAGACAGCTTGACCTTTTTTTCCGATGCCTTGCTTATTTTTCCCAGCAAAATCGCCTGCACCTGCTGCGAATGGATGTTTTGGAATAAAATATCATGCTGTTCATTTTGTATCGCGTATTCTTCTTTAATCAGCTCAATGGCTTCATCATACTCACCGAGCTCAAGCAGCCCTAAGATCGCGTACAGCTTATTTGAGAATTCATGGGTCTGCGCCCTGAGATCCTCAGAATATTTGCGAACCTCTGTCAGTGTGTCGATCAGCTTTTTCAGCTCTGTTTTCTCCCGGAAGCTGACGACAATCCCATACGCCTGCCCGCCTTGAGTCATCACTTTCGTATTGATAATAAAAACTTGATCATTGACACTTACCTCCTGGTTCGGCAGCATGTCTCCTTGTTCAAGCACAGACTTCAGCCCGGCTCCCGGCATGACGTCCTCAATAGGAAGATGGATCACAGGCTCGGGAAGCTTCAGCATCTCGGCCGCCGACACGTTCATCATGGTGACGACGCCTTCACGATTGGTGGCAATGATTCCTTCTCTAATCGCAAAAAGCATTGCATTCCTTTCCCGATAAAGAGCCGCGATCTCATGCGGCTCAAGGCCAAGCGTATCCTTCCTGATGCTTTTTGCCAGCGCGGCGGCACCGGCAAATCCGAGCAGCAGCACAAGCACAGCGATCACACTCAAGTTTCTCAGATGCTTTTTGATGCCTTGCTCCGTCTCCGTTTGCAGAAAATCAACAGACACGCTGCCGATTACTTGGCTGTATCCCTTCTGCTCTTTAATGATCGGCGCGCTCCCTCTGATGACTCTTCGTCCATCTGCTTTTGTTTCAGAAACATGCGAGCCGCCAAACAAAATTTCTCTGCTGCGCTCCAGCTTCTTTTGACCGCTTTTTTCCGAGGCGCTCCGAATGTCTCCTTTTTCGTCCAACACATAAATGGCATACGCGCCAGTCTGTTCTTTCATTTGTTCAATGACCTCTTGCGTCTCAGCCGCATGTCCGCCTTTTCTCTCAATGAGCTCTTTAGCCGGCGGCATATAGGAAATGGTTCTCGCCGTTTGAACCGCCAGCTGCTCTGCCTGTCTCCGTTCCTCCTGTGTATGCTGAACGGCTAACGTAATGGTCAGCACACCAATGACAAAGACCAGCAGAGCCGCAATGAGCCCCATTATTTTTGTTTGCAGGGAAAAATGGACCCGCTTTTTCACCACAGCACCAGCCGTCCTTTCTACCCTAGATCATATCATTTTTTATAGGGAATTTTCTTATTTTTCAAAATCCATTTTCTTGTGAAGGATAAAACATAGGAGGAAATATTTTTTGCAGATAGTTAAATGAAGAGAAAATAAAAAAGGCAGACGAAGTCTGCCTTTTTCTTTCTACCATATACCTAGTACTTTCCACCATAATCCGCCGATCACAAGCCATGTGACAATATGAACGATCGACAGGATAAATCCGATAGACCACCATTTGCCTTGCGAAATGTAGCCTGCTCCGAAGAAGACCGGAGCCGCTCCAGAACCGTAGTGAGTTGTTGACCCGAACAGATTGCTGAAGAATGCGAGGCTCAGCGCTGCTAAAAGCGGCGGTGCGCCCGCTGCCACGATGACAGCCAGGAATGCTGAATACATCGCACTAATGTGGGCTGTTGCACTTGCAAAGAAATAATGAGAATAATAATACACAACAATTAAGATTAAGAACGCCACAATCCAAGAGAATCCTGATACGGATGATTTCATGGCATTGCTGAACCAAGACACCATGCCTAACTCATTCAGGAAGTTGGCCAGCATGACAAGCGCCGCAAACCAAGTGAGCGTATCCCAAGCGCCCTGTTCTTTCTTGATATCATCCCAAGTCAGAACCTGTGATAATAAAAGAACTGACAATCCGATCAGTGCGGTTGTGGTTGCGTCGATGTTGAAGCTGCCGCCAAAAATCCAAAGAGCAAGCACTAAAAGAAACACAATAACCATGGAAAGCTCTGATTTTTTAAATGGTCCCATTTCTTTCAGTTTTTCGGTTGCGATTTTCGCTGCGTCCGGTGTTTCTTTAATTTCCGGCGGATACAGCTTGTAAATCACAAGCGGTGTGATGATTAAGCTTACAAGTCCCGGAACTATCGCGGCAATTGCCCAGCTTGTCCATGTTAAGTCCACCCCTGCGACATCATGGGCCAGCTTGGCAATCAGCGGGTTTGCCGCCATTGCCGTTAAGAACATAGCAGATGTGATCAGATTCCCCTGAAAACCGGTTTTCAATAAGAATGCGCCGATTTTTCGCTCTGTTCCATTTGCCGGGCTTGATCCGAATGTTTCGGATAATGATCTGATAATAGGAAATATAATGCCTCCTGCACGCGCCGTATTACTTGGAATAGCAGGTGAAAGTATTAAATCACTGAACAGCAGTGAATAAGAAAGTCCAAGGGTTTTTTTCCCGAATTTCTGAACGAATACATACGAAATTCTCGCACCGAGCCCGGTTTTGATAAATCCCCGGGAAATAAAGAATGCGATCACGATAAGCCAAATGGTCTTATTTCCGAATCCGCTTAGTGTATCCTCAATTGATAGTGTTCCAGTTAGTGCAGTAACCGCCAATGCAAAAATTGCAATTGCACCCATTGGCAAGGGCTTGGAGATAAAGCCGATAATTGTCGCGACAAAGATCGCAAACAAATGCCAAGCTTTAGGTTCAAGTCCGGACGGAGCGGGAATAAACCAGATGATTAGTCCCACAGCGACAGTAATAAGCAATGGAACAAGCTTTACTGCTGACTGTTTTCCTGCGTCTTTTTCTGAAGCCATAAATAGGTCTCCTCCTATATACTTGTTTTCCGATCCCCTTTCCCATTCTACTCCTTAACTAAGTTAATAAACATTTTAATTAATTAAAAAAACACAAAGGTGAGCAGCCCTTTGTGTTTTTTTCATTTCTTAATTTAGTTTACCCGCGCCCGCTTGAGATATAACATTTGACTTCACATTCGCGGAAGCATCAATTGATCCGTGCAGAGATGGTGTCCATCCGACAGAAGAGCTCAGCCCGTTTGCAGCCGATGCGCTGATCTGCGTACCGTTCAGCAAGGTGCCGGAATCATACAAAGCCGTTCCCCCGCTGAATACGCTGATTGTTTTAGCAGCTGACAGTCCAGGTACGTCAATAACATTGTTTTGAGCATAAATTTTAGATGACTTTCCGATTCCCCACGCATAGCTGAAGGCATAACCTGAGGAGCTTGTGCTGCCTTCATAATAGTTATTGTATACGTGAACCTGCCCGAAGCGGACTCTCGGTGCACGCTGGACGATATTTTTGTAGTGGTTATGGTGAAGCGTAATTTTCAATTTGCCATCATCAGATGTTTTGCTGTCGCTTGATCCGAAAATGGAGCTTTTATCATGATCGTGATAATAGTTGTAAGACATCGTGATATAGTTAGCACCGTTAGAAGCATCAGTTTGTCCGTCATGGTGCTGATATTCTCTGCCGAAATACTTTGGCGATGTGCTGTCCGGACGTGAGCCGTCATTAAATGTACAATGGTCAATCCATATATGCGTGCCTCCGTTTATCGTGATGTTGTCGTATTGAGAGTTCCAGTTTCCTGAGCTTCCGTCAGTTGGATCCCATTGCGGAAAATAATCATAGGCATCCTGGAATTCGAGATTGCGGATAATGACGTTATCACTCTTGATTTGGAAGTTTCCGCCCACAATTTTGGCATTTGTACCTGAACCGACGATTGTCGTGTTTGCAGGAATATCCAGCATGACCCGTGCTTTTTGGTTTTTCTGAGAGCGTGCTCTGGCTTCTTCTTGTGTTCCGGAAGGCTCTTTTTTGCCCCATGTGCTTGGATCATAGGCTTTCAAATATTTGTTCAAATCGTACTCTGGATCTTTATAGTCATTTAAACCAAGCGGCTTCAAATTGTCATCCACATTCATGTCAATTGTTCCCTTGATATAAATGATTTTTGGCGTTGTGTTGGTATCCTTGCCTAATGCTGAGACAAGCTGGTTTCTGTTGCTGACGGTATACACGTTCGAGGACGATGCTTTTGATCCGCCTGTCGTGCCCGTCGAGTACGCGCCCCAGCCATCATTTGACCCTAATGTCTGATGGCCCAAATCAGCCGCGTTTGCGCCAGCTGGAGTCAACCCTAAGAATAGAGCCGTAGCTAACATCACTTTTTTCATCCACTATGAACCCCCATTTTCTATTTTGTGAGATTTTATTCCAATTTATCACAAAAATATAATAGCAAATTGAGGGACATCCAGAACCGAAAATGTTCCGCTATCTAATTGCGGCATTCTGCAAAACATGCACCGCAAAAACCGCAAAAAACCCAAAAGGCCGAAGTTTGCCTTTTGGGTTCTATCCCTGCATTAAGCCCAGGATTTCACTTTTTCATTGTCTGTTACAAAGAGAAGCACTTTCCCTTCATCCAAACGTTTTTCGAATTGAGCGGCTTCATCTTCAGAAAAGCCGATTTCATGAATTTTATTGCGGAGCTCGTCTCCTTTTTTATTAAACACGTTTCCTACCGCATTCTTAAAACCCGTTTCTTTGGCTCCGATCGTGTTGGCGTTCGTGTTGTCTGCCAGCCGTTCCGTTCTGTCATCGTCGTGAGCTAAGACGTATACATCCTCTTTCGCAACACCCATTTGCTGTAATTCTTCTACATCCTTCATGAGCTGTTCGTCGTTTGTATACTCTTTTACAACTGGTTTCATTCCGACATTCCTCCTTCATGATTACTATATTTCTTTCATACCCGGTCGCATATAGATGAAACAGATCCCAGAACATTGAAGCGAAAAACAGGAAGAATGGTAGTAGCCATTTATTTTCCGCCCATGGTAAAGTGATAGGAACGGGGAATATTTTCAGAAAAATCAAAATCAAAGAGAAACCGCTGCACGGAGCAAACGATCATGAATTGCTGTCTTTATCCGTACGAGCAGGAGGTATGTCTAATGCAATACTTTTCACCAGAACAGCAATACAATGCATGGGTTGTGAGTGATTTAGTCAAACAGATTTTCCATCAGCGCGCCGGCTGTTCACCCGGAATTCACGAGCTTGCGGTCTTTGCTGAGGAACATTTTCATATCGATATCGACTTTGTCTTCTCGATTATCATGAATATCGGCGACATTGAATTCGCGCTCGCAGAAGAAATAGAAAAGAAATTGTCCGGTTATCTCGGCGCTCTCCTTCCTTATGTTAATGCTGATATGCTTAAAAACTCTAAAGCTAATGCCCAAGCGTTTTTGTCTCGGAGACACGGCGATGCTGTATACCATTTATTTGTGTCTGATGATGCTTTCATGAGAAAGCAGTAAAACCGACGCTTTCTTTACTAAAAAAATATTGACATGATGAGCCATGCTATTATAGTGTTTACATGTGATAATGATTCTCATTACTAAATCTAAAAAAAGGAAGAATGACATGCGCACCTATTCTAACAAGTTGATTGCCATCATGAGTGTTCTATTAATCGCCTGCTTCATTGTATCCGGCTGTTCATCAAGCCAGAATAACAGCGGAAGCAGCGAAAGCAAGTCTAAGGATTCAAGAGTGATCCAGCACGAAGAAGGAAAAACGCCAGTAAGCGGCACACCTAAGCGGGTGGTTGTCCTTGAGCTTTCATTCTTGGATGCTGTCTACAACCTCGGCATTACGCCGGTGGGCATCGCCGATGACAACAAAAAAGATATGATTAAAAAGCTTGTCGGCAGCTCAATTGATTATACATCGGTAGGCACACGCAGCGAACCGAATCTAGAGGTCATCAGTTCCTTAAAGCCTGATATCATCATCGCTGATGCTGAACGCCATAAAAACATTTATAAACAGCTGAAACAAATCGCCCCGACGATTGAATTAAAAAGCCGGGAAGCGACATATGACGAAACGATCGACAGCTTTACAACCATTGCTAAAGCGTTAAATAAAGAAGATGAAGGAAAAGAAAAGCTTGCTGATCACAACAAAGTCATCAACGATCTAAAAGCGGAGCTTCCGAAAGATGAAAACCGCAACATCGTTCTTGGGGTTGCTAGAGCAGATTCATTCCAGCTTCATACGTCCTCATCTTATGACGGAGAAATCTTTAAAATGCTCGGCTTTACGCACGCAGTGAAATCAAATGAAGCCTATCAAGAGGTCAGCCTTGAGCAATTGAGCAAAATCGATCCAGATATTTTGTTCATCTCAGCCAACGAAGGCAAGACAATTGTAGACGAGTGGAAAACGAACCCGCTCTGGAAAAATCTCAAAGCGGTGAAAAACGGACAAGTCTATGATGCAGACCGTGACACTTGGACAAGATTCAGAGGGATCAAGTCTAGTGAAACAAGCGCCAAAGACGTCCTCAAAAAAGTGTATAATAAGTAAGACTATGAGAAGCGAGGGGAAATCCTTGCTTCTTCGTTTTTGCAATCAGACGCAGTAAGGAAGTGAGACTGTTGTATCATTCAGCCAAACGGCGCTTATCATCGAGACTGATGATATTTATCATCGCACTGATCATTTTTATATTCGGGCTTGGGCTGAATCTATCAGTAGGAGCCTCAGACATCGGCATCATAGATTCATTGAAATATCTTTTTGTATGGGACGGTTCAAAGGAACAGCTCATCATCTCTACTCTTCGCCTTCCCCGCACATTAATCGGCGTTTTCGTCGGTGCCAGCCTTGCCGTAGCAGGGGCGCTGATGCAGGCCATGACTAGAAACCCTCTGGCTTCACCTCAAATTTTCGGTGTGAATGCGGGCGCATCGCTTTTTGTCGTTGCTTCTCTCGTCATTCTGCCGGCATCGCCCTATTCTTCCGTTGTATTCGCTTTTGCGGGTGCGGCAGCAGGCGGCGCGATTGTGTATATGATTGCCTCATCCGGCGGAATGACACCAGTCAAGCTGGCGCTATCGGGAATGGCGGTGCATTTGTTCCTCTCCTCCATGACACAGGCCGTCATTATTTTAAATGAGTCGGGAGAGGATGTTCTGTACTGGATGACAGGCGCGATTGACGGAAGCAATTGGCAGGACGTCATGACCATCGCTCCGTTTTCTGTCATCGGCATCGGGCTTGCCCTCGTGTTTTCCGGTTCTGTTTCTGTTCTCGGTCTTGGGGACGAGACAGCAAAAGGGCTTGGGCAAAACATGAACGGCATCCGGATTCTGATCAGCTTTATCATTTTAATTCTTTCCGGCGCTTCCGTAGCCGTCGCCGGGCCGATCGGCTTTGTCGGACTGCTCATTCCGCATATTGTCCGCAAGCTGATCGGAGAACATTATCAATATGTGCTTCCGTTTTCGGCGCTGTTCGGTGCCATTTTGCTGGTGTACGCAGATGTTCTGGCCAGATGGATTGCGTTTCCTTATGAATCACCGGTCGGCATTGTCACCGCGATTATCGGAACACCGTTTTTCTTATATTTGGCAAGGAAAGGGCGAAATCTGAAATGAAGAAAACAACCAGAAAACAAAAACGCCCCTTGCTGGCGATACTCATATTGGCCGTGCTTCTGATCGTTCTGTCCGTCATCAGCATCGGCTTCGGTGCATTATACATTTCACCGGATGCGGTGGTGACAAATTTGCTGGGACTGGATCATTCCTTTGAATTCATCATCCAGCAATACCGCCTTCCCCGGATTATACTAGCGATTTTGGCCGGTGCCGGGCTTGCCGCGGCCGGTGCGATTTTGCAGGGTGTCATCCGCAATCCGCTCGCTTCCCCGGACGTTGTCGGCATTTCAAAAGGGTCCGGCCTTGCGGCGATGGCTGTGATTCTGATTTTTCCTAAATCGCCGGTGTACGTGCTTCCGTTCTCTGCATTTGCCGGAGCCGCCATTATTGCTGTACTATTATTAATGATAGCCCGCAAAAAAAGCATTCAGCCCTCTTCATTGGCTCTATCAGGCATCGCCTTAGGCGCGGTCTGCCACGCCGGGATGCAATATATGATGGTCAAGTTTCCGGGCGACGTGAATGCTGCACTCATTTGGCTGACAGGCAGCCTCTGGGGAAGAAACTGGGAAGAAGTCAAGCTGCTAGCGCCATGGCTTTTGATTCTTTTTCCGATCGTCTGCATTCTCATACCGAAGCTGGATCTTATGTCACTCGGCGATGAGCTTGCGCAGGGTCTCGGCGAAAACGCAAACCGGCTGAGATTCATTCTGATTTTCACCGCGGTTGCGCTGGCGGGAAGCTGTGTAGCCGTCGTTGGCTCAATCGGTTTTATCGGTTTGCTTGCTCCGCATATCGCCAGACGGCTTACCGGAGAAAAAGCTAAATATTTACTGCCTGCATCGGCATTGATTGGTGCTATTATATTATTAATTGCAGATACGTTAGGGCGCGGCATCATGCCTCCGGTTGAAATACCGGCCGGAATATTGACAGCCGTGATCGGCGCGCCTTATTTCTTATATTTATTGAAATTCGAAGCGAGGAAACAGTAGGGAGAGGATATCATGGGAAAACTGGCTGCAGACCAGCTCACTCTTTCATATGACAGTACAGTGATTATTGACGGAGTCGATTTAAAGATAGAAGAGGGAAAAATCACTGCACTCATCGGCGCCAATGGCTGCGGGAAATCAACAATCCTCAAATCACTCGCCAGGCTGATGGCGCCAAAAAGCGGTACGGTACTATTAGAAGGAAAAGATATCCACCGCCAGCCGTCAAAAGAAGTCGCAAAAAAACTGGCCATTCTTCCTCAATCTCCTCAGGCGCCTGAAGGATTGACGGTAGAGGAATTATGCTATTTCGGCAGACATCCTCACAAAAAACTGTTATCCAAGCATACCCAAGAGGATCACGATATGGTAGAGTGGGCGCTGGAAGCAACGGGAATGATAGAGCTGAAGGAACGGACACTGGATGCTCTCTCAGGCGGCCAAAGACAAAGAGCATGGATTTCCATGGCGCTTGCTCAAGGAACTGATTTGCTTTTGCTTGATGAACCGACCACGTATTTAGACATTTCACACCAGATTGAAGTGCTTGAGCTGCTGAAAAAGCTGAACCGCGATCATGGCCGCACCGTTGTGATGGTGCTCCATGATTTAAACCAGGCCGCTCAATATGCTGACTATCTGATCAGTGTGCTGGACGGAAAAATATACAATGCCGGAACACCGGAAGATGTGTTTACCCAGCCATTTTTCCGTGAAGTCTTCGGTCTGGAATGCTGCATTATGAGAAGTCCGATCGACCAGAAGCCAATGTGCCTGCCGACGGGACTGTGCCCGAAATTACGGGCGTGATAAAAAGGAGAGGAACCCCCTCTCCTTTTTTGTATGCCGGCTTACCTTTTGTATTTCTCCTCCTCTCCATGTTACAGTGGTGTCAATCAAGTGATAGGAGGATGAAAATGACAGCATCTCAGCAGCAAATTCAATTAGCAAGACGCCCGCAAGGTGTTCCCGTTCATGAAGATTTTCGCTTTGAAACCATTCCGGTCCCCGAGCCGAAGCAAGGGGAAGTGCTTGTCAAAACGCTTTATGTATCGGTTGACCCTTATATGCGCGGCCGTATGCAGGATACGAAGTCATATGTTGAGCCGTTCACCTTGAATGAAGCGCTCTCTGGCGGGGTCATCGCTGAAGTCGTATCAGACGGCGATCATCTGAAAAAAGGCGATATCGTCATTGGAAACCTCAGCTGGCAGGAATTTTCCGCTGTGAGCGAGTCTGCCTTGCGAAAAATTGATACAAGCCTCGCTCCCGCTTCGGCCTATCTCGGCATTTTGGGAATGACCGGCTTGACGGCATATTTCGGACTGCTGGACATCGGGCGCCCGAAAGAAGGCGAAACCGTGGTCGTCTCCGGAGCAGCGGGAGCCGTCGGTTCAGCGGTCGGGCAGATTGCCAAAATCAAAGGCGCGCGAGTCGTCGGCATCGCGGGCTCTGATGAGAAAATCGCGTATTTAAAACAGAAGCTGCAGTTTGATGAAGCCATCAATTACAAAACAGCTGAAGATATCCAAAAAGCGCTAGAAGACGCTTGTCCTGATGGTGTCGATGTGTATTTTGACAATGTCGGCGGGCCGATCTCAGATGCGGTCATGAACCTGCTCAATGAATTTGCCCGCATTCCGGTGTGCGGCGCCATTTCTTCCTATAACGCTGAAAGCGAAGAAGATGATATGGGGCCCCGCGTCCAATCGAAGCTGATCAAAACCAAGTCGCTGATGCAAGGGTTTATCGTAGGCGACTACTCCGATCGCTTTTCTGAGGGGGCAAAACAGCTGGCCGAATGGCTAAAGGATGGAAAACTCCATTACGAGGAAACCATCACAGAAGGCTTCGAAAACATTCCTGACGCGTTTCTCGGTTTATTTAAAGGCGAAAATAAAGGAAAACAGCTGATCAAAGTCAGTGATCCGAGCTGACATGATAATGAAAACACGGAGGGATTTTTGCCCTCCGTGTTTTTGTGTATGGTCAGGTGCGAAGAATCAAAGTGAGGAAACCATCTTCATCAGGTTCAGTGTCTTCCAAAGTAAATCCGGCTGCTTGAAAGCAAGCCAAACTGATTCGATTGTCTTCTTCAATGCATGCCACCCATTCCCGCACGCTAGTAAAATCCGGATCAGCCAGCAGTTTTTGCAATATCTGTTTTCCGTACCCTTGAAGCCGGTACAAAGGATTGACGATTAATCCAATATACACCCGCTTCTCTCCGAACTCCATAACGACCATCCCTGCCGGAAGCTGCCCGTCATAAGCCATCATGACAGTATCGTCTTCATCTTTATTCACTCGTGCATACCACACATCTAATGGCAGCATCCCATCCATTCTCCGCCTTGTATCCTCATTTTCAAACCAGTATTCAAGGATTTTCAGCTCCGGCTCCTTCAATCTTTGAAATCTGTCTATTGAAGCCATCTCCTCACCCCGTACGAACCTTTTTCTATTATTTTACAACAAAAAAAGAAGGGCATACAGCCCTCCTTTTTATTTCGTCTTCAATTTTCCGCCTGTATAAACAGCTTCACTCAGCTCTACGCCAAGCTTCTTCGCCATTTTTTTCAGCTTTGATTCTTCGAGTTTCGTAACGAGGCTCAGCACGTTGCCTTCTTTTCCGGCCCGGCCTGTTCGGCCTGATCTGTGTACATAGCCGTCTTCGTCAGGAATATCGGCATGAATCACGTACGGCAGGTTTTCGATATCCAAACCGCGTGCAGCAATATCAGTCGCCAATAAGAGCGGGAACTCTCCGTCTTCAAATGCGGCAATGATTTTCGCCCGCTCCATTTTTTTCGCTTCACTGTGCAGAACACCGAGATCGACATGGTGATACGCCAATTTTTCCGCGTACACACTCAGGTTGCCGATGTCTCTCACAAATACGAGCGCCTGCATGCCTTGGAGTCTTGACAGCTTTTGCAGCAGCTTCACTTTATCGCGCTGGTCGCAAATCAGATATTGATGCTTCACTTTCCCGGCTTCCGTCTTGCTTCGCTGTACCTTCAATACCTCAGGCTCTTGCGCCAATTCGCGGAGCACGTCCTCTGTTTCCTTTTTGAGGGTTGCAGAAAAACATAGAAGCTGCCGGTCTCTTAATGTCGTTTTAATGATTTGCTTCATCGTTTCGCGATGCTCTGGCAGGACAAGCTGATCCGTTTCATCAAGCACGATCGTTTTCACTTCATGCATTTTGAGTTTCTTCGCTTTAATCAGTTCAAACACCCTGCCCGGCGTGCCGACAATGATATGCGGATGTTTTTTCAGCTTTTCGACCTGCTTCTTCACATTCGCCCCGCCGATTAAGGAAGCCGCGCGCAGCTCTGAGCCCGCTTTCCAATCCTGAATCACCTGAAAAATCTGCATCACCAGCTCACGCGACGGCGCTAAAATCACCGCCTGCGGATGCTTCTGATCTGGCTTAATTCGCTCCAAGACCGGCAGCGCATACGCAAGCGTCTTGCCTGTGCCTGTCGGCGATTCCGCGATGACATCCTTTCCATCCATGATCAGCTGTGCTGCCTGCTCCTGAACAGGTGTTGGCTTTTGAAAGCCGGAAGCATTCCAATTCTCTTGTATAAATGATTGTGCATTATGTAAAAATGGCCAAGTTTGCGTCATTTTTGTTCTCCTCAATTCCTGAAATCTACTCCATAGTATCTCAAAACCTCGCCCGGAACGCAATTTTTCTTTTTCTTTCCTATACCTTTCAACATTCCGATTCCTCCTTTATAATCAAAAGGGTGAATAATACACGCCGATTGTGCGTGTTTGATAAACGATAGAGGTGTAAACATGAGTATTTTATCTGTAAAGGATTTAAGCCATGGCTTCGGTGACCGGGCCATTTTTAATAACGTCTCCTTCCGCCTGTTAAAAGGCGAGCACGTTGGGCTGATCGGCGCAAATGGTGAAGGGAAATCAACCTTCATGAATATTATTACCGGAAAGCTTGAACCTGATGAGGGAAAAGTCGAATGGTCAAAAAATGTCCGTGTCGGCTATCTGGATCAGCATACCGTGCTGGAAAAAGGCAAATCGATCCGTGACGTCCTGAAAGACGCGTTCCATTATTTATTTGCGATGGAACAAGAAATGAACGAGATTTACAATAAAATGGGCGAAGCTGATCCCGACGAGCTCGAAAAGCTGCTTGAAGAAGTCGGTGTGATTCAAGACGCGCTGACGAACAATGATTTTTATATCATTGATTCCAAAGTGGAAGAAATTGCCCGCGGCCTCGGGTTGAGCGATATCGGATTAGAGCGTGATGTCACTGATTTGAGCGGCGGACAGCGCACAAAGGTTCTTCTCGCCAAGCTGCTTCTTGAAAAGCCGGAAATTCTGCTTCTCGATGAGCCGACCAACTATCTTGATGAACAGCATATCGAATGGCTGAAACGTTATCTGCAGGAATACGAGAACGCGTTCATCTTGATTTCCCATGATATTCCGTTCTTAAACAGCGTCATCAACCTGATTTATCACGTTGAAAATCAAGAGCTGACACGCTATGTCGGCGACTACCATCAGTTTATGGAAGTCTACGAGGTGAAGAAACAGCAGCTTGAAGCGGCGTACAAAAAGCAGCAGCAGGAAGTCGCTGAGCTGAAGGATTTCGTTGCCCGCAACAAAGCCCGCGTCAGCACGAGAAACATGGCGATGTCCCGCCAAAAGAAACTCGATAAGATGGATATGATCGAGCTGGCGGCAGAAAAGCCAAAACCGGAATTCCACTTCAAGCCGGCGAGAACGTCAGGCAAGCTGATTTTTGAAACCAAGGATTTGGTGATCGGTTACGATTCCCCGCTGTCACGTCCGCTGAACCTCCGCATGGAGCGCGGCCAAAAAATTGCCCTTTATGGCGCGAACGGGATCGGAAAAACGACATTGCTGAAAAGCCTGCTTGGTGAAATCCAGCCGCTTGAAGGCTCGGTTGAACGCGGCGAGCATCTCTTTACCGGCTATTTTGAGCAAGAGGTCAAGGAAACAAACAACAATACGTGCATCGAAGAGGTATGGAGCGAATTCCCTTCTTATACGCAGTATGAAATCCGGGCCGCTCTCGCAAAATGCGGACTGACGACAAAGCATATCGAAAGCCGCGTCTCCGTATTAAGCGGGGGCGAAAAAGCGAAAGTTAGATTATGCAAGCTGATCAATTCGGAAACAAACCTGCTGGTGCTCGATGAGCCGACAAACCACTTGGATGTCGATGCGAAGGAAGAGCTTAAGCGCGCGCTGAAAGAATACAAAGGCTCCATTCTGCTCATTTCTCATGAGCCAGACTTTTATATGGATATCGCGACAGAAACGTGGAACTGCGAGTCTTGGACGACGAAAGTGCTTTAAACCGAAGAAAACCCGCCTGCTGAAGGGCGGGTTTTTTTACTGCCATTTTTTCTGAACGATTCTCAGAAGCTCTGTCTTTTAAAATAAGGTGCAATGGATATGGTTGTAATGGGAAGGTTCCATGATTAAAAAAAGACACTGCATATGCGCAGTGTCTTTCGTTATTAATGTCCCGCCTTAATTCCGGCAAGATGTTTACGTCCCATGAGAAGGACAAGCATGCCGACAAAAACGACGATCCCGCCTACTGTATATGGTGTGCTTGCTGTGAAGTGCTCTGACAGCATTCCCGCAATCCACGGAGCGAGCGCGCCGCCGATGAAGCGGACTGAGCTGTAGGCTGAAGACGCGATTGAACGTTCAACCGGCGCAGAACCCATCACAGCGGTTGTCATGATCGTATTCACCATACCGAGAACAGCACCAGCGACAACGATACATGTAATAATCAATGTCTGATGGTCTGTCCAGATCCCCATGATCATGAGAATGACTGCAAAGGCGATAAAGAGAACAACCAAGGAACGCACTGTGCCCAGAGCTTTGTGCACGAGCGGCGCAGTAAAGACTGACGTAACAGCCAGCAGAAGGCCCCAGCCAAAGAAGACATATCCGAGACCGTGTTCATCTAAATCCAGTACGAACGGAGAATAAGCAAGCAAAATAAAAAATCCAAAGTTGTATAAGAACGCAGATACCGCCATCGTCAGCAGACCTTTATATTTGAGCGCCTTCATGGCATCAAACACACCGACGCGTTTTGCCGGTTTCGGCAATTTTGGCAGCATGAAAGAAATCGCGATTAACGCAATAAACATTAGGACAGATACCCCAAAAAACGGTGCGCGCCATGAAATGCTTCCAAGCTCTCCGCCTGCAAGCGGCCCGACGGAAATCCCGAGACCGAGCGCCGCCTCATACAAAATAATCGCTTGGGCGCTGCCCCCGACAGACACGCCGACGATGACCGCAAGCGCTGTTGAAATAAACAAAGCATTGCCTAATCCCCAGCCGCCGCGATAGCCGACTAGCTGAGCAATTGAGCTTGAACTGCCGCCAAGCCCCGCAAACACAATAATAAAAATAAGTCCGAGAATTAACGTCCATTTCGCGCCGATACGGCTGGAAATGGCGCCTGAGAAAAACATCATAAATCCGGTTACAAGCAAATAACTTGTAAACAAGAGTGATACTTCACTAGGTGAAGCATGTAATTGTGCGGCAATTGCCGGAAGAATTGGATCGACCAGCCCGATTCCCATAAAGGAAATCACACAGGCAAACGCGACAGCCCATACAGCTTTCGGCTGACTGAGCAAGCCCGTTTTCTGATTCACTTGTTTTGTCTTATCCATTTGACCTGACCTCCATCTTTATCCCATTAAAAGAAACGCTACAAAAATAGCGTTTGGCAAACTTTTCATTCGATTGATTGAATAGCACGTTCCGCTTTATCTTTCATGCCTTGCAGGCGTTCTTTAAAGCTTTCGAATGTGCGGATTTTCTCATCAATCAAATCCAGCTGGTGATTCAGTGTTTCCTGAATTTCCTCCAGTTTTTCTTTCCGTTCCTTAGGATCCAGTGACAACAAATACCCCTCTTTGTTTAACTCTAGCTGGCGGCTGGTTTCCATGAAATGCTGAAGCTCCTGAAGGGAAAAACCGAGCACTTCTTTTGTGCTGATGACTTTCTCAAGCTCCTCCATATCATCCTCTGAATAAAGCCTTACGCCGCCGTCTGTCCGTTTCGGCGCCGGAATCAAACCGATTTCTTCATAAAACCGGATGGTCCGCTTTGTCAGCCCGCTTCTTTTGGCTACTTGATCAATCTTCATCCATTCCAAGGTAAATCCCCCTTCGCCGTTTCTGTTCCCATTATACACCTTTTGAACCTTAACGTAAACGTAAAGTTTTGAAAATCAATAAAAAAACGAGTGCATAAAGCACCCGTCTTTCACTGTCCTGTTTAAGCCAAACTTCCTGTCACTGACAGAGACTGCTTTTGAAGGCTTTCAGAAAGCAATTGATACGCAATCACTTTCTTCTTGTACTGCTTCACGACGTCAATATGGTCGTCGTAGCGGTACACAAACAGCTTCACATCATTTTTGCCTTTTTTCGTATCTATCACCAGCGGCGTACCGCCGTTTTCCGGATATAAATAACGCTCTTCGTCACCTGGGTAAATATAATACTTCTCCAGGAAGACAGCTTCGTTAAATTGGTCAATCACTTTCTGCTTCTCTTCCCCCTCAAGACGTTTTCCAGCTAGAGAGAGAACGGCATTTTCGTCACTCAGCTTGGCGTGCACCTCAAATTTGCTGAGCAGCCATTCCATGACGCCTGTTGGAAGACAGGTTAATACGATTTTCACCAGACTCATGAGGATTAACATCACGATAGTCAATGTCATACTTCATCATCTCCATTAGTTTTCCATGTGCCGCTGACACACAATTTCATCCTATCATAAGCAGGGTGTTTCGTTTTTGTACATTATGTGAAAAAAGCGCGGCCTGCTGCGGGCCGCGCTTTTCTAACTTTCAAGTTCTTCTATCATGAGGGACAATTCTGTCCAACGGTCCATAGCAGCCTCAAGCTCTTCCGCCGTTTTCGCCTGTTCGGCCATCAGCTCTTGGATTTTTCCGAAATCGCTGCCTGCTGCGGCGATGTCAGCTTCAAGCTGCTCATGCTTTTCTTCCAGCTGGGCAATTTTATCTTCGATGCCGTCCCATTCAAGCTGATCTTTGTAGGAAAGCTTTTTCCGTTTTTTCTTCGGCTCAGCTTCGGGCTGTTTTGCTTCAGCAGCCGGTTTTTCAGCTGTTTTTTTCGCTTTTGATTCCTCCATGTAATCACTGTAGGAGCCTTGGAAGCGGGAAATGACGCCATTTCCTTCAAACACAATCAAACGGTCGACGACACGGTCAAGGAAGTAGCGGTCATGGGATACGGTGATGACGACGCCAGGGAACTGGTCGATATAATCCTCCAGGACGCTTAATGTTTCGGTATCCAAATCGTTCGTCGGCTCATCGAGAAACAGGACATTCGGCTCCTGCATGAGAACCTGAAGCAAGTATAAACGGCGTTTTTCTCCTCCGGACAGCTTGCGGATATACGTCTGCTGCATCGAACGCGGGAAGAGGAAACGCTCCAGCATTTGTTCAGCTGTAATGATATCGCCATCCGCTGTTTTTACGACCTCCGCCGTTTCTTTTATATATTCAATGACCTTTAACTCGCCATTCATTTCACTATGATCCTGGGTATAGTAGCCGATTCTGACGGTCTGGCCGATCGCAATATGGCCGCCATCTGGAGTATGACGGCCGGCAAGGGCATTTAACAGCGTTGTTTTTCCGATGCCATTTGGCCCGATGATCCCAATCCGTTCCCCCGGTATGACCAGCTCATTAAAGCGGTCGACAAGTATGCGGCCGTCATAAGCGATCATCACGTTCTCCACTTCAATGACCTGGTTGCCAAGACGGTGGGAGCCAATCGCAAAGTCGAGTGAGTTAGATGACTGAGGGCCTTTCTGCTCCTTAAGCGCCTCCACTCGGTCAATTCTCGCCTTTTGTTTTGTGGAGCGCGCTTTCGCTCCCCGTCTAAGCCAAGCCAGTTCGCGGCGCAGCAGGTTTTGCCGCTTCGTTTCCTTTTGCTCAGCCTGCGCTTCCCGTTCCGCGCGTTTTTCTAAAAACACTTCATAGTTGCCTTTGTACGTGTAGAGGCTGCCTCGTTCGAGCTCATAAATGCGGTTCGTGACACGATTTAAGAAATACCTGTCGTGCGTCACCAGCATGACGGCGCCGGGATATTGGCTTAAATATCCTTCAAGCCACTCAATCGTTTCATTATCCAAATGGTTCGTCGGCTCGTCTAAAATCAGCAGATCAGCGGGCTGAATTAAGTTTTTGGCAATGGCCACCCGTTTTTTCTGACCGCCTGAGAGCTCGTTGACTGGCTTTGTTACGTCGTTGACGCCAAGCTTAGACAATACGGTTTTTGCCAAGGTGTTCGCATCCCACGCGTTGTTCGCATCCATTTTCGCCTGCGCCGCCAACAGGTGCTTCTGACGCTGTTCATTTTCAGGGTCTTCCCCCAGTTCATACAGCGCTTTTTCATATTCACGCAAGGTTTTCATCACAGCCGATTCACCGGAATAGATATGCTCCAGCACAGTTTGCCCCGCAGGCAGCTCCGGGTCTTGATGAAGAAATTCAACGTGCACGCTGCCTGATTTCGTGATGTCTCCCTCTTCGATAGATTCCAAGCCGGCAATCACTTTCAGCAGCGTGGATTTTCCTGTTCCGTTCGGCCCGATTAATCCGATTCTCTCATTCTCTTCAATATGAAAGGAGATATGGTCAAATAATGTTTTATCTCCGTATGTTTTATACAGATTTTCCGCTTTTAGTATGCTCATGGTTCCTATCAATCCTCACGTAAGTTCATGTGTACATTTTAAATCAGCCGCTGGAATAAAACTAGTAAAACGTCAGACAAAGTTCATGGAAATGCAGGATAGAAAAAAGACCCGGGACGTTCGTCCCCGGTCTTTTATTCTTCCTCAAGCGCTTTTTCAGCCATTTTTGCAAGATGCTGTGCGCTTCCTGAAATCTCCTGCATCGTGGCGGAAATTTGTTCAACGGCAGCGGCTTGTCCGTCTGTATGCTGATTAATCGACTCGATTGATTCCTCCAGACCTTTCAGCAGGCTGTGGATTTTTTTCGTGATCTGGTCAATCTGGCCGACATTTTCTTTCGAATGCGTTGCTAGCTTTCTGATCTCATCTGCAACGACAGAGAAGCCTTTTCCAGACTCCCCTGCTCTCGCCGCTTCGATCGCGGCGTTCAGGCCGAGCAGGTTGCTTTGGTCAGAGATGCCTTTCACGGTTACTGAAATATCGGCGATTTCACCTGCGCTTTCGCTTACCTTTTTCGCCTGAGAGGAAATGCCCGTCATTTGAGATGAAAACCCGTTGATTGATTCAGAAATATCGGAAATGGCTGCTGCCGTTTGTTCAACAACAGCCGATAAGCTTTCCGCCACATCATGAAGCTTAGACGACTCCTCAAGGCTCGTTCCGAGGCCGACGCCCCCTATCACTCTTCCATTCTCGTCGTGTAGCGGGATGGCGCGTGCAATCAATGGGAAGCCGAACAATTCTTTCGGAACCATGCTCGTCTTCTTCTGATTGGTGCGGATGGCGTCTGTAATAATATCCCCTTCCTGCAGCGGATCGCCGGCTTTTACGTTGAGAGAAAAGGTTTTGGCAGGTATATTCACAAGCAGTTTTTCCGTATCGTAAATGCCGATTGTAATATCATCCTGAACCAGGCTGTTTAAATAAGGGGCTACTTTGACAAACGCGTCCAGAAGGTCTGCGGTTTCTTTTTCCGTTCTTATGCTCAATTCCATTCACTCCTATTCATTAATAAGGGAAGCTGCGTTTTTCGTGCTGGACCGAAATCCATTTCAGTGTCGTAAATTCTTCAAGGCTCCACTCGCCGTTCAAACGGCCGAGACCGGATTGTTTTTCACCGCCGAAGGCCACATTCGGTTCATCGTTGATTGTCGTGTCATTGACGTGAATCATGCCTGTTTCAATGCGCTTCGCAAAAGCCACGCCGCGCTCAAGGTTTGACGTATGTACGGCACCGCTCAAGCCAAACGGGGTTTCGTTTGCGATATCGACCGCTTCGTCTTCTGAATCAAATTTCATAAAGGAGACGACAGGTCCGAACAGCTCTTCCTTGGCAATGCTCATGAACGGTTTCACGTCTTTTAAGATCGTCGGTTCCACGATCGTTCCGTTAAATCCGCCAAGCTTCACTGGAACAGCGCCTTCTTCAATTGCTTTCTCAACAGATCTCATCAGCCCGTCAGTCTGTCTGCTGTTGATTAGAGGCCCGATAATCGTATCAGGGTCCATCGGGTCACCGACTTTCAGCGATTCCACTTTTGCCTGATACAGTTCAAGGAACTTATCATAAATTGATGAGTGAACAAGTACGCGGTTGGCTGACATACAAATCTGTCCTTGGTGTGTAAATCGGCTGAACACTGCCGCATTAACCGCATATTCGATATCCGCATCTTCAAGCACGATAAAGGCGCTGTTTCCACCGAGTTCAAGAAGCGGCTTTTTAAAATGCTTCATCGCAAGCTGGCCGATGTAGCTGCCGACTTTCGTAGAACCTGTAAATGAGATGATCCGCGGCACCGGGTGTTCGACAAAGCTGTCTCCGATCTCTGCAATGTCTGTAACAACAACATTCAGCAGCCCCTCTGGAATTCCCGCGTTCTCAAAAATTTTCGCAATCAGCGTACCGCCGCAAATCGGTGTTTCCTCATGCGGCTTTAACACGACGCCATTGCCGGCTCCAAGCGCGGGCGCCACTGATTTCATAGATAAAAAGAATGGAAAATTAAATGGACTGATGACACCGACAACGCCTGCCGGCACGCGATATAATCTGTTTTCCTTGCCGTCTATTGTTGACGGAAGAATTTTTCCTTCCATGCGGACAGGGAACGTCGCCGCTTCTTTCATGATGTTTTTAACTAGCCCGATTTCAAAGGCCGCTTTGAGCCTTGTTCCGCCAAGCTCTTCCATAATCAAATAAATGATGGCTTCTTCGTTCTCTTCAATATACGTGACAGCTTTTTCTAAGATATTTCTTTTCTCGAACGGATTGATCGCATCCCATTTTTTCTTCGCCAGCGCCGCTGCTCGATACGCTTCATCTACATCGTCAGCAGTCGCTTTTTGGAAGGTTGTAAATGTTTTTTGAGTATAAGGATTTTTGTTTTCCAATACATTTGGGCTGCTGCCCTCCTGCCATTTCCCGCCGATAAACTGTTTATTCAACTCTTCATATTGAAACATGGTCAGCATCTCCTTTTTAACCGCAAGTCAAAATTGGGCGAATCTATTTTTTCTATCGGTTCACCCTGCATAAAATTGAATATGTTATTAGTAAAAATTACTATCCTATAATACGACAACGCTGTTTCGCTTCTATCGTTTAAAGTGGAAAAATATTTTATTGACTGCGCCAAATTTCGACAATATAATACAACAAGAACTGTATATAATGATTAGAATATTTCGAATATTTCAGGAGGAACTTTTGATGAGTTCATTATTTAGAAAAAAACCGCTTGAAACATTGAGCGCGCAGAGCAAGTCAAAAAGCCTTGCCCGTACGTTAAGCGCATTTGATTTAACCTTGCTTGGTATCGGTTGTGTCATCGGTACAGGGATTTTTGTCATTACAGGAACAGTGGCAGCGACCGGTGCAGGTCCCGCCCTTATCATATCGTTTATTTTAGCGGGGCTCGCCTGTGCGCTCGCTGCCTTCTGCTATGCTGAGTTTTCGTCTTCGATTCCGATTTCGGGAAGCGTGTACTCATACTCCTACGTGACACTCGGAGAGCTGCTTGCCTTTTTGATCGGATGGGACCTCATGCTTGAATATGTCATTGCGCTGTCGGCGGTTGCCACCGGCTGGTCTTCATACTTTCAATCACTGCTTGCCGGCTTCAACCTTCATATTCCGGCCGCACTGACAGGAGCTCCGGGAAGCACGCCGGGCGCCATATTTAATCTTCCGGCTGCAGTGATCATTCTCCTCATCACTGCGATTGTCAGCAGAGGCGTCAAGGAAAGCACACGCTTTAACAACGTCATCGTACTGATGAAAATCGGGATCATTTTATTGTTCATCATTGTCGGCATCGGCTATGTCAAGCCGGAAAACTGGTCTCCTTTTATGCCATTCGGGATGAAAGGCGTCATTGTCAGCGCAGCAACTGTATTCTTCGCGTATCTCGGGTTTGACGCGGTTTCTAACGCTTCAGAGGAAGTGAAAAATCCGCAAAAAAACATGCCCGTCGGCATTATTTCAGCGCTTGCCGTCTGTACGGTTCTATACATCACGGTATCGCTAGTGCTGACAGGCATGATGCCTTATACGAAATTGAATGTCGGGGATCCGGTGTCCTTTGCGCTTAAATTCGTCGGCCAGGACGCTGTTGCCGGAATTATTTCTGTCGGTGCCATTATCGGGATTACGACGGTTATGCTCGCTTTGCTGTACGCTCAGGTCCGTTTGACATTTGCCATGAGCAGAGACGGCCTTCTGCCTGGATTGTTCGCAAAGGTTCATCCGTCATTTAAAACCCCGTTCCGCAACACATGGCTGACAGGTATCGTTGCAGCGGGAATCGCCGGGTTTATTAACCTCGGAACACTGGCCCATCTGGTGAACATGGGAACACTGGCCGCGTTTACGGTCATTTCAATTGCTATCATTGTGTTAAGAAAGAAACATCCGGAAATCAAAGCGTCCTTCAGAGTGCCGTTCGTTCCGGTTGTGCCGATTATCAGCGCAGGCATCTGCCTTTGGTTCATGTACAGCCTTCCCGGCATCACATGGCTTTCATTTGTCATCTGGATCGCTGTCGGAGCGCTTGTTTATTTCCTATATTCAAGAAAACACAGCTTATTAAACAAATAATCTCTTTTCAACCGGCGGTGCCTCACCCGCCGGCTTTTTCCTTTTTTTATGTGCTATACTTTCAGTACATATGAGAAAGGGAGACAAACCGATGAAACAATACCGCACTTTATTATTTGATGTAGATGATACCATCCTTGATTTTAAAGCGGCAGAAGCATTAGCGCTGCGTTTGCTGTTTGAAGATCAGAACATTCCTTTAACAGATGAAATGAAGACGCAGTATAAAACAATCAATCAAGGTCTCTGGAGAGCCTTTGAAGAAGGAAAAATTACACGGGATGAAGTCGTGAACACCCGTTTTTCCGCTTTGTTCAAGGAATACGGTTATGAGGCGGACGGCGCCTTGCTTGAGCAAAAATACCGCAGCTTTCTTGAAGAAGGGCATCAGCTTATTGACGGCGCTTTTGATCTTATCTCAAATCTGCAGCACCAGTTTGATTTGTATATCGTGACAAACGGTGTGTCTAAGACACAATACAAGCGTCTCCGTGATTCAGGATTATTTCCGTTCTTCAAGGATATTTTCGTTTCCGAAGACACAGGCTACCAAAAGCCAATGAAGGAATATTTCGATTACGTGTTTGAACGGATTCCCCAATTTTCAGCAGAGCACGCATTAATCATCGGCGATTCGCTGACTGCTGATATCAAAGGCGGACAGCTCGCCGGGCTTGATACGTGCTGGATGAACCCTGACATGAAGCCGAATGAGTCAGAGATCATGCCAGCTTATGAGATTCGTAAGCTTGAAGAGCTGTATCACATTTTGAAAATCGAACATACCGTCAGCTGCTAATCATGCTGACGGCGTTTCTTTTAAAGAGTCTATTTTCCTCTTGATAAATTCTTCACCTTATGAATAATATGGTGATATGCTTTGGTTATATATGTAAGGAGGAGACTCATTTGGCTATTGCCGCCCCGCTAAAAGAAAAAACAATTCAAAAACCCGGCACCACGGTGTATCCGATTTTGATTATCATCGGAATCTGCCACATGCTCAACGATTCGCTGCAAGCCGTGATACCGGCCATGTTCCCTATTTTGGAACGCTCCATGAGCTTGACATTTACACAGCTCGGCATCATCGCTTTCACATTAAACATGGTATCATCCGTCATGCAGCCTGTCGTCGGCTGGTATACCGATAAACGGCCGCGGCCGTACGCGCTGCCAATCGGTCTGACCGCCAGCATGCTCGGCATTTTAGGCCTTGCATTTGCCCCATCATTTGTAACGATTTTATGCTGTGTGTTTTTCATCGGATTAGGCTCGGCCATTTTCCATCCGGAAGGCTCCCGTGTGGCGTATATGGCAGCCGGCACAAAACGCGGGCTCGCCCAGTCGATCTATCAGGTGGGCGGAAACTCAGGCCAGGCGATGGCGCCTCTGATCACCGCGCTGATCCTTGTACCGCTCGGGCAATTCGGCGCTGTTTGGTTCACGCTTGTCGCCGCGCTCGCTGTTATGTTTCTGCTGTATATTGCGAAATGGTACGCTGCACGTCTCGGAAGTCTTGCCCAGAAGTCCGGCAAACAAAAGAAAACGGCTGAAAACACGGCTATCACCAAGTCTGTTGTATCTGCTCTTATCATTATTATATTTCTCATTTTTGCACGTTCTTGGTATACGAGTGCAATCGGCAACTTTTACACGTTTTACGCGATGGATACATATCACGTAAGCATTCAGCAGGCACAGAGCTATATTTTTGTCTTTTTGCTGTTCGGCGCTGTCGGCACGTTTCTTGGCGGCCCGCTTGCAGACCGTTTCGGAAAACGCTTCGTGATTCTCGGTTCGCTGCTCTGCTCGGCGCCGCTGGCGATTGTGCTTCCATTTTCCGGACCGGTGCTCGCCTATGGCGTGCTCGCATTGATCGGCTTGGTTCTGATGTCGAGCTTTTCCGTAACGGTTGTCTACGCACAGGAGCTTGTTCCTGGAAAAATCGGCACAATGTCCGGTTTGACCGTCGGGCTTGCCTTCGGAATGGGCGCGATCGGCGCTGTGGCGCTGGGCGCTCTGATTGACGCCGCGGGATTGACCCCGACAATGATCGCCATTGCCTTTCTCCCTGTCCTCGGCATCCTAGCCTTCTTATTGCCGAGCGATCAGAAGCTGAGAGAGTGGCATAGCTGAAAAACCCCTGCCATGCGGCAGGGTTTTTTTAATCCAGCTGTATAAAATGAGTATCAGGCACTGCGTGCTTCGGGATAAAGCCGTCCGCAAAGTCCGGGAACGCCGACTGTATTTCGTCAATCCATCTTTTCAGGTTTAACACATACGGCATATAAATCATTTCAATGGTCGCTTCGTCTTCAATCCGATAATACCAGCAAAGATTGAACTCATTTTCTGTCACCAGTGTAAACCCGGAGAAATGATAGAAAATCAGCGGCGTTTCATCTATATACACGCGGCCATCCTTTTGCCCGACCTTATAGTTTTCGATATTCCAAAGCGCTGTATTGGCTCCGATTGATTTGACAACATGCACACCCTTGTACTGCGCCGGCCACTTCTCCACATATCGTTGATCACCGTACGTCTTTCGTTCCGTATTCATTTCTACCGTACAAAATTCAATGCAGTCCTGTCTCCACTGCCACACCGCTTCATATGCTTCCTTCGTATTCCCGGCACCGACAAAACCTGTGTTATAGCGGCCGGTCCGTTCATAGTAGGACATGAACCGCGGCGAGTTGCGGTGATCGGTCAAATACAGAGAAGCCGTTGGGTTTTCCGCAAAAATACGTGATGGATCAGAAAAGAAGAACAGATCGGTATCCATATGGGCAAAGTATTCAGCATCATCCCACTTGCTCATGACATGGAATAAAAAGGCGGGCTTCAATGTCCAGCAATATTCATGAAACGTTCGATTGCTTTTCGCTTTCAGCAGCTCCGGGTCTTCCATTTCATGCAGCTGCACAAAGGTCACATGCTCCCATGGCACGTGCTGAAGCAATTCATACGCTTTCTGATCGACACACAGCACATACAAATGAAAATCATCGCAATGCTCATGGAGAGAATGAATCATGGGCATGAGCTTAAAGATATGCGTCCTTGACACTATCGTTGAAAAATGAAATGTACTCATCATACCACATCCAATTATCTAAGATCCACGTGCAGCAAATCGTTGACAAGCGCATACAGCGCATTGGCAAAATCGTTCACGCCAAGCTTTTTCTTCGCTTTTGGCAGGAGCTTGCGGACAGTTTGTAAATCAAAGTTTTTCGCCGTCACCCTTGGTGCTTTTTTTTGCCAATCCGGGTCAATGTTGCGCTCTTTGACAACATGGAGCAGCTCAAGAAACAGATTCAGCAGCATGTCGTATTTCTGAGATTCAAGCAGCTTATGAATATCAGTCATGATGCCGTTCGTCATGTCAGGAGGAAACGGCCCGTTAAAAGCGAGATGAACGTCTAAGGAGCGGATGTTATTGTATTTATCGCACATATAGGCAATGTTTGCCCGAATATCGTCTACAGACTTACAATTGCTCGGGTGCTCCTGATGAACACTGACAATATCGCGATGCAGCCTGAAGGTCAGTCCGGCCTGATGAAGCCTGATCCCAAGGTCGTAATCCTCAAACCCGTACCGCACAATGCCTTCATCAAATAAACCGAGGTCAACCACATGCTTGCGTCTAACAGAGGAATTATTCGTGATAAAAAAGCGCCATGGCATATGATAGCCTTTCAGGTCATCGCCGTACTCATCTAAAATCTTCTTGAGCACGTCAATAAAGTCGGTATCAAGGTCAAAGCTTTTGTCCAGGAAGCTTCCGTTTTTGATGTCCGCTTCATTCAGCAGCTTTTGTTTGTCTTTCTTCGGCATTTCGTCTACGAGCTTTGCGAGCTGTTCCTTATGTTCATCTTCAAAGCGTTCATAATAAAAACTGTAGATCCGTTTCCAAAACAAACCGCACACGACGAGATTCTCTTCGTTCTCATGGGCTTTGATATGCTTTGCCACAAGATCCTTTGCCGCAAGCATATCGCTGTCATGGAAAATCAGGATATCTCCTCTGGCATTGCGAAGCGCCTGATTTCGGCCGTACGCAATGCCCCTGTTTTCCTTAATCCGTGTAAAAACCAGCGGAAAATCCGCTTGAAACGACTCGAGCATCGAGAGCGTCCCGTCCTCAGAGCCATTGTCCGCTACAATGACTTCAAATTCTTCATCGCACTCCTGCTGGTTTAATGACAGAAGGCTGTTATAGAGACGCTCCTTTGAATTATATGCAGGAATAATAACGCTTGCTTTCACTTCATTTTCACTTCCTGTATTTAATCATTTATTTGTTATCATCTTTTGAAGCAAAACCGTTAAATTCGGGGTCTAACGTTTTAATGTGCTGAATGATATGCGGCAGTGTCTCTTGATACAGCTCATGCACAAACGGCAGGTCTGTGCGGGTTGTTTCATGAATCTGTTTGATTTCATTGATGCTGACGATTCGGTATCCGCTGAAATGGTAAAAAATCAGCGGGCTGCCATCCTCCAGCACGATCCGGCCATCCTCCCAGGAAAACGTATGCTGCCCGTAGTTCCAGTGGCCGATGTTCACACCGGGTGTCGTAATGTCACATACATTCGGAAACAGCTCAGACATATAATCTAAATAGCCCTGATCACCGAATTTCCCTTCACCCGGGGCATTTTTGCATTCCTCAAGACAGCGTTCCTTCCACCACTCCAAGCAATCCGTGCCGGCATCATCATGCTTGAAGCTGATAAAGCCGGAGTTATATCTGCCTAAAAGACGCTGCAGCATGTCAATCTGCTCTCTCTCAAAGGAAGGGATTACGATATCACCCCGTGAAAGGAGCACCGAGCAGTCCGGCTGGTTCTCAAAAATCGGCGACGGATCGGCGTAAAAAAATAAATCCCCGTCAATATACGTCACACGCTCCAGCTCGGGGTTGCTGTTCAGCACAGCTTGCAGAAAGATCGGCTTCATCGTCCAGCAGTACTCGCTTTGATCTCTCGTTTCCTTGAGACTCAGAAGCGTTTCATTTTCAAGCGCGTCCACCGGCACAAGGTTCAGCTGCTTCATCTTCAGCTTCTGTAAGACGCGGTGTGTATCTTCATCCATGCACAGCGTAAAAATGGGACTGTCTTGATCCACTTGCTCTAACGACTTAAATAAGGCGACTGCCTGATATAATCTCCCTTTTGATAAAACGGTGCAATACGCGCTGGTCACAGTCATGTTCACCTCGTTTCACATTACTTTTTGAAGAATTCCGTATACCACTCAATCGTTTTTTCAAGTCCTTCATCAATGGTGTAGGCCGGTGACCAATTCAGCAGCTTTCTCGCTTTTTCCGCGGATAAATATTGATGTTTGATTTCATTGCTCCCCTGATTCAGCACCTTCGGCTTCAGGCTGCTGTTCATTTTCTTCAATATTTTCTCTACCAATTCAAGTACAGTCAGCTGGATTTCATTGCTGAAGTTAAAGGCCTCTCCGGCAAGATTGTTTTCTTCCATTTTTTCTGCCAGAAGCAAATAAGCCTGAACGGCATCTTCAATATAGAAGTAGTCGCGGACAAACGTGCCGTCGCTGCGGATTTCCGGCGCTTCCCCGTTCAGAACAAGCTGAATCGTCTGCGGAATAATGCGGTTGAAGTTCAAATCCCCGCCGCCGTACAGGTTCCCGCAGCGCGTGATGCAGACTGGAAGCCCGTACGTGTGAAAATACGTGTGGCTGATCAGATCTGCGCAGCTTTTTGAGACGTCGTACGGATGCTTGCCTTGCAGCGGCATATTCTCATCGTACGGAAGGTTTTCTTGATCGCCGTAAGCTTTATCACTTGAAGCGACAATCACCCGCTTAATTAACGGATGCTTCCGGCAGGCTTCGAGAATATTCCACGTGCCGAGGATATTCGCTTCAAAGGTAGAAATCGGGTTGCGGTTCGCCACGCCGACAATCGCTTGTGCAGCAAGGTGAAAGACTGTGTCAATTTCATATTCGCCAAGCGCGCGTTCTATCACAGGCAAGTCTTCAAGAGATCCCCGTACGATGTTCATTTTCTTGATATGTTCTCCCTGATAAAGGTTGGATTGAGGCACATGATCTCTGACAAGCCCCGTAACGTTTGCGCCCTGTTCGATCAGCTCTTTCACCAAGTAGCTTCCTAAAAGACCTGTACACCCCGTGACAAATACGTTTTTATTTTTCCAGAAACTCAAATCAGTTCACCATACCTTCCATACTTGTTGTCCTTGATCCCACATTTTGTTGACTTCTAAGAGATTTTTATACGTATCGATGGCCGTCCAAAATCCGTAATGGCGGTACACGGCAAGCTCTCCGTCTTTGGCAAGGTTCTTCAGCGGTTCATCTTCGAACATCATATTCCCGTCCTTCGGCAAATAATCGAAAACCTTGGGACTGAGAACGAAGAATCCGCCGTTAATGATTCCGTCACTCGATGTCTTCTCAGAAAATGTTTTCGCCATGCCTTCCTCGACCGTCAAGGTGCCGAACTGCGAGACTTTGTCAATGCCGGTGACAGTCGCGGCAGCACCCTTTGTCTGATGATAGCTGATGAGATGGAAAAGATTGATATTGGCCAGCCCGTCCCCATAGGTGAGCAGAAACGTTTCATCGCCGATATAGTCTTTTGCCTGCAAGATTCTTCCGGCTGTCAGCGTGTCTTCCCCTGTTTCCAAAAACGTAATTTTCCACGTTTCAGGCTGCCCCAGCATCTGCACCTCTCCTGTAGAGCTGTCGAGTGTCAGGCTGTTGTGCTTCCATTCATAGTCGAGAAAGTATTCTTTGATTTTTTCTCCTTTATAGCCCAAAAGCAGAATAAACTCGTTTACTCCGTAGTACTGATAGATTTTCATAATATGCCATAGAATCGGTTTGCCGCCTATCATGGCGAGCGGTTTAGGAATATCATGCGTGACTTCACTCATTCTCGTTCCTTTTCCGCCGCAGAGAATGACCGCTTTCATCTCTACCCCTCATCTCTATGAATATTGAGTTCGAAACCTGGTACATCTTTACAATCTATCAAGGCGTTTCCCCGATAATTTGTCCGACTTCAATACCGGTTTCAAAATCTACTGTAATGATATGAGAGAAAGGCGGCCTTGGTGACCAAATGGAATCTATTTTTTCAAGTTGGTTATGTAACCAAAAAAAAGAGCCTTGAGCGAAGGCAATGTGCCCGCTCAAGGCTCTTTCTCGTCTTATTTGATTTCTTTTTCCTTGCCGTAATGATAATCAGACGGATCAACGGCTGTGAAATCGCTGAGTTTGTGGAATCTCAGCAAGTCTTTGTACAGGACACTGTCTGACAGACTAAGCTGCTGGTTCACTCTTGTTTTCAGATTCTTCGTTTCTTCATTCGCTTTCAGTTTTTCACCAGTCTTCGTATCGTAAATGACATTATCGACAGATGTGTACTTCGGCGTCACGAAGTCTCCGTTTCTGAACGCCACTGTATCGTCGTGGTCTTTAGAGAATAAATCAGTACCGAAGTTGATGTATTTCTGAGAATCAATTCCTTGTAAGTGCAGAAGTGTCGGCATGACGTCAATTTCGCCGCCATACGTATGGTTCACTCCGCCTTTTTTGCCAGGAACGCGGATCATCAGCGGCACACGCTGGTTCTGCGCGTTTTGATAATCTGTGATCTCTTTTCCAAGAATCTCTTTCATCGCGCGGTTATGGTTTTCAGAAATACCGTTATGGTCACCGTAAATCACGATGACTGAGTCGTCATACAGGCCGGCTTCCTTCAGCTCCTTGAAGAACTGCTCAAGCGATTCGTCAAGGTAACGGGCAGTCTGGAAGTAGCTGTCAACAGTGTTATCGCCAGTTGTCGCTTTCTTAATGGACGCGTCTTTTTCATCCAGATTAAACGGATAATGGTTTGTTAATGTAATCAAATGCGCGTAAAACGGCTGTTTAAGAGATTCAAGTTTTGGAATCGATTCTGTAAAGAATGGCTTATCCTTGAGTCCCATATTAATAATGTTCTCATCTGACATATCATACGTGCTTGCGTCGAAGAACTTGTCATAACCGATATGTTTGTAAATCTGGTCACGGTTCCAGAACGATTTGTAGTCACCATGCAGGACGGCGCTTGTGTAGCCTTCCTTCTGGTCTAAAATCGCAGGAAGCGACTGATATGTGTTTTCGCCTTTCGTCACAAACGCGGAGCCTTCAGGAAGGCCGAAGATGGAGTTATCCATTGTCAGCTCGGCATCAGATGTTTTTCCCTGGCCTGTCTGATGGAAGAAGTTATCAAAATACGTCACATCTTCCCCGCCGTGTGCAAGTTTATTTAAAAACGGCGTCACCTCTTCACCATTCAGCTTGTAATCAATCAGGAATGACTGGAAGCTTTCGAGGTGAATCTTAATGATATTTTTGCCTTTGGCAGAGCCGAAGTACTCGGCATTCGGTTTCGCATAATGAGACGTCGTGTAATTCTCGACGCTTGTTAAATCATCGCTGCTCGCGTAGGCTCTTTGCGTTTCCGTTTGAGCCGTCTGAACACCGTCATAAATGGTGTAATTGTAAAGACCTAAATATTTCACGATATAATTGCGGTCAAACGTTCTTGTCAGCAGCTGCGGACGGTCTTTTTCCGCATAGTGCAGGTTGATGAAAAACAGTGCGATCCCGGAAAGGATCACCAGTGACGCAAAACGTTTTTTCATTTTGTATTCTTTTAATTCAGGTCTCCAGATCAATACCGCAATCAAAATAATGATATCTAAGAAATAGAAAATATCATGACCGGCCATGATGCTGAAAATCCCGTCTCCCATGTTTCCGACGTTGCCGGACTGTTTAATGTTCGGGAACGTCAAGAAATCGTCAAAGAAACGATAGAATAAAATATTTGCATATAACACAAATGTCATCACAAAATCGATAATCAGCATGATAATCGCTGATTTTCGCCCTTTCGCCAGCAAAGCCAGTCCTAAAAAGAAGACGGCGCTTGAGAACGGGTTAAATACCAGGAGGATCTCCTGGGTTGTGCCTTTTACCCCAAGATTAAACTCAGTCTTGTAGGATAAATACGTTTTTGCCCAAAACAGTATAACAGCCAGCACAAAAAAGCTAAGTTTGTAAGAAAAAAGTTTCTTCATGGCAACCTCTACTTTCTTAAACACTTTAAGTTCTTCATTCATATTTACCTGCTCTTTATCCTGTCTTCCAATTCCTTCTTTCCAAACAAAATCAAGGCATCACACAACAATAAATACACCGCGGTATTCCCCGGAATATTTACGCTTTGCACCATACCAGTTTTATTACACCTATTTCAAACCAAACACTGGACGAAAGAAGCCTTCGTTTCGTTTCACATTTTTTCTCGCAAAATAAAAAAAGGATTTCTTTTGTCGTGTGTGCCGCGGAAAAAAGAAATAGATACCGAGTATAAGAATAACATAAACTAGCAAAAACGAAAAATAGGTTTTGCAGACAGCCCGCCCTTCAGGCGGGACTGTGGCTATTGTATGCACTAACGTTTAGCTCCATCACATTTTTTTGAAGAGACAAAAAAAGACTGGATGTCTCCAGTCTTTATAGCCCCGACCAAACATCTTTTGCATATATACCGGTATCCTGCAGATGTTTCAGCCAGTTTTGTGCTTCTTGTTCGCTGGTGCCATGAACAGACTGATATGCTTTTTGCAGCGCTGCCTCCACATCTGGGGCCATTTTGCTGCCATCACCGCATACATAGAGCCTGCCTCCGCGATCGAGAATCGAAATTAATGTTTCTGCATGGTCAGACATGAGATGCTGGACATACGTTTTCGGCATGCCTTCTTTTCGGGAAAAGGCTGTGTGGACAGTGACGATTCCGTCTTTTTCAAACTGCTCAAGCTCATCGCGGTAAATAAAATCCCGATCGTTTCTGCACCCGAAATAGAGATGAGCTTCACCGAGCGTTTTTCCCTCCCGCTTTAAAGCTGCGCGAGCTTGGAGAAAACCGCGGAATGGCGCTACTCCTGTACCCGGTCCGACCATAATGATAGGGGTCTCAGGGTCTTCCGGAAGCTGAAACCGGGATTCCGGTGTACGGACAAACATCACGACATCATCCCCCACCTTGCGTTCCGCTAAGTAATTTGAAGCCACACCTCTGTATTCGCCAAGGCCGCTCCAAGCAGGGCCTCGCACAACACCGACTGTAATGGATGCTTGCTCCGGATTCACCCTTGGAGAGCTTGAAATCGAGTAATATCTCGGTTTTAACGGCCGTAAAAGCTCTAAAAATCGTTCAAACGGCATGTCGCACGCTTCATATTTTTCAAGCAGATTCAGCATAGAAATCCGTTTTTTCAATATTTGTTCCTGGTAGACACCCTCTGCCGTCAGCTCTTCTAATTCGCGTTTATGCGGCGGGCAGACTGTGAATGCCGCCAGCTCCCTTATTTGCGCCCTTGTAGCCGCTTCCTGCACCTCGACGCTGTAGCTGAGAAGATCTTGCAGACTGACAGGCCGGCCCAAAGGCAAATGCCCCGCACTGCGCCCGCTTGCCGACAATGTCACTTGGTCGGTTCCCTTCAGACCGAAGCGGTGAAGAATCCGGCTGACATTGGTTTGGCTGTTCCTCGGCAAGACGCCAAGGTGGTCTCCCTCTCGATATTCAACATCCGGCGGCAGTGCGATTTCGATATGGCGGGTGCTGCGGTCGCTGTCTGCTGACTGGAGTTCACGATTTTCGGCAATGGATGCGTGAGCCGCTTCGTACGATCTGGCCAGCGGGGACTCTCCAAGCCCTCTGACAAACTGAAGGCTCAGCGTGCTTCGTTCCTTATCAGCGTTTTCATTAAGCTCCAGTCCGAATGCTTTGATGGCGTCGGCCCACATGCTTTTTTTCCACTCGTCAAGCTGCCCTTCAAAATCGCCGCTTACATCTCCCTCTCCCCGCTTAGAAAACCGAGTCGCGCCTTTCTCCGCAAGCTGCTCATCAATGAATCTCGGCACGTATTGATACGTACTCGCCCAGTTGTGGTCGCCGCAGCCAAATACCGCATAATGGACGCCCTCAAGCTCACCCGGTTTGATTTCTTGAAGCCACTGAACGAACTGCCCCGCATTGCTTGGCGGTTTTCCGTTATAAGAAGAGGTCACAATGACAACAGCCCCCTCCTGCGGCAGCTTGCCAATCTGGTCGTTCAGAGGTGCCACCTCAGTCCTTACGCCGTGAAGACTGGCTGTATCCGCAAGCTCCCGGGCGACGCCTTCTGCAGTGCCTGTATCAGATCCATACAGCACGAGAAGCGGGCGGTTGTTAAGACCGATGACCGATGCACCCTTTGTTTCTGTTTTCTCTTTTTGCTCATCAGGCGCCGCTTTTTCAGCTGCCGGGACGTCCGCATGAATGGCTTCCTGGTTCCTGGTTTGAACCCTGATGCGAAAATCGCCAGGCTTGAGTGTTAAAGTTTGTTTAATATCAAGTTCATAATTCTCATGATCAATTAACGTGAAATATTTTAAAACCATGCCCAGCACAAGTGTCGCTTCATGAAGGGCAAACTGCATGCCGATACAGGCCCGCTGTCCATTTCCGAACGGTTTGTACGCATGATGAGGCACTTGGTCCTGATGTTCGAACCGTTCCGGCCGGAATTCTTCAGCGTCCTCTCCCCAAGCGTCTCGATCACGATGAAGCTGAGGAATCAGCACAGAAATTCTGTCTTTCGTTGTAATCGGGTATTTTCCGCCAATGACTGTGTCTTCCTTTGGATAAAGGCTGAAAGCTGGAGCTGTTGGCCATAAGCGCAAGGATTCATTTAAAATCATCCGTATGTATGTCAGTTCGAGCACTTGTTTATAGGTCGGCGCTGCATCAGTCAAAACCCGGTCAACCTCTTCATATGCCTTTTTCAGTTTGTCAGGATGCTTCAATAAATAGTAGATCGCAAAGGAAAGCAGGCCGCTCGTTGTTTCATGCCCGGCAATCAAAAACGTAATGATTTGAAAACGGATATTTTCATCGTCAAGCTTTTCACCTGTTTCCGGATCTTCCACATTCAGCATGCGGGCAAGCAAATCTTTTTCATCCTGGTCTCCATTCGATCTCCGCTCCGCAATAATGCTGTCGACTAACGAAAACATCGTTTGAATATCATGATGAAATTGTCGCTTTGTTCTGACCATAAGCTTATCTTGAAAATCAAGCCGCTGCATCTGGTGCATCGCTTCATCAAGCGCCCGCACCATGCTGTTGATAAACGGGTGGGGCGTTTCTCTGTAGTAGCTGTTAAAGCGATAGTTAAACCCGCACAGCCCAATTGTGTCGAGCGTCAGCCGGGTCATATCCCCTGGGACATCGACTGCTTCATTCGGGTTGAGCCTGGCCCATTTTTGAATGAGCTGAACAGCGATATCGACCATTTTCTCATGGTAGTCCTTCATGGCCCGCTGGCTGAACGTCGGCATCAGAATATTGTGCGCTTTTCTCCAGTTAGGCTCATGTGTCCAGCTTGTAAATAATCCGTCACCGGAAAACGCGCGAACCTTCTCCAAGGCGCCTTCAATGCTTTTATCGAACCGCTCTTCATCACAAACCTCTTTCACCAATTCATGGCCGGACACCACAATGGTCGTGCCCGCAGGTGTATGAATTTGAAAAATTGGCCCCTGCTCTTCCGCCAGTTTGATCAGCGACAGTGTCGGTTTGTCTTTATCAATTAAAGGCAGGTTGCCGAGCGGCCCAAACGTCTTTGGCTGAGGAATCGGGCTTGTTTCCTTCATCGAACCATTCCTTTCCGTATGAAATGCCTTCTATCTGACTACATTTCCCTTTCATGGTCAGGATTATTCCGTTCCTCTGATTGACGTACGAACATCGTTTTTTCTATACTTGAGAAGCTGTACAATACGCGAATAAGGTGAGTTCATATATGGATTTTGAAATTCGATTTTTATCCTTTTATGTCATACAGGTGGAAGGCAAGGACGAGCAGGCAAACAAGCAGTTCAAGCACTTCCAGACCCTTGATACGGGTGAATTTGAAGAAAGCGAGCTGAAGGACTTTCTCGACGGGGAACTGAAAAAAATCGTCAAACGGAAAGCCGACCGCCATCCACAGTCCGAGCAGGTGCCGACGAAAATCGGCCATTTTATCGTCGAGCCCGGTCACGAGCTCGATTCCAACCCGAACTACAACATGTTTAACCGTGCGCGCCTGGCGGAAACAAAAGAGGACTTTAACGAGCTGAGCGAGCAGTTCGTCCGCACGTACCTCGACACGAGCGCAGTCCGCGGCGGTGTGTTCCTCGTCGCTTCGGCCGTGCCGAGAAAATACTTCGACGAGTCATTTGTCTTCATTATGAAATGTGATTTCGAGCCAAAGGTCGCCCGCATTTCAGACGCGTCTTCTCTTATTAAAAAAGTCGAAATGGCGATTACGACAAAAAACATGAAAAGCATCCAATACCCGTTCATGCCTGAGGAAGGGATGGTCGAGGAAGGCGAGCTGAAAATCCACCAGGCCTCGCACGCCCGCTATTTTGAGGACTTTCTGAAATTCGTCGAGTACGGAGAATCGATGCCGGAAATCATGAAAAACCAGGTCATGAACATGGTGCAGGAGCACGTCTACGAGACATTTGAAGACAACAGCGAAGAGCTCAAGCAGTTCGAGCACGACATCGAAATATGGGAAGCAAGCGAAAAACGGGAAATCCAAGAGCGCCTCGACACCCATCAAGTCATCGAAGCCTCCGCCCAAATCATCGAGCACACGCCCGAAGCCCAGCTGAAAATGAAAGTCGGAGAAACTGAGATTAAGGGATTGCTAGCGGATTTTGGCGATTCAATTCATCTCGCAAAAGTGAACGGGCGCTATGTCGCGCTGATTGAAGCCGAGACGATTTCTTTTGAGAAGGGCAGTTCGCCGGTTGAGTTTTATAAGCCTGAGGGGCTGCATGAGGTGATTGAGCGGATACAATGGAAAAATATAAATGATGATTAGACGTTTGTTAAAAATAATAAAAGAGAGAATACTTCAGTATTCTCTCTTTCTTTAAATAGCCATATATTAATTAGCGATCACAAGCAATACCATCACCATCACGGTCAAGATGTTTCGCATACCCCGGTTCACCAGAATGTATAGGGGCAACACCAGCTTGCCGTGCTGCGGTACAATTTTTGTAATACACATTAGTCTGTTGTTCTTGTGCCTCTGCTTGTTGTAACTCTTTCTCTTGCTCACGCTTTTCTTGTGCTAGTCGCTCTTCTTCCTCTTGCTTACGTTTCTCTTCTGCTAGTCGTACTTCTTCCTCTTGCTTACGTTTCTCTTCTGCTAGTCGTGCTTCTTCTTCTTGCTTACGTTTCTCTTCTGCTTGCTTTTTTGCTTTTTCTTCTTGCTTACTCTTATTATCTTGTTGTTTATTATCTTCATGTTTGCTTTGATTTTCTGTCTGTTCTGCCTTTTGTTCGGTCTTTGAAACAGATGTTTTATCACTTGATTTTACAGAGTTAGCTTCTTTATTGTTTTCTCCAAAAAATGTATTAAATATTAACAAAAATATCAGCAGGTAAATCAATGAAGCAATAGCTCTTTTCCACCACTTACCACTTCGAAACCCTAATATTTTTTGATACCATTTCCGCTTCTTCTGCTTAAGAGGAATATTTGCAGCATTTAAAATAGAAACAAATTCCTTGCCAGATATATTTATAATCAAACTTTCCCCTGTTTCCGCAACATTGATAACTGTTTTTATTGCAAATCGATCTATAACCGCGTTAGAAAAGTATTTAAAATCCCACTTATTTAATAGTTTGGATTTTCTTTCTTTATTATCAAATTCATATAAGTACACCACTTGATTGTCGAGTACAATAAAATTACCCTTACTTTGTCTATCCTCTTGGAAAAAGCCTTCCGCTATCAAGGCAGCATTTTTATGTTTTTCACGCAATAATCGTTCGCCATTTTTCATAAGACTTAGATTATCCCTCTTCATTAGAAAAGAAGTAATTTTAACATTTCGATTTTGTAAATCAATTAATTTTTCAGCATGTAAAAAATAATCAAAATCATGTGTAACGGTAGTTAGAATTTCTTTTGATTGATTAGATATCATGTATTCTAAAATCTCTATAAATTCTTGGCTATCATCATTTTTCTTAATATCATCGAATGTACGTTTTAAACGGCCTATCTTAAGGCTTAAAATCCAACTATTTTTATCTTTTCCATCAGTTCTTACTTCAATATCATTAATTTGTGAATATTCATATGTTATTTGTTCGTACTTAGAAACAAAGAAAATGGATTGGGTAGTAAGTGCTAATACCCCTTTTAATTCTCTACCACTTTTTTTATCACATTCAGCTTCAATAATCTTTAGAACATTTTCTTTCGACGATAAGGTGACCCTTTCTGCGTCTTGTAATAATCTTTCATACTTTGAAAATAAGGTTTTTTGGCCCATTGTAGGGCGTTTACCTATCCACTTTTGCATAATGTCCCCCTATTTTACATTAATGAAATTCTAACAGAAACTTTTGTTTTTTGACTTAATTTTACCAAATACAGGGTGATTTTACATCATTTATTGTTATATATTTCTAGATAAATTAGTTAAAACACTTGTGTCTTTCTAAATAAAAAGTCCAGAAATCACTTTCTGGACTTTTCCTATTAGTACCCTTCCCTCAACACCGCATGGCACTCCCCAATCAGCTCTTCCGCTCCCGGCTCTCCTTTTAGGCCGCGGCGGACGATTTCTGAGGAGAGGTTCTGGACTTTCAGCGCTCTTGGTGCTCTTCTTTCGTAATACGCATGAAATGCGATTTCGATGTCGGCGTGGTTTTTGAGTTCTTCAGCGAGGACGATGGCATCCTCGATGGCCATTGCCGCTCCTTGTGCCAAGGTCGGCGCTCCGGCATGGGCGGCGTCTCCTCCGATGACGACGCGGCCTTTGTACCATGGCTCCTGCACTGCGACCTGTTCCAGTTTGTTAAACATGACAGGATGCTCTTTTGACATATGCTTTGTGACAAAATCGAGCCCCGGAAAACCAGAGAGAATCTCTTTTACTCTATCAAACCGGGTATCTTCTTTATCCCAGTAATCGCTCGTGCAAGGCTGGAGAACGAAGACATAGCCGGCGTGTTCCGCCAATGGCACGACGCCAATTTGTGTGTCTCCGCTTCTATACATCAATGTCGCGTCCTCAAATGTAAAATCAGGAAGCTCGATATAAAAGCGCCATGCCCCCATGCCGAGGTGCTCTTTTTCTGTTTCCTTTTGCAGCATCTTATCGCGAACAGCGGAATGGATGCCGTCAAAGCCTGCCAGAATGTCAGCCTGCATCTTTTCTCCGTCTTCACATACGGCAGTAACCGATTCAGCCGTTTCTTCATAGGTAACAACCTTTTTCCCCCACTTGATATGTACACCCGCCGCCTCGGCATGCTTAATGAGAATGTCATTTAGCGTCTTTCGCAAAATATTATTTCGTCCTGGAAGTGTATCGTCTAAAAAGGATTCACTGACTTGAAACAGCAAATCCCCCTGTGCATCAAACGTTTTAAACCATTCTGTTTGAAAGCCATGCTTACAGCAATCTTCGAATATGCCCAATTCTTTCAAGACCGCCAGTGCGTTTTGCGGCTGGAGAATCCCCGCACCCGTTTTGCGGTTTTCTGTAGCCGCTTCACACAAGGTGACGGAAAACCCTGCTTTACTAAGGGAAATGGCCGCTGATAATCCGCCGATTCCGCCTCCCGCTATCAAAATATGTTTCATATAAATAACCACCTTTTCAGTTCTTTATATAGTTAGGCGCCTAACTATATTACCTTACTATGTCCCGTGAAAAGCTGTCAATCATCTCCAAGCTAAGTTGCGTTATGGTTATCGCTCCTTTATAATCGTGTCACAACGAACGTACGGGAGCTTATTATGATGGAATTAAAACATTTACCGAAATATAAGCATATAACAGAGCACGCCGAGACGTATGCCAATATTGACGCCGGCTCTCTTGAATTGTTTTTATCTCTTTTTGATATCTCAAAAAAAATGAATCATGTGATGGAGCATTATTTCGCAGGCCGCGGGCTGTCAGAGGGAAAATTCAAAATCCTGATGCTGCTCTTTGATGCCAAGGACCACACGTTAAGTCCGACCGAGCTTGCCAAGCAATCCAACGTCACGAAAGCAACGATTACAGGCCTGCTGGACGGGCTGGCGAGGGATGGGTTTGTCAGCCGCAGACATCACACAAAGGATAAACGAAAAATCAGCATTGAACTGACAAAGGAAGGCAAAGAACGGCTGGAGCAATTTCTGCCCGGTCATTTCGGCAAAATCTCCGCGGTGATGGAAAACTACAGCGATGAGGAAAAAGACATGTTCGTGAAGATGCTTGGTGATCTTTTTGAAAAGCTAAGCGTGTTTAAAGACTAAAAAACCCGTCCGACCAGGACAGGCTACAGCGTCTTTTCTTCTGAAGCCGGATACGTATCCGGCTGTTTTTTCTTTATGACCGTAACAAATATGCCGCCGATGACACATGCAATGCCGATCAAATGCACAAGCTCAAACGGCTCCACACCTGACAAAATGACAGCCGAACAACTCCGCCTGCCTTTTTATGCATGACGAAAAGCGCCTATCCAATGACAGGCGCTCTCTGATTAATCATCACTGCTCAAAATGCCAAAGAAGCGAAGCAGGTTGATGAACAAGTTGATAAAGTCAAGGTACAGCGATAATGCCATAACAGGAATTAAGTCTTCCGTAATATGGCGGTGTTTGATTTGGTTCAAATCATACAAAATGTAAAGGGAAAAGACGATGGTTCCGATGACGGAATACGCCATCATCGCCGCTGAGTTTAACGGACTGAAAATGTTGAAAATGCCAACCACTGCCAGCGCGAGCACCGCTACCAGCAGAAATGACCACAGGAAGGATAAATCCTTCTTCATTTTTGCGCCGATTGTGCCCAGAACAGCAAAAATAACAAATGTAGAGCCAAAAGCTTCAAGCACGACATAGGCGCCGGCGATGGAAGCGTAGTGGCTGACGATCGGAAATAAGGTAATGCCTGAAACAAATGCGAATGTATATACAAACGCATACCCGACCGCTTTTCTTCTGCGCATCCAGAAGGCCAGAATAATCATCCCCACTTCAAGAATGGAAAGCGGCAGCATCAAAGCGATAGGAACAAATTGGCCGATAAAAAGACCGACAGTCGCGATCAGCAGCGTGAAAACAAAGACTGTCAAGATGCGCTGCATGATCGATTGCTTACTCTCGTGAGCCGTAGCTTGCATGTCAAAAATCCTCCTAAAAAATGATCTTAAAGGTCTATTATATAAAAATTGGATGAAATATGTATATGTTTTAAGGAGAATTTAATGAAAACAAACGCCCTTATGCGATCACTTTGATTCTTTCCTTTTCAGCGAAAAACGGTGCTTTTCTATTTTCTCAATTTGGGTAACCTGAGAATCATGAACCGTAATCTGAACAGTGCCGAAGTCGAGCGTTTCCAGCGAGCTGATTATTTTTTCAATCACTTCCGGATCAATGGTTGATTTTGAAACCAAAGGACCTTCCCCCCTGTTGAATTTATTTTAATTCACAGTATTCTTATAAGAATTATAATATTATGTTTTTTTTGATAAATCAATGGTGTTTTCTGTTCAAATCAAAAAGGCATATGATCACCCGATGGCGGACAATCATATGCCTAATCAGACTTCCTATCTGTTTTCTTCCAATTCCTCAACAATACAGCGGACGCCCATATTTTCTAATGCCTGCTTCAGCGTGCCGTATGTTTCATATTCACTGAAATCTAGCCCCAATTGAATCGATGTCTGGGCCACATCCGGGCGAATCCCTGAAAATACAGCTTTAACGCCTAATAAGACAAGCGTTTTTGACAGGTTGTACAGTTGCTGCGCCACCATGGTATCCACAATCGGAACACCCGAAAGATCAACGACAAGGCTTGTAATTTTTCTCTCGATACAGCGGACAGGCACTGTTTCTAAAATGACCTGTGCCCGTTTCGTATCTATGGAGCCGATTAGCGGCAATATCCCGATTCCATCCGCAATGGAAATGACCGGGCAGCCCAGCTCAGAAATCAGTTCCTGCTGAGACGTGAGCCTCATCAGCATAAATTTTTGGTACTGCTCGGAAAATTCAATAATCAGCTTATCGAACGACTGATTCACAATGCGGTTCCACCGGTCGGCATCCTCATTTGTGACGATATCCTGATTCTCTTTTATAAACGCAACGACAGCATCCCAGAATGAGATTCTTGAGTTTGATATGGCTTCTACGACCTCATGCACCTGAACATCTTGCTCTACCCTGTTTTTCGCGACGGTTTGCGCCCATTTAGTCATATTTTCTTGGAACTCGGTTTGATCCTCCAGAAATGCGCTTGCGATTGTTATATTGGTAAACGTATGCTGCTCGGTTAAGAGCTTTTTCATTTCTTCACTTAAATGGTCGGCGGAATATAGCTCTCCTTTCAGCTGGCATCGCAAGCTGAACCATTTGTCAGTAATATCCGCAGTGTGGTCTATGATATATTGATATAATAATTGATCGATATTCACGGTCTGTCTCCTTTTTCATAATAGAAGCTCTTTCATTATAAAATGATAAATCGGAATTGTGAATGGGACTAGGGAAAAATGAAATGATTCTGCATCCCGAACACATTCCAATTTCATCCATAGGCGAATGCACCAATAAACGTCCGCATGCATAGACTGCAAATGTACAGTTTACAATGAGAAAGGACGTTATCACATGTATTATGTTGATCCTTATATGTTTGCCGGGCATTTTTATGATCCTTGGCCTGCTTTTGAATATGAATACCGTTATCCAAATGGTTACCCATGGTCGGGCATCGGCGGCGGGGCTGTGCCCGGTACTGGCGGCGGATCCGGCCCTGGCATTGGCAGCGGGGCTTTGCCTGGCTTCGGCGGCGGTTCTGGCCCTGGCATTGGCGGTGGGGCTGTACCTGGTTTCGGCGGCGGTTCTGGCCCTGGCATTGGCGGCGGGGCTGTACCTGGTTTCGGCGGTGCGCCACAGGGCCCCCCGCCTTCCCAAATACCAGCGAAGCCGCAAAAGCCGCAGGGTACTCAAGGAGCTGCTTTTTTAGTTGAACCCATCACCATTCGGCCTTGCCTCTTCCGGTTTACCTATGTTTGGTTAACCAATGGCCGCTCATTTTGGTTCTTCCCGATCATTCTTGGCAGAAGATCCGTCGGCGGCTTTTATTGGGATCCTTCACGGCGACGCTGGGTTTATTTCGCCTTAGACACTAATTTGATAGATGTTGTGAGCTGCTCGTATTAATCGAAAATCAGCCGTTTTCCGGCTGATTTTTTTATGTTACTTCGGCCGTAAACAGGTTATAGTATTACTATCTTTCAAATTGGAGGTTTCCCTATGATCAAACAAATTGGCACTGTTGCTGTATATGTTGAAGACCAGCAGAAAGCGAAGCAATTTTGGGCGGAGAAGGTTGGCTTTGATATTGCGGCGGACCACCCGATGGGGCCCGAGGCAAGCTGGCTGGAGGTTTCGCCAAAAGGAGCCCAGACTCGTTTAGTCATTTACCCGAAAGCTATGATGAAAGGCTCTGAACAAATGAAGGCTTCTATCGTGTTTGAATGTGAAGACATCTTTGATACATACGAGAAAATGAAAACAAACGGTGTAGAATTTCTCGGTGAGCCCAATCAAATGGAGTGGGGCACCTTCGTTCAATTTAAGGACGAAGACGGCAATGTGTTTTTATTGAAAGAATAACGATGCGGCGGCGGTTCTATTCCGCCGTGCTCTTCCTTTGACATTGAGAATGAATTTCATTTACAATCATTCATATATAAGAATGATTGGAGAGAGACAGATGTTTGTTCAGTTGAGAAAAATGACGGTAAAAGAAGGCCATGCAGATAAAGTCATAGAACGTTTCAGCGCTGAAGGAATCATTGAAAAACAAGAAGGTTTAATTGATGTGACAGTGCTTGAGAAAAACGTCCGCCGCGGTGATGAGGAAGTTATTGTCATGATTCGCTGGGAATCTGAGGATCACTGGAAGCAATGGGAAAAGAGCGATGCGCATATCGCCGGCCATAAAGCAAACAAAGGCAAACCAAAGCCTGACTATCTGATCAGCACTGAAGTGAGCATGTATCATGTAAGAGCTGTTAAACAAGGGACTCACGAATAACAAAAAGAGCTTGCACCAGCTGCAAGCTCTTTTTTGCGGTCATGATGAACTGCTTTCTTCGTATGTGATGAGATAAAGAGGCTGGTTGGCGTGCCACTCCGCATATAAGACGTCCTCAGCCCTTTCAACTCCATGCTTTTGCAGCGATTGTTTCAGCCATTGTTCATCCACGCCTGCTTCCGTCAGGTTGTCAAACACAATCTCCCCATCCAGTATTAATGTAGCCGGCAAAGACACATCCTTAGGCGGAAGGTTCATATCTTTTCTGGTCGGTTTATCAAAATCGGCTTTCGGGAGCACACTGATCATCCCGTTTGTTTCCAAAATCGCATATTCCACTTCCTGAATCGAAAAGCAGCCTTTTTGTCTCAGGAGGCTTTGCAGCTGATTAATATCGAGCTTGTTTTCCTTCAGCATCTTGTATTTCAGCTTTCCTTTATGGATCACAATATTTGGTTCGCCCTCCAGAAACTTTCTGGATCCTTTTAGCTTTTGTGTAATCAATTCAATTAAAAAGATAAGCAAGCCCCATAGAAGCGAAGCAAAAATAATTTCTTTAATCTTGATTTCATGATCATAGACGGCATTTCCAACCAGTTCCCCTAAAATTAAAGCAGAAATAAAGTCAAACGGAGTAAGTTGAGAGAATTGGGTTTTCCCAAGAAACTTCAAAATGACAAATAAAATACCGAGACCGCAAACTAATTCTATTGCTACATTTAGATAATCTCCCACGTTGATAGCACCTACTTCTTAAAAGCTACTACCATTATGGTCAACTGCACTATTTCTAAACCGGAACTGCACATTTCGATAAAAAAAGCAGCCCGTCGCCGGCTGCCGTTTTCACATCATTTGGTGCATTGCCAGCATGTCATGAAAAAGCCGCTCTGCATCACTGCGGTCAATTGTGACAAGCGGATCATTGAGAAACGCCTGAAATGCGAGAGCGCGATCCTTTGTTAAACCGGCTACCGCCACTGCCTCCTGATTGGATACGTGCCTAGCCGCCAGCATTTCCACACCTTTCGGCAGCGCTCCAGAGAAAATCGGGTGGACGCTGTTGCGGGTAATCAATGCATTCGTTTCGACAATCGCTTGTAAAGGAAGATTCGAAACTTGGCCTTGATTCGGCACATTTACATTCGTGACGAATTCACCCAATCCGAGAAGAGCCGCTATGATGTTCACGCCTTCTTCTCCCGAGGCTTTCCCGGCAGCGCCCCGTTTTTGTACGATCAATCGTTCTGTTTCTTTTCGTTTCTCATCTCTGCCTTGTTTTCTGAATGATACAGATGTGAGATGAAATTTCCAAGCCTCAGGCTGTTTGAGGTAAGGACCGTGAAGAAATTCTGCCAGGTGCCTGTCACCTGCAGCGGGGATGGCGCCATACGTTTCAAATAAATCAAACGCGACACGGTGTGCCGAACGAAAGACGCTATCCCTCCAGCTTTCCCCCTGCAGCTCATACCCTGATTCTCCATAATGCGCGCTGAATTCATGGAATATAGGCAGCAGGTCAATATGGCGGTAAGAGGCTTCCGTGATCCATGTGAAATGGTTAATGCCGAGTACATTGACGCGGATATCTTCGCGCCGCAGCACCTCTACTCCGAGCCTTTCTGTGACCATTTCCGCCAGCAGCTTTTGCGTGCCGAATACCTCGTGGCAGCAGCCAATCGCTTTGATGCCGGGAAAGACTTTATACAGCACTCTTGTACAGACAGACATCGGGTTTGTATAATTAATGACCCATGATTCCGGTGCGTAGTCTCTTATTGCCCGGGCAATTTCCGCAAACATCGGGGCCGCTCTTAAACCTCTGATGATCCCGCCCGGCCCGACAGTATCACCCACAGATTGATAAATGCCGCAGCGCTCAGACAAGTGGACATCGATTTCCATGTCATCCAGTGAACCCGGCAAAATAGAAATAATGACGATATCCGCGCCTGATAACGCCCTTTTCAAAGTAGAAACTGCTTCGTACCTCCATCTGCCGTCTCCGCTGTAATTGCCGATCACTTCATTTTTTTGAGCCGCTTCAAAATCAAGATCATAGAGCGCCACCGTGCCTGACATCCGTTCATCAATCGACAGATCACTCATCAGGCTTCTGGCCCAGCCTTGAGATCCCCCGCCGATATAGGCGATTTTAATCTGATTTAACGTACTGATATGAAACACTCCCTTTCTCAGCCTTTCACCGAACCGATCAGCATTCCTTTCGCAAAGTGTTTTTGTAAGAATGGATAGACCGCCAAAATCGGAAGCGTCGCAATGACAATGACGGCGAGTTTAATTCCCTGCTCAGGCGGAACGGTATTTTGCATCGTATCGCCATTGGTCGCCGTTAAATCCGATAAGATTGTGACTTGGCGAAGCACCATTTGCAGCGGCCATTTTGCACTGTCATTGATATATAAGAGGGCGTGGAAGAAATCATTCCAAATCCCGACCGCATAAAACAGCGCAAAGGTCGCAATAACCGGCTTTGACAGCGGCAGGGCGATTCGCCAGAAAACGCCGATTTCGGAACAGCCGTCAATTTTTGCCGATTCCTCCAGCTCGCGCGGCAGCTGCTGAAAGAAGTTTTTGATAATAATAAGATTGAACGGATTGATCGCCATCGGCAGAATCAATGCCCAATACGTATCCAAAAGGCCAAGAGATTTCACGACAAGGTATGTCGGAATCATGCCGCCGGAAAACAGCATGGAGAAAATCACCAGGTTCAACAGCAGATTCCGTCCCTTCACATGCCGCTTCGCCAGCGGATACGCCATCGTGAAAGTGAAAAACAGCTGCACAGCCGTCCCGACCACGGTGATGAAGATGGATACGCCCATGCTTCGGATGAACGTCGGTGTCGAAAACACATACTTGTAAGCATCGAGTGTAAAGGTTTTCGGGAAAATAAAGAAGCTGCGCTGGGCGAGCTCCGATTCTGTCGCAAAGGAACCGGCGATAATATACAAAAACGGCAAAATGGTAATCGCGCCGACACCGCCGAGAAACAGAATATTGCAGATGTCAAACACCCGTCCGGCTTTTGTGTTGTGCATTGTGTGAATTTCAGCCATACCTCTCCCTCCTCTAAAACAATCCTTCCTGATCAAACTTTTTCGCAATGTAATTGGCGCCGAAAATCAAGATAATCCCGACAACCGATTTAAACAGACCGACTGCTGTACTGTAGCTGTACGCGCCTTGGGTAATCCCCATCATGTACACGTACGTGTCAAAAATGTCGGCTACGCTGCGGTTAAGCGAGTTTGTCATCAAATACACCTGTTCAAAGCCGAGATTCAAAAAGCTGCCGATTCTTAAAATCAACAAAACGATAATGGTGCTTCTGATTGCCGGCAGCGTAATATGCCACATTCTCCTGAACCGGCCCGCTCCGTCCATAATAGCGGCTTCATACTGCTCCTGATCAACCGTCGCCAGCGCGGCCAGAAATAAAATCGTTCCCCAGCCTGTCTCCTTCCAGATGCTTTGCATCACGATCATAGGCCGGAACCAGTCCGCGTCTGATAAGAAGGAAATCTGCTCACCTGTCAAGCTCATGACCATTTTGTTGATCACACCGGTATCAACAGTAAAGAAAACAAAGGTGATGCTGACCACGATTGTCCATGAAACAAAATGGGGCACGTAAATAAAGGTTTGGATGCATCTTTTATACACGGCCTTTCTCAGCTCATTCAAAAGCAAGGCCAAAATGAGCGGTGCAGGAAAGGCAAACAAAAGATCCAGGCTCGCCAGCATGAGCGTGTTGCGCAGCAGCCGAAAAAAATCCGGATTCATAAAAAAGTCTTTGAAATAATCAAAGCCAACCCATTCGCTTTTCCAGAAGCCGAGATATGGAGAATAATCCTTAAATGCAATTAGCACGCCCCACATCGGCAAGTATTTGAATATCAAAAAATAAAGCAGACCGGGAATAAGAAGAAGATAAAGCCATTTGTCCCGTTTGAGCGCAGCCATCCAGCTGATGCCTTTTCCAGCAGTGAGAACAGGTGCATTACCCTTCTTCGGCACTGTTTCCATATCTGTTCTCCTTTCGTGGTACCGGCGCGCCCGCCGAACGGCAGGCGCATCGGTTTATTTTGATGATTGATACAATTTGTTCAAGTCCTTCATCAGTTCATTGCCGCCGCTGTTTTTCCAAAGCTCCACCGCATCCTCGAACCCTTTTTCATCAATTTCTCCAATGATAAATTGTGTTCTCGCGTCGAGAATGATGTTGTCAAGCTGGGCTCCTTTTTGGGTATACACATCAGATACAAGCGACTCAGCCGGGTTAAAGACGGCTATTTTTTCTCCTTCGGTTATGATGTCCTTGCGATGCTGGAAGAGCTTTGTTTTCTGGTCTTCGATGTAATACTCGCTTTTCGGAATCGACATGCTGAACTGCGCCAAGCCTTCATGCTCATAGAGGAGTGATTTGTTGTTTTTTTCAAGTGAGGTGAATACGCCGTCCTTGAGCTCGTAATTGCGGCCCTCCACGCCGTTGTTCGAGAGAATCTGCGCTTCCTTATCATTCATCTTATCGAGGAAGGACAGCACCTCTTTCAGCTCTTTTTCGGTTTTGACGCTTGATTTTGGTATCGCGATCATGCCTGAATAACCGGATGTCGGGAAGGTGCGCTTGCCATTCGGTCCCTCAAGCGAGCCGACGATATCAATGATATCCTTGTTCGACTCATCCGCCTCCTCCATCGCGCTTTGGATTTGAGACGCTCTGGAGCCTGTATCAACGATGACACCCGCTTTTCCTTTCACAACCGGATCGTTCCACTTCGCTGAATCCATGACCGCAAAGTCCTTATTGATTAAGCCTTCATCATAAAGCTTTTTAAAAAACGTGAGCGCCTCCATGTATTCCTTCGTTGTAAAATCAGGAATCAGCTTTCCGTTTTCAACGCCGTAGCGGTTCGGAGCGCCGAACCAGATTTGCAGAACATCCCATGGGCTTCCGTTGCCGAGCCCCATCCATTTCGGAACGACCATGCCGTACGTATCATCCTTGCCGTTTCCGTCAGGATCTTTTTCCTTAAAGGCTTTCAGCACTTCATAGAAATCATCAACCGTTTCCGGCATATCCAGACCGACGTTTTCAAGCCAGTCGGTTCTGATGATCATACACGCTCTGATCAGGTCCCTCGTTCTGTAGATTCCGTACACCTCGCCGTTCACCGAGCTGTTCTTCAAAATCTTTTCATCTGCCTGGCTTACATTCTTGTAGTCTTTTAAATAAGGAGACAGCTCCCAAAATGCCCCCGCTTTGACGGACTTGATAAAGCCCGCTGATTTATCTTTAATCACAATGGCATGAGGCATCTCTCCGGAAGCCATGACAATGTTGAATTTGTCGTTGTAGGATGAATCAGGCACCCATGTGACCTTAATATCTTTGCCTGTGTATTTTTCGAGCGCTTTTAATGAAGGGCTCTTTTCACTCGGGCTTTCCGGCGATAAGAGCGGCGCCATAATTTTGATCGTGTCTTTCGAACCGCCTGCTGAACTGGATGTTTCCGAATTGCTGCATCCGGCGATCATCATGGCAGCGAGCGGCAAGGCCAGCCATTTTTTTCGCATTCTATTTTTCATGATGCGTAGGTCCCCCTTTTTTTCATTTTGCATTTCCCCTTTGCCCCTCCAAATATAAAGCGCTTACATAAATTCTTGCAATCTTCATTTTTTGCACCATTTCTCCTATGAAATTGCGACTGTTATCCTTTTTTGCCGGATGTATCTTTTTTTGCCGGAAGGGAATCCCCGATCAGTTCCAGCGCTGCTATGACGTTCAAACACCATTGAGAGACGGTGTTCGTTGTCACCCACGGGAGCTCCTCCAGCTCCGTCCATGTTTCGATGCGCTCCGGTTTGATCGGAAGCGGCGTATGGCTCAGCTTATCATCAAGCAAAAGATTCCACGCTTTGGCAGCGAGATGAGAATCTTGTTTGTTTCTTGCGGCGTAGGCAGTCATGGCAGCAGCAAACATCGGCCAGTGAAAATGCCTGTCATGAAGCGCGCCTCCGCTTTTTTTCCGTTTTTCTGCATCACTGAGTGTGTAAAATTCACCGAATTCACTCAGCATTTCCTTCCATTCCCGGTCATCAAGAAGCTCAGCCAGCTCCATCCACACTTGCGGCGCGCCGAAGGCAATGATCATATGATATCCGCCCGCTATGCCGTCTCCCATGTGATGAAGCATCGAGGTCGCCGGATCATATTCAAATGTCGGGCCGGATAATAAGCGGAGCGGCAGCCGCTTCAGGCAGCTGATACCCGTTTGGATTTTCTTAAGATAATCTGGATTTCCGGTACGCTCCCATTCAGTCAGCCAGTTCGAGCAAAACGCCGCCCAGTCCGGTCCCGTTCTCGCGTGGGTCGGGTGCTTGCCTTTTTCGTAAAAAGCACGCATCGGATCGGTTTTGACGAGGGCGTAATCGGCGTCCTTCACTTCTGTCAAAAGATCTCCAGTCCGCTCATCTCCCGTCAGATAATAATAAAATTTATAAAGCCCGGCCATGCTGATCCTTGCTTCCTTACAGCCGCATCCCCAGTGCACAACATTATGCCGTGAGCCAAGCCCTGCGTATTCCCCGAGATGAAAGCTGTCCGTTTCGCTCGTGTGGCGGGTCATGGCTTCTGCCATGCGGAAGATATCCTCTCTGCCAGAGCGGAAAAACGCCTGCCACAGCCATAAGGTCGGAACGAGCTCATTATTTTGCCATGCGTACCCGCCGAGATCATACCGCCACATATGCCGGATCGGGTCATACGTATGCATGACGTCGCCATAATGCCAAAACCCGTACCATCTGCGCTGCTCTACTTCCTTTTTATAAAATAGAAAGGCGGCGTCAAGCTGTTCTTCCAGCTCTTTTTTGAGTGGATGGGATGTGTCAATGACACTCCAAACCCCCAGCGCCTTTGATTCGTAATAGACGTCTGGCTCGCATACAAGCAGCGGAGGCGCCTGCCATTTGTCAGCGAGCGTATTGAGGACATCATCAGACGGCGTGCGAGAAAAGCACGACAGGCTGATTTCATTTGTATTGGCAATACCGGTCGGGTCAGAGCGCATTTCATCAAAGCCCTCATACGCGCTGACCACATGGGTGTTTCCTGTATAATGCCGCAAATCCATTGCTTCTCCATCCGGGGGCCAAAGCCAGACAGTCATTTTGGGATGGCTGCCAGCAAGACCTGTAATTTCCAGCGCTGACGGATATTTCTCAAAAAAATACCGCAGACCGAGTGCTATGCCGCCATTTTCGCCGCCCGCATAACAGAGCCCCTTCGCCCGGCTGCCATGCAGCATGCCGACCCACGCATAATCTTTTCCGGTCCGTTTTGACAGGCTGTAATGATCGCTGGAATCCTGAACAAGCTTGACATCGTTCCAAATCGCATTCTGTGTGCCGTGCGCAAACCATTCCTTGTGCTCTTCACTTGGAGACAGTATTTCGCCATTGATTTGTTTTTGATAAAGCGGATACCGTTCACTAAATTTACGTGTGCCAAATAGCTGGGCGGGTTCTTTGTACATCCCTTTGTCTCCCGCAAAACGGAAATGTCGGTTGTACGGCTCCCCTTCCAGAAAAAGGTCAAACACTATGCCGAGCCCCTTAATGAAATCTTGTTTTCCATTCCTGTCAATCAGCTGCGTGTGTACGATGCCGATTTCAGACAGTCCGGCATAAAACGTCAATCGGATGACAAACGGCAGCCACTCCTCATTTGTTTTTTGGAGAATATGCACGCCCTCTATCTTGACCACCGCTTTGATAGGACCGCTCTTCTCAATTGCCGCACGTTTGATGAGACTGACAGACGTTTCATGAAAAAGAGCCGTTTCCGCCGCCGTCTCTTTTCTCGTTTCTCTTATGGCAACGAGCCTCCCGCCTGCGGCGATCGGCTTTCCGTTGATCTGCAATGATTGAATGAAGTCGGAGCCTGTTTTATGGATGGTACAGGTGAGCATTCCTGTATCGACTTGGATGTGATGCTCTGACTCATTGATGCTGAGCGATTCTGTTGGCTGCGGGGCTTCTCCTTTTTGCACTGTAAAGCTTTGGTTTGCCTGTCCGCTGAACACCGCCGCGTGCTTCGTCCACTTGATGCTCCCGTCCGGCCAATAGGCCGACGGTTCGCTTTGCACATATCGGCTTACCGCATTTTCATTCACAAGCGCCAGTCGGTCTCTTTTTTTCAATTCTCCTTTTTTCCATGGCACGCCCCACGTTACACCGCTTGTCACCTTTGGCTGTTCTGATAACCATTTGATCTTTTTCATCGGTCCTCTCCCTCCATAGAAAAAAGCTGATTCGATGCAAAGAATCAGCTACGATTTGTCAAACTGAATCACACGGTATTCATGCGGTCCGACCGCCAGCCTTCCCGCTTTCGCCGAACGGTTTGTCAACAGATCCGTTCCCGCTTCCGGCAGTGTCACGCTTCCGCCTTTTCCATCCATATTGATGATGATCCACACAAGGCCGTTATCGCCTTTGCGCGGGGCAACGATCGTGCCGGGTGTAACATCCGACCGGACAGAAATGGCTGCTTCAGCCGCGTAATGCCTGACGAGCGCTTCCAGCATTGCATCCCCTTCTTTCCCGGATGGAAGCGAGCCGAGCATGACGATTTTCCCTTTGCCGTGCTTCTGTTCTGTCAGAAAAGCATGGCCTGCTCCCGGTCCTGATTCAACCGTGCCGAGGGTGTTTCCGCTCTCTGTATCAAACACCGCGCTCCACAGCCCGAGCGGCGCTGTGATGCCAAACGCTTTTCCTGTATTTACATTCTCGTTCATTGGAAAGGTAAACAGCGTTTTGATCCCGGCTGTTTTCTCAAGTTCTCCAAGCCCGCAATCGGTATGAATGGTATGTTCGCTTGTGCGTCCTCCTGTCAGCGGCCCGGCGATCCAGATGCCGCCCGCTTCAGCGAATGCCAAAGCTTTTTTGATAAATTCAGCAGACAGATACGGCACAAATGGCGTAAACAGCAGGCGGTAGCCGTCCAGCGGAACGCCTTCCGGAATGAGGTCGCGGTGAATCCCCGTGTTAAGAATGCGTTCATAAAAGTGCGTCACTAGCGAACGGTGCTGGAGTCCCCGGTGAGGTTCAGTTTTGAAAAATGCTTTTGCTCTGTCGGAGTAAGTCATCGCCGCCTCGGCTTGAACGGGTTCAGTCGATAGAATGACCGGTTCGATTTCCTTTCTTGCCCGCTCGACCGCCAGCACATTTCGGTAGCCGACGGTGGGCTCGCCCCAGGCACTCAGAACAGAACCGTGTGAAATCTCACTGCCTGAACGCTGCTGGCGCCACAGCCAATAGCAAAAGCCCTCGCTTCCTAAAGCGTAGGAAGATACAGCTTCAGCCTGCAAATACCCGTCGGCGTGCGGGAAAGCGGAGCTTTCGAGCGAGGCAGCATATGACGGACTCGTTTCCAATATCCAAAACGGGCGACCTTGTTTCAAATTTCTCCATAAATCACAGTTCAATAAGAAGGCAGAGGCGTTTTCCTGAGAAGCGTACGTATCATAGGAGGCAAAATCGAGATTCCGAAACATCCGCTCATTGTCCACACTGAACATGACAGAGCCGTTATGCGTGATCGGCGCATCCGAATAGCAGCGGATGATTTTGGCCTGTTCATCGGCAAATAAAGCGATCATCTCCATCGAAAACAGCTGATACATTGTGCTTAGTGAGGCGTGATGCAGAAACGGGGCTGGCCCCGGCTGCGGCACCTGCTCAAATGTCTGGTAGGTTTCGCTCCACACATCGGTTCCCCATGCCTCGTTTAACCGCTCAATCACGCCATAGCGGTTTCTGAGCCAGTCATGCCACAAGTGCAAGCACGTCTCACACATGCATTCAGCAACATGGCATTTAAACTCATTGTCGAGCTGCCAGCCGATTAGTCCCGGGAGCTGGCCAAGCTCCTTGGCGATGCTTGTGGTGATGATGGCGGCTTTTTTTCGGAAATACGGGTTGTTCGTACAAGCATGCTGACGGGATCCATGCCCCATGACCTCTCTTTTTTCGTTTACATGCATGCGCTCCGGACTGCCGTGCGACAGCCAAATCGGCGGTGTTGGCGTCGGCGTGCACATGATCGTTTCGATGCCGTTTTCATACAGCCGGGTGATGATCTCTTTGAAAAAACCAACGTCAATTTTTCCTTCCTCCGGCTCCATGACGGACCAGGCAAATTCGCCGATCCGCACCACATTGGTGCCAGCTTCACGCATCATGTCAATGTCCTGCTGAATCGTCTCTTCATCCCATAATTCCGGATAATAGCAGGCGCCGTGATATAGTTTTCTCCTCACATTTTTCACCCTTCTTTGATGATCGATTCTGTCAATGGCAGGCCGAGCTCCTTTATGCCTTTTGCCACAAGTTTCGCCATTTCATTTGCGCCCTTTTTTGTAAAGTGCGTGTAATCGTTAATTCCTTCTGAAACCATAAAATAGGTATACACTTTTTCCTCTCCCTTTTCGGTAAAGAAAGCGAGGCTTTTCCCCATCAGATCAATGAGCTGGACATTCTCCTCATCAGCCGTTTGCTTCATGGCAATGCAATAATCAGGAAAGTCGTTCAAAAACACGCCGTTTTCATAATGAAAGCGGGCTACGGGGGTAATGAGAAGCGGATGGGCGCCTTTTTCCCTTGCGCCTGCGATATACTGCTTTAAATATTGTTTATAGGTGGTATAAGGCTCGGTGTAGCGCTCCGGCTTATTTTTCGACGCGTCATTATGACCCATCTGCACAAACAGCCAGTCATCCGGCTCGATCACATCAAGAATCGCCTGAAGCCTGCCCTCTTCCACAAATGTTTTCGAGCTTCTTCCCCCGATCGCCCTGTTAATCACTTGAATATACTCCGACAGATGTGAGCCGAGAAACTGTCCCCAGCCCCCTTGATTTGTGCTGTCTCCATACGTTTGAACAGTCGAATCTCCGGCAAGATAAATGTTATTTGCCATTACTCATTCCCCCTCGTTTTTTTCATTTCATATGGCTTCGATCATGGTAGCCCTTCCCTTGAAAAACCGGTGAGTGCAACGCCTGAACATTGTTCGTCCTGCCCTTTGATAAGCCATCCTTACAAAGCGATCAGCTTTTGCTTTGTATACCATACGTCCCTCCTATAGCGGCGCCTCCGCTTTGCCGCCCGATGTACAGAGCGGGCTTCGGCGGTTTTTTCATCCCCGTTCCGAGATAAAAGCTCGTGTGCGGCGGCTGGTTGTAGGCGGTGTTCTGCCAGGCAATGCCAAGCCTGTAAACCGGATCGTGCATCAGCGTGTAAAAGCGGTAGCGGGTGAGATGTGTCGTTGTATAAATGCGGAGTGCACTGCTGTCTTCCGTTCTCCATATCACTTCTTCCCGCCAGTCTCCGAACAGATTGGCCTGAAGAACAGGGTTTCCTTTCGTGCCGTTGTTGGACAGCACGCCGTCCGGCTGAAAAATCGTCTTTAGACAGCGATTTTCGGCATCCCACTTTTCAATCTTTGGCCTGCCGATTGTTCCGTCCCAGTCATGATCGAGCAGCTCCCTGACCAAGTCGCCGTCCCACCAGATGGCGAAATTGGCTGAGGCAGGCGCTTTGTCGTTGATTTTTTCTCCTTTGCTCGTAAAAAGGCCGTATGACATTCCGTCATTGCCCGGCGGATCAATTCCCCAGACAAGCGACCCTTTGTAGTTTGGATCGATATGAGCCGCCATGCCTCTGCCGACATCTGTCCCGGCATGGACGCCCCATAATATCTCGCCGGTTCCGGCATCTCGCAGTGACAGTCCGTACGGCTTTGTGGCATCCTCATGCACCTGAAACACTTCAAGCCCTTTTCGGGACGGATCCAGATCCCCTACATGCATCGCATCTCCGTGCCCGAGTCCCGTTGTGTACAGGCCGGTACCGTCATGATCGACCGCCATGGCGCCGTAAATGATTTCATCCTTCCCGTCGCCGTCAACATCCGCCACGCTCAAGCTGTGGTTGCCCTGCCCTGCGTACGCTTCATTACCCGGCTGATTGGAATCAAATAGCCAGCGCTTTTTAAGCCCCCCGTTTCTGAAATCGTATGCCACGAGCACCGCTCTCGTATAGTAGCCGCGCGCCATCACGAGGCTCGGCCGTTCCCCATCCAAATAAGCGATTCCGGCGAGAAAACGGTCCATGCGGTTTCCGTAGCGGTCTCCCCAGTCCTCCAGCTTGCCGCGGGGCGGTTCATATTCCACGGTCGTGAGCGCTTCACCGGTTTCTCCTTTAAACACCGTCAAATATTCCGGACCGGACAGGATTCTGCCCTGTTCATTTCTAAAATCGGCATGCTCATCGCCTATGATGTGTCCTTTCCCGTCTGTTGTGCCGTCGGCTGTTTTCATGGCGATTTCTGCTTTTCCGTCACCGTCCAGGTCATAAACCATAAACTGGGTATAATGCGCACCCGCCCTGATGTTTCTGCCGAGGTTGATGCGCCACAAAAAGGTGCCGTCCAGTTTATAGGCATCTATGAGAACCTCACCGGTATATCCGTCATGGGCGTTATCTTTGGAATTGGACGGGTCCCACTTCAGGATGATTTCATATTCTCCATCCCCGTCCACATCCCCGACACTGGCATCATTGGCGCTGTAGGTGTACTGCTTTCCATCCGGCGTCACACCGCCTTCCGGTTTGTTAAGCGGAACCTCTAGGACATTTTCCCGCCAGACGGGAGCTTCTTTGGAAAGCTTTTCTTCCCGTCCTTTATTGACGGCCGCCACCTGATAAACAGAGTCCGCCGTCCCGTTTTGATCAAGAAAATTGGTGCTGTCCGCGATCGGCTCGCGGGTGATCCGCTTTCCGTCCCGATAAAGGTGAAAAGCCGTCGTCTCATGATCCGTTCCGAGAAAACGCCAGCTGACAAACACGCCCTGCTCTGTCTTGACCGCAATTAGACCTCTGGTCAAGTATTCCATCTGCCTCTTTTTTGGTTTCATTTGATGGGAACGGGCTGCAAGCAGCCCGTTCCTCCCCCCCTTTCTGTTAAGGCGTATACATATTCGGTTTTGGCTGTTCCGCCATGCCGTCCCCTAAAAAGAAGCTTGTGTGCGGCGGCTGATTATACGCGACATTTTGCCAGGCGATGCCAAGCCGGTACACAGAATCGTGCATCAGCGTGTACAGCCTGTGCTCAGTCGGAATGGTCGTGGTGTAAATGCGGAGCGCACTGCTGTCCTCCGTTCGCCACACAACTTCCTCACGCCAGTCACCGAGCAGATCAGCCTGAAGTGCCGGTGTTGCTTTTGTGCCGTTGTTGGCGGCTGCGCCTGACGCAGTCAGCACATTTTTCGATACGGCGTTTTGATAATCCCACTTATCGATTCGGTTGCTGTCCAGCTGTTCCCGCAGCAAGTCGCCGTCCCACCAGATGCCGAAGTTGGTCGAGGATGGAACGCTGCTTCCGATTTTGACTCCTTTCGCTGAGTAAAGAGAACCGTTTGCCCATACTTCCTGTCCCGGGTAACGCGGGTCAATATCAGCAGCCATCCCCCGGCCTACATCCTTGTCGGCATAAACGCCCCAAAGGATTTTTCCGGTTGCCGCATCACGGAAGGATAAGCCGTATTTTGCGTTTTTGTCCTCATGCACCTGAAACACCTCAAGACCAGGCCGGCTCGGATCAAGATCCCCGGTATGGAGGGCATCCCCGTGGCCTAAGCCAGTCGAGTACATGCCTTTGCCATCATGATCAACAGCCATTGAGCCAAAAATGATCTCATCTTTACCGTCTCCGTCAACATCCGCGATGCTCAGGTTGTGATTCCCCTGTCCGGCAAACGCTTCATTTCCCGACTTCGAAGAATCAAGCGTCCAAAGCTTTGACAGCTTTCCGTCTCTGAAGTTATAGGCGACAAGCATGGTTTTGGCATAATACCCTCTAGTCATGATCAAGCTCGGCCGCTGTCCGTCGAGGTAGGCAATGCCGGCGAGAAAACGATCAACACGGTTGCCGTAGCTGTCTCCCCAATCCGACACATTGCCGCGCGCCGGTTCAAAGTTTGCGGTGACAAGCTCTTTCCCGGTTGCACCTTGAAACACAGTGAGATATTCAGGGCCTGAAAGCACACGCCCCTGTTCATTTCTGTAATCAGCATTGGCATTTCCAATCACTTTGCCCGTGCCGTCTTTTGTCCCGTCTGCCGTTTTCATCGCCACTTCCGCTTTTCCGTCACCATCAAGGTCATACACCATAAACTGGGTGTAGTGCGCTCCCGCTCTGATGTTTTTGCCGAGATTGATCCGCCATAATTTCGTTCCGTCCAGTTTATACGCGTCAATCAGAACGTCACCCGTATAGCCATCCTGTGAATTGTCCTTTGAATTAGACGGGTCCCATTTCAGGATCAGCTCGTATTGCCCGTCTCCATCCACATCGCCAACACTTGCGTCATTGGCGCTGTAGGTGTAAGCTTCACCCTTTGGCGTCGTACCGCCAGCCGGTTTATCCAGCCGGACAGAATGATACGGCTGCGCCCATACGGAGGCTTTTTCAGAAGCCGCCTGTTCGGTTCCGTTTACGATAGCCCGAACCGTATACGCAGAGCCCGTCGATCCGTTTTTATCCACATAGTTCGTGGTTTTGACAGGCGCAGCATTCAGCTTTTGCCCGTCTCTGTACACATTGAACGAAACCGATGCGTTTTCAGTGCCAAGAAACCGCCAGCTGACAAAAATGCCGCCGTCCGTCTTGACCGCCACAAGCCCCCGGTTCAGCGCTTCCATCTGCCGCGCTGCCCCTTCAGCTTTCATAGGACATACAGAGGCTCCCATCACCAACAAGACCAGCAACGTAACAGCGGTAAATATGCGTTTCCTTCGTGTAATCATCAGACAGCTCCTTCTCATTTATCTGTAAGCGCTTACTTAATTTGGATTTTATGCGCTGCGGGAGCTGTCTTCAATTTCACTTTTTTGCATCTGCCTTTTTCAGACACTGTACTTTTTTGCGCGATTGTCATTTTTTTGTTACCCGGCTTGGCGGTGCTGGGCCTCTGTCTTTTGAAACCCTCTGAAAGCAAAAAACATCGACACAAGCCCAAATAAACATGGGCCGTAAAATGGAATCAGGCCTGGGAGCGTATACAGCAAATAAAGGACAAATCCGCACCCGATCAGCATACAGCCGGTCGTCAGCGGCCGCATGGCGCCAAACAGCAGCGCTTGAGGAATATATTTGCGAAGCGGGAGCTGGTAGTGCACATAAAGGGGAAACACATACATCAATGCGATGATATACAAAAGACCCACAAGCAGCGTGCAGCTCGTCACAGTAAAGGACAGCCAATCCGTACTGGCTGAAAAATAATGATAATTCGCGGACAATATGAGCAAAAGAGCAACAAACGCCAATCCAATCGCATTGACCTTGAGAAACTCTTTTTTGTAGGTAGCGAGGAATAACGGAAACACCGTGACATCCTTTTGCCCCATTAGCCATTTCCGTATGACGGCACACATCGCGGCTGTGCTCGGCGCCCAGCCGAAAAGAACACCGCCCAAAAGCGTAAACAACAGCCACAGCCCGTTGAGCCACGCAATTTTCACCACCGCTTCGCAGCCCGCATAGAGCGCATCCGTTACCGTCGTCTTCATCTTCTCACCGCTTGATGCACAGCAAAATCTTGATAAGCCGCTTTCATGGGCGCCATCTGCCGGAATCCGATTTTCCCTTTCGTTAACACAGGCCCATACGTACTGCCGTCGTCCATCCACTCAAGAATGGGTAGATCATTGATTGAAAAGTGCACATAACCTTTGTCTTTGATGAGCTTCATATGATACGGAGAATCAGCGTCGTCTGGAGAAGGCAGCGGATCGGCTCCCATCGCGGCGAGGTGGAAACCGCGGCTTTTTCTTAAATTGCAAGTGCGGAATGCTCTTTCCTCCGCGTATTTTCTGCGGAAATACGACAGATGGAGCGCGTTGATGTCCCCCGAATGATATTCGGGGTATTTTCCCGTTCTTTTCTTGAGACTCGGATCAAACAAATCCTCGCCTCCAATCCCCGCAGCAGAAAAAAACAGCATACACAGTCCCGGCTGCTCAATTGGAGAGAAGTCCCACGTCACAATAACGCCGTCTGGAAAGGTTTCGGGGCACCAAAAGACAAAATGTGCTTCGTCTTGAACATGCGACAGGTGCAAGCGGTGATCGTCAAATGAGATCTGTCCGCCTCCCTCCATCCGCCAGTCCTTCACATCGCTTGCTGACCGGAGCGGATTGCGGTACAGGCACGCGCCTTCCTTATACATATTCTTTTCCCTCCCGGCTCACAAGATGGTCCTTCAGCGGAAGGCCGAGCTCTTCAATGCCTTCTGCCACAAGCTTCGCAACCTCCATTGCCCCTTCTTCCGAAAAATGCGTATTGTCCTCAATGCCGTCCGGATAATTCGGATGTTCATTCGGCTGAAACCAAACGAACAATCGCTTCGACTCCTCCGGTCCGTATGCTTCATAGAGCTCCTTTGTTTTTGCCAGCAGATCAATCACGGTCACATCAAGCTCCTTCGCCAGTGCTTTCATCGCATCAGGGTACTCGCCGAGCGTATGCTCAATCCGCCCGTTTTCATCGAAGCGTCGGCGCTGCACTGATGTGATAAACACAGGATGCGCTCCCTTTTCGCGTGCCGTATCTACAAACAGGGTGAGAAATTGCTGAAACGTGGAGTACGGCTTCGTCCCGCGCGGTTTCTGGTCATTGTGGCCGAATTGAATAAACAAATAATCGCCTTGCGTGATGCGCTCAGCAATCGACTGAAGCCTTCCTTCCTCCACAAAAGAATTGGTGCTCGCTCCTCCTTTGGCGTGATTGTGCACCTTCACATCTTCAGAAAACAATTGCCCGAATACCTGCCCCCACCCCGCCATCGGCGCTTCATGAGGCGGGCAGTCACTTACGGTGGAATCCCCCGCTAAAAACACTTGAATCGGTTTCTCCATCACATGTTCTCTCCTTTCACGGCGTTTCCTGATACATTTGCCTGAAGACACCAGGCGGCATGCCGACCTGTTTTTTAAAAATCCGATTGAAGTAATTGTGGCGGTAGCCGACTGCTTCTGACACGTCATGAATTTTTTTATTCGTATTCACCAGCAGTTCTTTCGCCTTTTCGATTCTGATTTGGGTTACATAATCAATAAAATTAATGCCGATTACTTGCTTAAATGCCTTGCTTAACGTATATGAATTCATGCCGAGCGCATCGGCACAGCTTTCCAGCGAAATATCCGCCATATACTGTTCGTGAATCATGGCTATGACACGTTCCGCCAGCTGCTTTTGCTGTCTGTTTTTTCTGCCCTCAAGCTTGGAAAGATAAGGCGTTACGACAGCATCCATCAGCCAGGCCGCCGCTTCACCGGGTTCGCGCAGTTCTGAAATGTCAAGAAGCAGATCCCGATGCTGAAGCAGTTCACTCGGATTGAGCCCGGAATGCAAAATATCCTCCTGAATACGGGAAAACAGCTGAATCAGGGCGGAGTGCACATTCCTGTCTATAGCCGCCTTTTCCGCCAGTTCCTCCATGCATACACGAATCAGTTCCTCGGCCTCCTGTTTTCTTTCCAGCCGGATAGCCTGAACAATTTGTTTTTCCAGTTCAAAAGGATAATAAGGGGCGGATTGCTCATCCTGAGGAAAGTCTGCCTGCAAATCAATCACCTGATGCCGGTTGGCAAACTGCCTGCGGGATTTGCCGCTTTTCACATCTTGAAATAAAGCAGGGATCTCTGTGACACGCTCCGCCTTCCTGCTCATCGTTCCGGTCAGGCTTAATCCGGTGACACCACCAAATTGGCATGCCAGCTCCGTTACATACGCCTTCAGATCAGAGCTGTTTGTTTTTATCACAAGCACGGTGACGGAAAGCCGGCCGATATCAAGTATGGAGGGATGAAAACAGCGTTTTGCCGCAAGCTCCTCGGCCAGATTGGTCAGGGTAAATACAGCGAGCTGTTCATCCCCTTCACGGAAGATGCTTTTTTCAGAGCGGAGGCCTGTCACCTGAAGATCAAGCACATGAAACACGTTTTCTCCGATGCTCCATCCTGCCTCCTCCATCCGCGATCTGAGGCTTTCCTCGTTGTCATAGTAAAAATCGCCCTGCAAGAGGTGCTGCAAAAAACTCTTTTTCATGTGGGGTGTCTGCCGCAGGAGCTGCTCTTGAAGCTTCCGGCTTTCAAGGGATAGATCATGCCATCTCTTTTCAATCCACTTGAATTCATCCTGCCCGGACGCCTGCCATGTTTTCTTCTCTCCGCCGGTAAACAAGCCAAGCAACTGCTGAATGGGACGATAAATTTTTTTTGATGCATACCACGTCATGCACACCGCTAAGATAATGCAAATGACAAGCATCACGATGATCACTTTTGATAAAAACACCATCGGCGCTGTAATGGCTGAAAGAGGCGCCGCTGACACAAAGGTCCACTTCTGATGCATTCGGTTCATTTCCCCAAAGGAGACGGAATACACCGTGCCGTCCCATTCCATCTGAAAATGGCCTTTCTCGTCCGGCTGTTTTTGTACCTCTTCAATTAAAGTCTTTTGAAAATCTTTTTCTCCCTCATGAAATAGAACCTTCCGATTTTGATCCAGAAGCAGCGCACTGCCATCAGGATAAGGGGACAAGCTTTGCAGGATCGACTCCATTTCTTTCGGATCAACCGCCAGCATGATCGCGCCGAACGGTTTCTCCGCCGCGCCCGGAATGAGCTGGATCAGCATCGCCTGATTTCCCGACCGGTTCCAATAAATACTGTTGTCTGAGGCAAGCAGCGGGCGATACTTGCGAAGTGCCTCCTGTTCTGTCAAAGCGCTGTATTCGGGGCTCAGCACAAGAGGCCGGGGGCTGTTCAGAAAGATGGAAGCCTGCTCGATCAGCGGCTGCTGGTCCCGTAAAAGAAACAGTTTTTTCGTTAATTGATAGGAGAACGTAAAGTCTTTCTCCAAATCCCTCTCGGCCAATCCGTTCATCAGCGAAGAATCGTATGCCATCTGGGTGAGAGTCAGCTCGAGCACTCCAAGCTTCTCATCCATCCGGCTGACTTCACGCGCCACCTGTGTTTCATGCGATTTCTGCAGCTCTTTCTCTACCTTGTCGATCGAAAGAAAGTAGATAGCGCCGCCAGTCAGCAATCCGGGAATACAGGCAATCAGCAAAATGAAGACAAAGTTTCTTTTGAAATACGTTCCCTTCCAGCGTGAAACCCGTTCCTTCTGTTGAGGCTGTTTTTTCATCCCTTTCCCCCCGCCGCCGTCTTTACTGATACACGCGTTTTTTCGTTCTCAAAACATCAGCAAGAAAAGTCAGCGCAAGTCCCTGTCCCCATCCTTGTATTCGTTTGTAAGGCACCTGTTTGTATCCCTCGGCATTATTCATGACGGCTGTTCCGGCCGATACCTTGCTGACCCGGCCGTCCTCTTCCACCGCATCCAAAATGGCGGAAAGCGATTTCTGCACGTATTTTGTATAGAGCTTTCCGCTCGACAGCAGAGCAGAGGCAATGCCCGCCGATGCCGACACCTCGAGATACGAATCCGGATCATCCAAAATGGTATGCCACAACCCTGATTCATCCTGAAGCCGGACAAGTGCGCTCAGCTGGTCTCTGAGCGATCCGTCGATGATCATAAAGGAGGGATGCGTCACCTCAATGAGCGGGAGCGCCTTCGCCATCGTGAGTGCTGCCCAGCCATTCGCCCTGCCCCAATAAATCCCTGACAGATGATTTTGCGCTTTGTTGTCCCAGGCGTGGTAGTACAAATTCGTAACGGGGTCTTGAAGCACGTCTTCATGTCCGTGAAACTGGCGCAGACCGTCTTCAAAATAATCCTCGCGCTCCATCACCCGCCCGATTCTCAGCATAAACAGCCCGGCCATCATCAGCGTATCCGCCCATGCCTGCTCAGGAAACACATATTCAGCCGAATTAACCGTATGCTGAAGGATGCCCTCGCCGAAGCGCGGCGCTTTATGCAGCACATATTCCGCCATCTCGCCGGCCGTTTCCAAATACACGTGATCCCCCGTCACTTTGTGGAGAAATAAAAGCGTATGTCCAATAGATACCCCGTTGATCGAAAGCGGCGGCAGCCCATCCTCCAGCTGTTCATCCACCCACGTTTTTAACAGATTGATATATTCCTCGTTTTCCGTTGCTTCATAAGCTTCCGCCACGCCGTAAAACGCGACGCCGCCCGGCCAATCCCACGCAAAATCCATCTGAAATGTCCGTTTCACGATCCGGTCAATGACGGACGTCACCTTTTCTTCATCAAAGATAAGCTGTGCCATCTGCAACACTCCTTTTTATTTTAATCCGGTCGTACTGATCCCCTGAACGATATATTTCTGAAACAAAAAGAATACGAGAATCACAGGCAATAACGAGACAGCCGACATCGCAAACATCGCACCCCAGTTCGAAGCCGATTCCGTATCGAGGAAAAGCTTCAGCGCAAGTGAAACAGGATAAAGCTCCGGCTTATTCAGATACAGGAGCGGCTGAATCAACTCCTCCCACTTCCAATAGAAGGAGAAAATCGCTGACGTGGCAAGCGCCGGGGCAATCAGCGGCAGAATGATCCTCCAAAAGCAGGCAAAGCGCCCGCAGCCGTCGATTCGCGCGGCTTCATCCAGCTCCTCGGGAATCGTCCGAATAAACTGGATCATCAGAAAGATAAAAAACGCATGCCCGAAAAATTGCGGAACGACAATCGGTTTAAAGGAATTCAGCCAGTCTAATTTCGCAAACAAAATATACTGCGGAATCATCAGCACTTCATGCGGCAGCATTAACGTCCCCATCATGCAAGCGAACCAAAACGCTTTTCCCTTAAACGGGATGCGCGCAAATCCGTACGCAATGACAGCCGATGACAGGACGGCGCCGATTGTGGACAGCCCGACAATGATCGCCGAGTTTTTAATAAAGGTCAGAAACGGCTGCCCCGCAATCCCCTTCCATCCTTCAGCATAGTTACCGAGAATAAAAGGATCTGGAATGAGAGAATGAGAGGTTGTAAAAATACTGGAGCTTTCCTTAAACGAGCTGACAAACAGCCAAATGACCGGGTACAGCAATAACACCGCCAGCAATGCCGTAAAAACATGGAACAGTATGCGTTTAGGCCTGATACGCCCGGCTTTTTTTCTCTCAAAAACCGGGGCTTCTCTGTCAGGCTGGTTGACCGGCTCCATCCATCATTCCTCCTTTGACTCGTAATGAACCCAATATGACGATGTTTTAAACAAAATCAGCGTAATCAGCCCGACAATGAGAAGCATGACCCACGCCATCGCCGATGCGTAGCCCATTTGAAAATAGTTAAACGCCCGCTGGAACAAATAGAGCGAATACAAAAGTGTCCCGTCAAGCGGCCCGCCCTCGCCCTTTGAGATGATATAGGCAGGTGTAAACGTCATAAAAGCAGAAATCGTCTGCATCACCAGATTGAAGAAAATAATCGGCGTAAGAATCGGAAGCGTGATCTTAAAGAAACGCTGCACCCGATTTGCCCCGTCCACGCTGGCTGCTTCCAAATACGAAGACGGGATGTTTTTCAGCCCGGCCAGAAAAATCAGCATTGATGACCCGAACTGCCAGACAGACAGCAGAATCAATGTCCACAGCGCACTTGTCGGGTCCTGATACCAAAGAATTTTTTGATCAATCCCGACAAAAAACAGCAGTGCATTGATGACCCCGTCATTGCCAAAAATATTGCGCCACATAATCGCCACGGCCACGCTCCCGCCGATGATGGAAGGCAGATAAAAAAGCGTTCTGTACATGGCCGTTCCTTTTGATGCATTGTTTAAAATGACAGCGATAAAAAGCGCGAAGCCGAGGCGGAGCGGAACCCCGGCAAGCACATACGTAAACGTCACCTTCAGCGACTGCCAATACTTTTCGTCACCCGTAAACATTTCCTTGTAGTTGTCGAGCCCGATCCACTTCGGCGCCGTAAACAAGTCATAGCTTGTGAAGGACAGAAACAGGGACGCCCCCATCGGAATCACCGTAAAACAAAGGAACCCGATAATGAACGGAGAAATAAAAGCATATCCCGCCAGATTGTCTCTTCTCATGCCCCGGCTTTTTTTCATTGCGTCAGCCCCATTTCCCGTCAATTATTTCTCTCTAATATCTCATTGGCCTGCTTCCGGAACGTTTTGGCGGCTTTTTCCGGCGATATCTTCTGATACAGAATCTGATCAGACGTATCCTTCAGCAGCTTGATGACCTCCGCGCTTCCCACAGGCTCCGGCGGATCGGCTTTGCTGATGTTTTTTGATGCTGTTTCTACATATTCCACGATGTTGGCTTCTTTCTCATTCAGCTTCGGTTTAATCGCATCCGCTACCTTGTCGGATACCGGTACACCCCGCTCGCCTTTGATCAGCATGTTTGCCTCTTTATTGTTGACGAAGAAGTCGATAAACTTTGCTGCCTCTTTTTTATGCTCAGAGCTTTTCGGAATCGAAAACAGCATACTCGGCTTCAGCGTCAGCGCCTTTTCCTTCACTTGCTCCGGCGGCAGATAAAGAGACAGCGGCGAGTCTGTCAGCCGGGCAAATCCCAAATATTGATTGGAGTAGTTCCACGTAATCGCTGATTTGCCTTTGACGATAAAGTCGTCCTCCATCCCTTTAATCTGTGCGCTTTCATCAGGTGTTGGGGATGTTTTCGCTTTCACCAGCCTCAGCTGCCGTTCAAAATAATCGACGAACAGCTGATCATCCTGATACGCGAGCCCTGTGCCGTCTTCTTTATAAAAACGCTCACCCTTCGTGCGCAAATAATAAGGGAAGAAAATATCAGGCGGATGCATTCCGTTAGAGCCGTAGACGCCGGCTTTTTCCTGAAGATCATACGCCAGCTTCTCGTAATCCTCCCACTTCCAGTTTTCCTGATTGATGGACACACCGGCTTTTTTCAGCAAATCATCATTCGCAATTACAGACAGCACGTTGACGCCTAGCGTAAATCCATAGAGCTTATTGTCAATTTTTCCGCCCGACAGCATATTCTCCTCGATTGAACTGACATCAATCGTTCCATCCTTTGTATACGGCGTTAAATCTTCCAGCTGGTTCTTCTTGCCGTATTGTGCCAAATAAGCGGTATCCATTTGAATGACATCGGGAAGCTGGCCGGCGGCAGACATCGGCGCAAGCTTTTTCCAGTAGTCATCCCAGTTCGCAAATTCCGCATCAATATGGACGTGCGGATTCTTTTTCTCATATAGTTCAATCACCTTCGTTGTATAATCATGCCTTGGCTGCCCGCCCCACCATGCGATTCTGAGCGTAATGTCTTCTTTTTTCCCCGATGCCTCTTCGCCCGCAGAACATCCGCTGAAAAAAAAGACACATACAAGCGATAACAGCACGAAACAAATCTTCTTCAAACCAATCCCCCCTTTAATGTAAGTGCTTACATTTTATTTTAAAGCGTTCAGATGGGGCGAAACACTCAAAAAACAGTGACGAAAGTAAAAAAAACAGAGATGGCTATCCTGCGGAAGCGCCTCCCTGTTTTCTTCTGAATTCTGACGGTGTCAGACCGGTATATTTTTTAAAGACGAGACTGAAATACTTTGGATTATCGCCAAACCCGATTTCTTCCGCGATCTCTGAAACACTCACGTCCCGCCTTAATTTCATCTGCTTCATCGCATGCTCAAGACGCACTCGCGTTACGTATTGGGAAAATTTCTCACCTGTTTCCTGCTTAAATAATTTCCCGAGATAATCAGGATTCATAAACAGCATATCCTTCGCCGCCCACTTCAAGGAGAGATTCGGATTTCCGAGCTCGTCGGCAACAAGCCTGATCATTTTCGAAATCACTGCGCTCCCGTGCAGGTCTCCAGACGCTTCGGCTGTGTCACGAAACAGCTGCCCCGCGTTCCGGAGTTCTCCCGCCTGGCTGATGGCCATCTGGCGGTTCGCGAAAACGTCCGCCGCCTTGTCAGCGGCGTTCTCCGCTACGGCGAGCACGGTCCACTCTCCGCTGTTGCAAACCGCTGTCAGCGCAGAACCGAATGCCTCTTTGGCCGCGGCATCATCAACAGATTGTTCCCCTTTTAAAATCAGGAGGCGAACCTTTTTTTCGGCAAGTGAAGGCGGCGGAGACAGCTGGGCTACGCCGGCGATCAAACCCTCCAAGTATTGATCGGCAGCAAAGGAACGGATATGATCGAGCTCATGTTTCAGGTGGGCGGTTTTCTTTTTCCGCACCTCATGCTGCTTCAGCTCAGCAATGATTTCCTCCAGCGAGCTGATAATTTGCTGTTCATTGCAGGGCTTCAGCAAATAATGCTTTACACCGTATTTCATGGCTTCCTTCGCATACTCAAACTCTCCAAACCCGGACAGGACGATAAATTGAACAGACGGACTCACGGCTGACACCTTTTTGATCAGCTCAAGCCCGTCCATGCCGGGCATTTTGATATCTGTAATAACGATATGCGGCTGCTTATGTAAGATCTTGTCATACGCCTCATTCCCGTTCAGCGCTTTGCCGATCAATGAAGCACCAAGCGCCTCCCACTCAATGATTCCTGCCATTCCGTCAAGAATAATCCTCTCATCATCAGCTAGTAATATCTTATACATCACGCCACCTCATTTCGGCACGGTATTGTGATCACAATCCTCGTTCCCTTTCCTTGCTCACTTTGAATGTGCAATCCGTACGGCTCTCCGAATGTCAGTCGAATGCGTTCACGGATATTCCAGAGTCCGATTCCTCTTCCGCCCGATGTTTCGAGGATCCGCTCATCCATGCCAGGGCCGTTATCTTCGACCGTAATACAGACACAATTCTTCGTCTTTTTTGCCTGAAGGCGGATGGCGCACGGCCTTGTGAAGGGCTCAAGCGCGTATTGTATCGCATTTTCCGCCAGCGGCTGGAGCGTCAGTTTTGGAATGAGGCAATGCTTCACTTCTTCGTCGATATCCAAAGTGAAGTTCAGGCGCTCTTCAAATCGAAACCGCTGAATGGTCATATAATGAAGAACGATGTCCGCCTCATCCTGAATGGTCACTGTATCTTTCTTCATATGTATACTGTTACGCAGAAGAAAACCGAGCGATTCCACCATTTTTGAGATTTGCTTTTGCTGATTCGCCTTTGCCAGCCAATTGATGGACTCGAGCGTGTTATATAAAAAATGGGGGTTAATCTGGGCTTGCAGTGCTTTCAATTCGGTTTCTTTAATGATAAGCTGCTTCTCCACATTTTCTTCCATAAGCTCATTAATCCGTTTCATCATAACCGTAAAATGGCGGTTCAGCATGCCGGCCTCATCCTGTGTATGTTCCGGCAGAGATAGAGATACACCCGCTTCAAGACCGCCGTGCTGCACCGATTTCATCGCGGACACAAGCTGCTCGATCGGCTCCGTAATGCTGTTGGCGATTTTCCGTCCGAAAAGCAAAACCACACAGAAAAACAGAAGAAAACACGTGCCGATCACCGTTTTCATAAAGGAAATTTTTGCGAACATCTGATCAAAGGGGATGACATTATAGTAGCTCCAATTTTGATAGGATGATTGAAGAAAAGAAATAAAATAACGTTTGCCATTCTTTTTTATCAAGTCATAACCGGGGTGCTTTAGCGTCTCTTTTGCCGCCTCAGGCGCAAGCACCGAACCATGTGCCGAATACACCAAATTCCCGCTTTGGTCGGCGATCATCATGTCTCCAACCGAATCGCCCCAATCCTTCGGCAAATCACGAATCATCTGTTTCACATTGACTTGGATCAGCACCATACCCAAGCCATTCAAACTCAGCTGGTGATAAGATCTGATTTGCCGCGTTGAAATCAGGACAGGATCTGAACCGCCGAGCGTCATCCAAAGATTTCTGCCATTTTTCGCTTTGGCTCGTTTAAACACCTCTTCCTGCTGCTGCTCCAAAAGATCTGAAGAACTGCTTCCGGCTGAATACTCTGAGCCGCGGGCATCGATCAAATGAATGGAATCGATGTACTTTTCATCGCTGGCATATTCCGCCAGCTGATCCCACAGCTCCTGCTTCATTTGATACTGATCGTACGTATCATCACGATTTTGCATGCTCAGGATGCGCTGAATCTGTTCGTCCGTAATGATTTCATATGACACATCCTCTATCTTCTTCAGCTCGTCTTCGATCCTTTCAGAAGACATCCGCAGCACCTCCGACGACTTGCGGTAAATCTGCTCATCATACACATGAAAGGCGTATTGCACCCCGCTGTATACAAACAGAAAGGACACGGCCATAATCAGTGAAAGGAACACAAACAGCTTATCCTTAATCTTCATCCGCCTGTACCAGCCAGCAACTTTTTTTTTCATGCCGCCTTTTCTTTCTCCTGCCGCTGATCCATTGACCGAAACGCTTTAAAGGATAGCTTCGTTATAATCAGGCTAAGTAAACTCCCGCTGAAAAACAGCAAAAATGTGACATGAAACAGCACGAGAAACAACACACCGACAGCGCCCGCTGCCATCATGAGCGTCACCGCCGGACGGCTGAAGGCAATCAAAAAGCTGATGCTCAGCACCTCTCTGATTTTCACATCAAAATGAGAAAACACCGGGAACACATACAGCACAACAAATGCGAAAATCAGGCTGATGCTCAAGAACACATTGACAAGCACAGGCTGATTCATTTGAGCCGCAATCCGCATATCCGCAAACAGAAACAGGCCGGCTGTCACAACAATAAGCCCGAGGATTTGCGCTGCCCGCCACTCCTTTTTAAACGCCCGAAAAAAGACTGAAAAGACCGGGGCATCCGTGTTCCCCTTCGCCCATTCTCTCGCCACTGAAAACATCGCTGCAGTAGCGGGCATCAGCCCAAATACAACCAGACCTGCAAGGGAAAACAAAATCCAAAGCACATTCAAATAGGCTAATCTCATCACCCACGTACAAAAACGATTCAGCCCATTCGTCACACTGTGTATCATCAACATCACCTTCCTGCTACAGAAAACGCTTTCATTTTAAAGTAATATGTATTTCTCCTTCCGAAAGAAAATTCCTGCCGCCTGTGAAAAATTCGACATCATGAGAGCAGCCGCCACTCTTATTTTTTCCTGTATCGCCGGATGACTTTTCCGATCAAATATCCGGCAATGGATCCGCAAATGACATTGAATCCAAGCATTCCGAGCGCAGCCCCCTCCCAGCCGCGTACAAAAGCGAGGCTGTACCAGATCGCAAACACGCCAAGGACAACCAGCCCGGCCAACATCCATTCCGGCAACCTTCTGTCAGGAAGCTTCATCCGTACAAAAAACGAGACGCTAGTGAACAGACAAGCCGTCACGATCCCTATTACAAAAAAAATTGGCCACATCGCCTGCCCTCCCTTTTAGAAAAAGACAAAAAAGCCTCCTGCAAAGGACGCTTATTCTGCCGAAATCTCTTTCTCAAATAAATGATACCCGGATGGATCGGCACCCATAAATTCATATCCCATACGCCGATAAAAGGAGTGCAAGGCGTCGTTATCAGCGACACAGTCAAGCCGGATCTGTGTTTTTCCCGGATAGTCAACACCCGTTTCTGCCCAATGAAGAACACGCGCGCCAAGCCCCTGTCCTGCAAACCGGCGGCTGACCGCCAGGCGGTGCAAATAAATGGACTCCTCGTGCCCATCATCTCCCCAAAGTGTCCTGTCCCACTCGCTCGGTTCCGGCAGCAGCATCACGACAGCCGCAAGCTCTTCGTCTTTTTTAAACACAAACACATGTCCATTTTCAATTGAACCCGTGATATCATGTGTATCTTGCCCTTCCAGCAGTCCGCTCCATTGGTTAGAGCCCCGATCCCGAAGCCATTCAGCAGTTCGGACGAGCAATCCAGTAATCGATTCCGCATCCTCATACACGGCCGGACACGCGTAAAATCCATCTGCAATCGTTTTACTCTTAATCTTAAAAGATGACATAAAGGCCTCCCAATCAAAAAGTAAGCTTGCACACACCTTGATTATAATGCAGACCTAACAGCAAAAACAGACATTTTCTCTGTATGTAAAAGGGGTGCATGAAAGAGAGGCCCATCTGCCCATTAGAAAAACTTCTTTTTATCCCGTTCTTCTTTTAAAATCTCAACCGCTTCTCTGAAGCGCATAGAATGCACGATTTCACGTTCACGCAAAAAACGCAGGGAATCGTTCAAATCAGGATCATCCGATATATCGATCAGCCATTGATACGTCGCCCGCGCCTTTTCTTCTGCCGCAATGTCTTCGTATAAATCGGCAATCGGGTCGCCCTTCGCCTGGATATAGCTCGCTGTAAACGGCACGCCCGCCGCATTGTGGTAAAAAAGCGCGCCATCATGATTGGCATAGTGATCGCCGAGCCCGGCTTCACGCAGCTGCTCCGGCGTGGCATCTTTCGTCAGCTTATAGACCATGGTCGCAATCATTTCCAAATGGGCAAATTCCTCCGTGCCGATATCCGTTAAAAGGCCGATGACCTTATCAGGAATCGTATACCGCTGGTTCAAATACCGGAGAGCTGCGGCCAGTTCGCCGTCCGCTCCGCCATACTGCTCAATCAAATATTTCGCCAGCGTCGGATTGCACGTACTGACCTTGACAGGGTATTGCAGCTTCTTTTCATACACCCACATTCAGGCATTCCTCCTTATACTTGCCACGGCCAAGGCCCTTTTCCCCAATCCCAATCCTCGCCCGCGGGGCTGTTTCCGAACTGCAGAAGCGGTCCGTAAGAGGATTCGAACTGTCTTTTTAAGTGCCTTGAATAACCGGAGTATTGATTGAATTGCTTCAGCGCGTCTTCATCATGAGGATGTGTATTTAAATAAAGGCTCAGCTCAACGAGCACAAAATCAGCGGCCTGGATTTGCTCAAGCTGACGGTAATATTCGGCATCAATCTTTTTTGCCATGTACGTCTCCCCCTCGATAAGGGTTTTCATAAAAATCATAGAGATCCTTCCAAAGGGTGCCTTTCCTTAAAGCCTCCATTGGCGAGAACTGCTCCATATGCTCAGGCTGAAAGGTCATATAAAGATTAGGCGGCGTTCTGTAATATTTCTTCCCTATGGGCGGACAGGGATCAAAACGGCTGTGAAAGGGCGTGTATGTTTTGACAGGCGTAAACGGCTGCATATCCTTCATTCCGGCTCCTCCTTTCTCAAAAACAATGACCTTAATAGGTATGAGGCAGGAGGCATGATTATGACTGAAACACGACTTAGCTTTTTCAAAAAGAAGACCTTCGGCATCGCCGAAGGTCTTTCTAGATCAATCAGTCCAAAATGAGGTCAGCGTTTCCAGTACGCAGCATGAGCTGCCGCAAACTCAGTCAGTGAACGGGGTTCTTTTCCCGTCACACGCTTCACTGTATCCGTTACCCGATGTTCCGCACCATGGCGAATCGCTTCATCCAGCCCCGCCATAAAACGGGCATAGTCCGCCGGCAAACCTGCTGCCTCCATCCTATTCTGCAGCTCGGAACGAGAAATGCTGACGTGCTCCACCCGGCGTCCCGCCGCAGCTCCGATGATCTCCGCCGCTTCGGCATAGCTCAGCGCCTCGGGTCCTGTCAGAATATGATGTGTTTGATGAGGAACATCATCTATCAAAGCACGCACGGCCGTTTCTGCGATGTCATCAGCGTCGATGAACCCTAGCTTTCCCTCACCCGAAGCCGTGATGATGTGCCCATCCGTTTGAATAGACATGCCATGCTGGACATTGATGAAGTTTTGCATAAAGTAAGAAGGCCGGAGCACCGTCCATTCAGGGAAATCACGTACCGCCCGATGAAGCGCACCAAACACAGGGCCATCCTCAGGGACAACCGACGCACTGAGCATTACCACTCGCTCCGCACCGAGCCGCTTTGCCTCCTTTAGAAACGGGAGCACATAAGGAGCCGGGTCAAATACACCGACCGGGGCAACAAGATAGATCTGTTTCACCTGTTCTAAAGCAGGTGTAAAACTGGACGTGTCCTTCCAATCAAAATACACATACTCAGCATCAGAAAGCGTGCCCTTTTTCCGGCTTGCAATACGCACTCTGTACCCGAGCTCTATTAAACGGCTGGCGATTCGGCTCCCGGTTGTGCCGGTCCCGCCCGTGATTAAAATCGGCTGCTGTTTCATCATTTTCCACTCTCCTCTGTTTGCAAAAATGATCCTCCAAACGCCTCTTTTACGACGAGCGGATTCCAATAATCCTTATAACGCACAATGCGGCCGTCCCTCGTTTCGATGACACTGATATAGCTTTGGCGATAAGGCAGCCCAGTCTCAATCACATGGCCGTCACATTGAAACTCCGCGATGATCGTATTCGTATCTGCTGAGCGGTACACTGTCGGAGCCGTAAACGAAGAAAGGTGAATCTGATCAGGATAATCTTTAATATAATTGTAAATGGCCGCCTTTCCTTCTATTCTTTTTGGTGACCCCTCCGGCGCATAAGGAAACTCAAATACGGCATTCTCATCCCAAAGCTCCGTCCAGCTCTTCATGTCCTTCTCAAGCATATAGGCCATAAACTTTCTCAATGTGTCACATGCCTTTTCAAATTCATTCATTAACATTCATCATCACCTCATTTTTATTTTAGACCATTTAGTCCGAAAAGTGCATACATGGGCAAAGAATCCTTTACCACATGTTAATCAAGCACCGATAAACTTACGTCAACATGGTCCTGAAGCCGGCCCATATCAGCCGTCACTTTGGCGACAAACGTCAGAGACAGCCTGCTCTGATTCAAGTATCGGGCAAGCGCAGATATATCAGTATCTTCGCCAGTCAATTCTCCTTGATCCTTCGCTCTTAAAAGCGCCTGATAAAAAGCGTCCTCAAGCTGCTTCGACTGTCCCTCAAAATACCGGGCAAGCTCAGGATCATGCGGGATCTGTTCAATCGCACTGTTAATAATGAAACACGCCTTCGCCCGTTCCGGATCTTTAAGGACATTGACGCCTTCTTGAAAAATTTCACGAATGGCTTCCTTTACAGATCCAGGCGCCTCAAGCCTTTCCATAACGGCAGCATTTTTCCCCTCAAGATACGTTTTCACAGCTGACAGAAACAAATCACGCTTCGTGCCATACGTATCATACAAACTTTGGCGCGCAATGCCTAAATGAGAGAGCAGTTCCTGAAGAGACGTGCCTTCGTAGCCGTACTCTCCGAAAACCTCTATCGCCCTGTGAAGAACAAGCGCCGTATCAAATTCTTTATTCCTCCCCAAAAGGCTATCACCTCCTGAAACAAATGTTACCAGTTTCCAGACTGAACAGTCAAGAAAAAGATAAAAAACACTCTTGAACTGCAAGAGTGCCTCTTTTTACCTCATCTTTATTTATAGCCGTCTTGTCCCCAGTTGCCCATATGGTGGTGGTGATGGTGGCCGTAATTACCATCATGATGATGGTGGTGATGATTATCTTTTCCATCATGATGCTGGTGATAATAGTGGTGATGCCCATCGTTCTCATGGTGCATGCCGTAGCTCGGATCACTTACAGTTCCCGGATAGCCAGCATAGCCGCCGCTTGGATAACCGCCGTAGCCCCTGTGTGCGCCATGGCCCGGATATCCGCTGTCCCCTCCATATATGCCGTATCCTGGGTAGCCTGCATCTTGCATATTGTATCCCTGATGGCCAATACCACAGCCAGGATAACCAAAACCGGGTCCTCCATACATATGTCTAATATCAGTCATATTCATCCACTCTCTCCTTCGCATAGGTTACAGTCCAGAGTATGAGAAGATCTTATAGATCGTATGGGCGGCCGCCTAAACCAGCTAAAAAGAAAAAAGCAGACCATGACAGTCTGCTCACTTCTTATTCACCTAAATCAACGTTATGATACACCTGCTGAACATCTTCCAAATCCTCTAATGCATCAATCAACTTTTCAAACTGTTCCTTCGCATCATCCGGAAGCGTCACTTCACTTTGCGCAAGCATGGTCAGCTCCGCTACTGTAAATTCCTCAACGCCCGCGTTTTTAAACGCCTCCTGCACCGCATGGAATTGGTCCGGCTCAGCATATACGATCACGCTGTCATCTTCTTCTAAAATGTCACGGACATCGACATCCGCTTCCATCAGGATTTCAAGCGCTTCGTCAGCTGTTTTGCCATCCATACCGATAACAGCCGTCGCATCAAACATGTAAGCAACAGATCCGCTCACACCCATGTTTCCGCCGTTTTTCCCGAACGCCGCACGCACTTCCGGCGCCGTACGATTTACATTATTCGTCAGCGCATCAACGATAATCATTGATCCGTTCGGCCCGAAGCCCTCATAACGAAGCTCATCGAAATTCTCTTCCGCTCCGCCCTTCGCCTTCTCGATCGCACGTTCAATGATATTTTTCGGCACGCTGTAAGTCTTCGCGCGCTCAAGCACAACCTTCAGCGCCTGGTTGGATTCCGGATCAGGCTCGCCCTGTTTCGCCGCCACATAAATCTCACGGCCAAACTTCGCATAAATCCGACTCGTATTCGCGTCCTTAGACGCCTTCTTCTCTTTAATATTGTTCCACTTACGGCCCATGATGCTCCACTCTCTTTCATATATATCAATCTGTATATTGTTATTCACTTTATCCATTATACCTCAAATGGTTTGGTTGTTTCGAGTGTCTTGCGTTAGAAATAGAAGGAATGCCGCGGTGTGGAGAATCGAACGTCTTCCGTAAAGCAAGAAAAAGCCCTAGCTAAGGGCTTTCTTCTTCTGATCCATGGGTTTGTAAGGGGAATGATCGATATACGTCGTGTTTCGATCCGTTGATTCCTTAAAGCCGCCGGAGTTTGCCAAGAAAGGAAACGAAATGCTTCCGAAAATAAGGGTAACACCAAGGCACATCAACACTTTTTTCTTAATAAGCATATAAACACTCTCCTTTTTGAATATCTTCTTGCGCTTTCAGCACTTTCCGATAAAACGCAGCAGCGTGCTCAAAATGACAGCGGCTTTCAAAAACAGCGGCAGCGCTGCGGGCACATGCTTCAATGTAAGCGTGCAGGTTCTTTTTTTCAAAATAGGCTAACATCTCAAGGATTCTGGTCTCATCAACACTCTCTTTGTAGACGGCCTGCAAGAACAGATACAATTCTTTATAAAATTTGTGAGAACCCGCATTTGGATATGTTCTAATATGGCCTAATCCTTCCTCTATGAACTGAAACGCCTTCTGTGTTTGGCCTGTTTTACATAATGTCCAGCTTAATCCAAACAAGACGTTCGGAAGCAGATCAGGGACCGTTTCTCTGCTTACCTTCGCTGCTTTTTGGAAGTGTTCTATAGCCATCTGATCGTCTCCTGATCTGTCATAACTGTTCGCGATGTTCAACAAAGAAATGGCGATAAACCGGTCGTTTTGAATGTCCATGGCCAATTCCAGCGCCGCTTCTAAATGCGGCAGCGCTCTACCATAATGTTTGAAATCATCATAGTTGCCGGCGATCACAAACAAGCTTTGTATGGTTCTAATGCTGTATAGGGGATGGTTTTGATAAATGTCTAAGGCTTGAAGAATATGATGCATCGACACATGGGTTTGCTTCATATGGTAATACGCTTCTGCCACTTTAAAATGGAATTCCGCTTTCTCAATTTCATCTGACACAAACGGCAGTTCTTTCTCCGCCTCGCGATAAAACCCGATCGCTTCCACATATTCTTTTTGATCAAATTCATACATGCCGCGGAAAAACAAAGAGTAGTATTTCAAAAGGCCTGTGAGTTTTTTCTGAGGAGTCTCAATCGTTTCCAGAAGCTCTGTCACTGTAGGGCGATTCCCGTATGTTTGTCCCGGCTCCAAATAATCCAGCATCAGCTGGTGCCGAAAACACATCAGAGAATAATAGATCAGCAAATCCTGATCCTCTTCCATCTGCTGAATGTCCTGCTCCACCTCCGCTTTCAGAACCTCAGCATCCGGAACACTGAACTGGCGAATCATCTTGTACCATTCATTTATCTTAACACCGACACGCGAAGACGGTATGGCTTGACTCAACGGCTTCCCTCCTTCTCTGTGAGATATGTCATATTCTATCAATCCCATATTTTGAAAACAACACAGAAGGAAGAAATTGTTTTTTCATCCTGTCAATTTGTTTTTCCCCGCAAAAAAAAGACCCTTTGCGCAAGGGTCCATGCTTATTTCACATACGCATTCACTAGCTCGTAACAGCGCTGATTCTTCGTTTTACTTGTTCTATAAAAGCAAACACGTCTTCAGCAGGCATCAGGTTTTCCAGCAATTGAATGACATTCTCTTTCCCCACAATTAACTCCTGATCTCTTAACATCACAGGCGTTTCCTTAAACACATGCCAAGGATAAAATAACCTGAGAAAAGGATCTGAAAAATAAATCCCTTTGTCCGTTAATGTGATGCCATCTGTTTGCTTCACGGGAAAAGTACTCCAGAAGGAGATCATCTCCTGATCCTTAGGAATATGCAGCCGTTTTCTCAATCGTACCTCTCTCTTTTCAGAAATCTCGTTACCGACCAGTAGCCCATTGGTCAAACCGAACATCTTGTCATGGCTGTTCTGAAACAAAATACTGATTTCCCTCAATTCACTGGCAGAAACAGATACATGATCTATCCGGGGTTCCGTAAGCAAATCCAAGCCATTTTCACTAAGAAATTGCTGAATTACCCTCAACAGCTCTGCCAACAGATCCGCAGGATATGAACTGAAGCCGACATCAAAGACCTCTTCTCCCTCAAACCAAATCTCATAATCATCCGTCGATTTAATCGATTGGATATCAGTGAATGCTTCCCAGGTCACACATCCTTCTTGTTCTCCAAATCTCTTCCAGTACAGTCCCTTACTCGTAAACATAACAAAGCTTTTCGCTTTATTTCCCATGGAACAATTCAGTAAGGCCGTCACCGTTTCTTTCTTCGATAACGGGAATAGCTCACACGCATATGTCAAAAGCTCCTCAGGAACAAATCCGGTAAAGAACTTATCTTTTTGATACATTGAACACAAATCACTCAAATATGAACCACCCATCGCTTCATCGTCCTCCTTTTGTTTCATATACGAGTACTTTGAATGAAAGTTTCACAGAATTTCGACACCGTTATCAGCAAAGATCAACTCTTGAACAAAAAAGAAAAAGACGCTAAGAGCTTTGATGAGCTTTCAGAATCTATAGCTTTAATCAACCACAACAAAATCCTGTACCTTAACCTGTTCCTTAGGCAAATCAAACTGATAAAGCTTCTTCTTAGAACGAATATCAAACACACCCACGTACCCGCCAATGCCCTTTTTATGCTCTTCCTGGGCAACAATATACAGTTGATTCCCCTTAAACTTTGCATCCATATAAGGGAATTTCAAGCCGTATGTGTGAAAAAAAAAATCCTTCCCATATTCCAGCAAGTTCGCTTCACCCTCTTTGTCTTCATACGTCACGTAAAAGGTGCAGCTTTCTTTGTCATAGTACACGGTATCAGCGTATTCAAGCTCATCAGGATACGGAATATATGTCGTCTTCCATGTTCCTTTTTCAATAACAGTCAGTTCATGCTGCGAGCTCGCGACAATAAATTCCTCCGAGTCTGCGAATTTATCTGCGTATGAGGCTAAACCTAGGGTTTCAATGATTTCCTCTGTTTTTCTATCGATCACATAAATAGACATGCCTTGGATGATATAAATATAGTTCTCATCACTGGCCCCCATCGTGACAAGCGAAGGCAAGGTGAGCTGATATTCCTTTTTCGTTTTTCTGTCGTTTATGTATATCTCATTCCCCGTCGTATCAACATTATAGGCCTTAACAGTGACATCCTCCCCCTCATACCAAAACGCAAATGGATCTGACAGCAGATGCTCTTTGACCACATCCTTCTCCAGCGTATAGTAAAAAGGCTCGTGCTCCGCTAATAATACAATGTCTGTTGATGCGACAGATTTCGTTTGAATATAAGGCACATCCGCCACCTTGAACGTGCGCCTATTAAACCTTTCGCCTGTTGAGGTTGAGAGCAGCGTGCTTTCTTTTATGAGAGGATTGGAGTAGATAAAAAAGATGCGGTCTTCTTCAGGGTGGATGGCGGAAGCTTTGACAGGAATATTGTCTTTATTGTGTAACTGAACATACAGAGCAATGGCGCATACCATTAACCCTAATAAACTAAATGTAACCCGTTTTTTCTTCATCAACATGCTCCTTAAAAATACAATATAGAATCCCAACTTCCAAAAAATGTTTAGTGATCAATATCATTTCGACCATGTTTCCACCAATCCCTTCATGAATAAAGACATATGCCAAATGACTCATTTTTCCACCAAAACACGTTCTCACACCCACCCTCATCCTGCTCCGTGGTAAAATTTTGATATTGAGCGAACAAAAGAAGGGAAATGGTCATGAAAGTATTTGAAGCGAAAACACTGCTTTCGGAAGCGACAGACCGTGCAAAAGAGTACAAAGTACTAAGGATGCAAATGGTGAACTTGAGAAAGCTTTAAAAAGCGTCGCTGATCTAAGTGACAGCGAATTCTCAGGAAAAGGCGCCAGCAACATCAAAGCCTTCTACCATGACCACGTCGGCGTCACCGACCAATGGATCGACTACATCGACATAAAAATCGCATTTTTCAACAGCATCGCCGGAGCCGTTGAGGACAAAGGCCTCTCTGACGCATACATCGAAGAATCCTTTCTGGAACACGAAATGGCAAATGCCCACAAAAAATCAAAGTCCATCATGTCCGAACAGAAAAAAGCCATGAAAGACATCTTGAATGATATCGACGACATCCTCCCGCTCGACCTGTTTTCAACAGAAACCTTCAAAGACGAGCTGGCAGATGCCAACGACAAACGAAAAAAAACACTGGAAAAATTGGACGCCTTAGACGAAGACCTGAAGACAGAATACGCCCTGTCAGAACCAAACGAACAATTCATCAAGTCCGACTTCCAAAAGCTCCAAGAAGCAACGGGCAAAGGCAAAAACGCCACACCCATTCACTACAACGCCAGGGCGTACCGTGAGAGCGACATACATAAGAAAAAAGGCGACATCGAGAAGCGGACGGATGCTTACTTGAAGATTAAGAAAGAGGAAGCGAAGGAACGCGAGATCAAAGATTTGAAGAAAAAGCTTGCGGATGGTGTGTCTGACCCGGATGAGTACTTAGAAATTGCGAAGAAGATTGGGTATGAGAACCTTGAGCCTTATCAACAACAGTATGTGATACAATTAGAAACGGCTAAGCAGGAAGCTAAAATTTTAAAAGGAATTGGTGAGGGATTATACAACTTTGGAAAAGACACTGCTCTTGGTGTGAAGGATATGATTTTACATGCACCAGAGACAATTAACAGTGTATACAAATTTTTAAACTCCTCTCCCACCCAGCAACTCGCAACAGTTACGTTTACGGGAGTTAATATATGGGCAGCGTTATCCGATTCATGGAAGCGTGATATGGTAAACGGAGACGCAGAGTCAAGATCACGTTGGATCACCTATTCCCTGGCCACTGTTGTAACAGCACTTATTGGAACTAAAGGTATAGATAAAGTTGGAAAGCTAGGAACACTCACAGCTCAAAAAACTATTACAAAAGGCAGTAAAGCACTTGTTACTACCTCAGAAATGTTCAGTAACATGCTTTCTAATAGAACAAATCAATTTGCTTTTGCGGGTGACTTACAAAAAATACAAGATGTTCATAACGTTCTAAATACTGAACTTCTTAGAGATGTATCAAAAAAAGAAAGTGTATTATTTCAATCAAATAGTGGGAAATCACCTTCGAAAAGTAGTACTTTTGATGTTACATCTTTTGAAAAGAAAATGTATAGCATGAACATCAATGAAAAAATTGCTTTTATAAGAGAAACCGCCGCCCCAATTGCTAAACAGAATGGCTGGAAAAAAGATTCTAAACTATCCACAATTAATAAACGAGATGTATACTACGATTCAAAAAGTAAAACATATTATGCTCTAGATACACAACATGGGCGCTTTGAAGTCTTAAATAAAAGAGGGAAACATCAAGGGGAAGTCGATTTTAACCTTAATCCTACTAAAGAAGCGGACAAATCAGGCGGACATGATTTAAGAATAAAATAGATATTTTGGGAGGTACCCTTATGGATAAATTGATTGCTGATGCTATTAATAAATTCTACAATAAAGAGTCTACACAAGAAGAGTATCTATCTTTATGTAAACAAGAAATTATCCTCTCTGACTCATTAAAGTCTTATTTAAAAACAGAAAAAATAAGTTATGAAAATACAAATGAGGATGAAATTTGGCCTTCTGCTACATTTAGATTTGAATTTGAACCATTTGTAAAAAATGATTTTAATATAAGCTATAGCAGCAAACTAATGATTTCTAAGTTGGCTCCTATCTTTTACATACAACATGAATTTGAGTTAGAAAACATTGATCCAAAGAGAACAACTCCAATCCTAGATGGTTTTAGTACACAAACATATTCTATGCCTCAACAGGAATTCGATGCAAAAGTGAACCAAACTCTAAAACAAATGGGATACAACGCTCTTGATTATCAAGAAATGAACGAAATCATTTGTGATCTTGATATAAAAACAGCGCCTTTATTCGGTCCTCAAGTCACGGTAGAACTGGCATTATTTCATGATTTGCTAGAGCTTTGTCCAGAGTAGCAATGCTGGAGGATGAGTCTTTTTTGGAAAATGAATTAAATGCATTATATAGAAACATAGCTGAAACCGTTAACGAAATGATACCAGAACCATGGGAGAAATTTTTGTTCTATGCTCAGGTTTCAGAGACAGGTGGAGGCACTTACTTTTTTTATAATTCTCAAAATGAACCTAATCATTTTAAGTACAGTCTTGAAATTCCGTTTGAATATGATATTGACGAAAATGAATTCGATCAGTATGAGATGGAATTATTTAAACTAAGCGAAAAAATGAGAGATGTTTTCAAAGATCATGATCAAGAATTATTTTACTCCTTCACTCTTAGCCTAGAAAGATCAGGAAAATTAACTGTCAACTTTGATTATACAGATTGGTTTAAGACAGATTATAGTTTCAGTGATCAGTTTATCATCTGGAAATTTAAATATTTAGGGGAAGAACCTAAGGATCCATCATTACAAAAATTAATAAAAAAATATTTAGAAGAATATCCTGAAAATCCAATTTAATAAAGTTGGGATAATGATGTTAGAAAAAACTTATCTACAAATAACTGATGTCATAGGAAAAATAATTCCTGCTGATTGGAGTAAAATTGTTCTTTATGCCGAAATACTAGACGGTTCCAGAGAAGTGTATTTTTTCTTTCAAACACCAGAAAACGATGAATATATATACTCTCACGACATTCCAGAACAATTTCAAGTCAGTAAAAAGATTTATACCGAACTATTAATAGATCTTCAAGAGTTATTTAAACAGTTACACAATGAGTTTAAAGAAAATAATCCTGAAGCATGGACAAATTTGACACTGAATCTTGAAAGCAATGGAACGTTCTCAATTGATTATGATTATGAAGATGTTATTGAATCTACTTTGGACGAATACCAAAGACAAATGATTTGGGAGTACAATAACTTGGGTATTTTCCCTGAAGACGAAGAGGATAAAGAATTTGTTAAGGATTATTTAAATATTAAATAATGCCATCAACAATTCAAAGTTAAAGGTTAATTTAATGGAAACTGTAAAAATAGGTGAACTATATCAAAAGATTGCTGAATATCTAAATGAAATGATCCCATCTCAATGGAAAAAGATCGTTTTATATGCTGAAATACTTGATGACTCAGCAGATATATACTTTTATTTTACAACATCAAATAATAGTGATTATTTATATTCTCATAATATACCTGAACAATTTAATGTAAGCGAAGAGATTTACGATCAACTGCTAATTGAACTTCAAGAGCTATTTGAAGAACTAAAAGAAGAATTTAAACTAGGCAACCAAGATAATTGGACAAATCTCACTTTAAAATTAGAAAACACCGGAAAGTTTTCAATTGATTATAATTATGATGATGTTTTATCGTCTGAACTTGATGACCTTCAAAGACGAGATGTTTGGAAATATCAAAATTTAGGGATATTGCCTAAAGATGAGGACGACAAAGAATTTGTAATAAACTACTTCGGTCTATAAATCAAAAATGGCTCAGCCCTTCTCTGCTGAGCTATTTTTGATAACTAAGATTTCTCGACGATTGAAGGTGAAAAGATTGGAAACTAAAAAAATGCAAGATTTGTACCAGCTTATTAGTCAGAAATTAAATGACATCATACCTTGTGAATGGACAAAAATTTATCTTTATGCAGAAGTATTAAATGACTCTACCATGGTTCTCTTTCACTTCAAGACACCAGAAAATAATCAAATTATTTATTCACAAGATATACCTAACCATTACAACGTAAGCAAGGATATCTTCAAGACGTTGTTAAGAGAGCTAAGAGAACTTTTTGAAGAATTAAAAACTGAACACAGAAATAATAACGATGATGTTTGGACGAACCTTACACTAACATTGGATCGTAGCGGAGAATTCCAATTAGATTATAATTATGATGATATTTTAGCATCAGAATTAGATGGATATGAAAGAATCGCAATATGGGAATATAAAAACCTTGGTATTTTGCCTGAAGATGAGGATGATAAAGAATTTGTAATTAGCTACCTCGGTCTATAATTAAAAAATAGCTCAGCCCTACTCTGCTGAGCTATTTTTTATAAACCAATCTAAAATAAAGAAATTTTAGAGGTTTTCCATATAAATATATATTGATTATAAATACAATTAATAAACTCTATAATGAGGCTAACCTTTCTCAAGACAATTATCTATCATTATGCAAACAACCTATAACATTACCAGAAGAAATAAAGTCATTTGTAAAATCAATGTAGATACAATCTATTGGAGGGTAAACAATGGATAAACTGACAAAAGAAGAGTTGATCTTTCTTGTAAAGGAATTAATGAACCCAACATTAGATAATGAGAAAGTCAGTGAATATCTCGATTTATTAGAGAAAAATGTTCCTCATCCGGCACCAAGTGATTTAATTTTCTGGAGCAATGAAGATTACACAGCGGAACAAGTTGTAAAAATTGCTCTAAATTATAAAGATGAGTAGTCTATCAAACCATTAAACAGATATAGCAACTCTCAAATGGAATAGAAATTTAAAAGGAGCATCACCTTGACAGTAAGAAAAGAATTAATAAAACAAATTAATTTAACAATCGTAGCAATAAAAACAATTCATCAAAAGAATCCAACTCCAATGGTCAAAAACATATTAAAAAGATACGAAGAAGCAATAGTCTTTATCCAACATTCATCTGAGGAACAATTTGAAGAAGGCTTTTCTAAAATTAGAAACAAATTAGACACTTTGACAAGAGCATACCTAGAATCAGCTAACGACTACATGAATCCTATGCTCAAAGAAATGCATAAGACAGAAAAACTGCTAAAAGAATACGACGAAACTGCTCAGTCGTAATAACCGCAATCCAAAGTTCAAAAGTTGAGATTGTACTACCTTCACAAAACCAAATATAACGCGAAACACCCAAACTGCCATTTGCGGATCACACCGAAAATTTATTTTGCGGTCTCTCAAACCCTTCCTATTAAATTTCAGTATTGATAAAATTTACATAATTAGTGAGAAGAGGAAGGGTGAGCAGTTTGGGCACAATTTCGTCTCCGCACGTTGGGATGAAAATTAATGAGTGGAACCGGCATATTCAAAAGTTTAATGTGACTGACTCTGAAATGCTTAAAGCTGAGATCGAACGGGACATTGACATCATGGAAGAAGACCAAGATCTCTTGATTTACTATCAGCTCATTGCATTTCGTCATCAGCTTATGATTGATTATGTGATTCCATCTGAAGGAAACCAAATGGAGTTGTCAGAATATTTAAAGAGAATTGAAGGAAGCAACAGGAAAATGGAGAAACTCGTTGAATACTACTATTATTTTTTTCAAGGGATGTATGAATTCAAACAGGGCAATTTCTTAAGTGCCATTACATTCTATCAAAAAGCGGAAAACACCATTCCTTATATTTCAGATGAAATTGAGCGGGCGGAATTTTATTTTAAAATGGCTGAAGTGTTTTATCATATGAAACAAACCCACGTATCCATGCACTATTCTTCTCAGGCGTATAACATCTATAAAACGCACGACCTTTACTCAGTCCGCCGCATACAATGCCATTTTGTAATCGCAGGAAACTACGACGATTTAGAAAGTCATGAAAAGGCGCTCCCTCACCTCGAACAGGCACTAAAAGGCGCACGGCTGCTTGAAAGCAAAAACAAGCGGATTTACGGCCAAGCTTTATTCAATATTGGAAATTGTTATCTTAAAATGGGTGAATTGACGAAAGCAGCAAAATACATGGAGAAATCGATACTCCAATTTAAAAAATCAAATTTCAACAACTTGACACAAGCTTACCACGATTTAGCCTTAATTTATTTTCTTCAACATAAACAAGAACAGGCAATGGATTGTTTCAGAAAAGGCGTACGCTTCGCATGTGAATTTGACGATGGCCTATTTAAAATTATGTTTGAAGGATTACAGGCGCTGTTTATCAAAAAAGGAGAAGCGTCCATTTTATTAAATGTTTTCAACAAATTAGAGACATCCCAGGGATATCCTTATATGGAAGAGTTGGCATTATTAGCCGCAAAGTTTTATACTGAAATTGGGCAGATGGATGATTCTGTTATCTGTTTCAAAAAGATGGTTCATGCCCGCAAACAAATTCAGAGAGGGGATTGTTTGTATGAAATTTAAACTGACTTTGTGCGCTGTAATTGCTTTGATCGGTGTAAGCTTTATCAGTTCTTCCTTAGGAAATGAAGTAAATGTGGCATCCAGAAACATGACAAGCAAAGCTGCAAACGATTCAACGAACTCCCTAGCAGACAAAGCCATCTTTGACAAGGAAATAACGATTGCAGAAAACGGAACGCTTGGTTAAGGACAAGACGCAGCTTAGGCTGCGTCTGTTTTAATAGCATCATGTTATTTAATACTTGTATTGTGCTTTTTCTTCAGCAACTAATGAAGACTTAAAAAACTTCTCTTTATAATTCATTTGCATCTGTTTCAACCTCTTTAAAAAGTAATTTTCCAATTCTTTGTCTATGCAATAAATAAAACAACCTTTCTGTCCCCGAGTCATCAATGTTCTGTATGTGTTGCGAATAATTTCGTCTGCAAGCTTCTCCGCTTCATCTGAATTTTGCTTTAACATTTTCTTCAAACCACGTAAGGAGGTATCTGTTTTTGCCCGCTTTGAATGATCGGTCAATACTACTCCATCCCTGCATACTAGATCATCACCTATAATTACACCTACATAATCAAATTCCAAACCTTGGCATGTGTGTATACAACCTATCTCATTAACAGAATCTTCATCAATTGCCCACGTGTCAGAGTTATTTAAATTCCAACTCATTCCGAATTGATATTCAGGAATCTCGATATCATGGAATTCTGTTTTAGCTTTTCCTTCCTTCACCCAATTCCAACAGTAACCGGCAACTATTCGAGATTTATTATTAACTTTATTCAGCTTTTCTATCTCTTTACGCAGTTCATTTGGATTTTTATATATACGAAAATCATAGCTCGTTCCAATATAATTAGAATTCGCTGTTTCCCGAATTTGCAGAACATCATCTAACCAGCTTATATAACCATCTGAACCATTGCAACGAAACTGTGAATCCAGTTTCATATTTGTAATCTTGGCACCTAATTCTTTTGAAAATTTATGAATTGTATCAATGCTCCCAATATCCTTTAGCGTCACTCTTTGACGTTCATCTATAAAAAAAACAGAAAATTTGGAAGCATTTATTATTTCCTTAATTTGATTTTCCCCAAGGTTATTAAATAACCCCGATTTTTCATTTAATCGATGCGATTCATCAACAATCAAAACATCAAATTCATCTGATGGAGCATTAACATAACTGCCCGATCCTGTAAATAAATTATCAATGTGCCCCTTTCGAAAATTTTGTTTTAACTTAGTAGCATATATATTTCTCGGAGCTGCATTTTTTGTTACATATTGTGCAACCAGACTTCGATTTGTTGCTTCTACTAATAAATTTATTGCAAGAACAGACTTTCCTGTACCAGGGCCGCCTTCAACAACTAAGACTTGTTTTGTGTTTGTACGTAACGCTTCATTTGCTAAATGTAAAGCAGCCTCATAAACCACTTTTTGATCATCAATCATCATAAACTCTTGATTACCTTGAAGCATACTATTTAACGAATCTTGAAGAGACTTTGAAGGCCTTATTTTTCCCTTATCTATTGTATATAGAATTTCTTTGTTGTCCCCATACTTAACATACTTTTTAATGAAATCACGAAGTTTACCTGAATCACCTTTGATAAAAACAGGTGCTTCTTTTATATAATAATCATATATTGAATCAGTTAACGGATCATCTGCACCCTGATTCAAGTAGTTATGTAAGTATGTACAAGGATATAGATTGATATCTTCTTTCTGAGCATTTTCATTATAGTCTTTGATTAATGCAGCATAAGACCAAGCTTGATAAGAGGGATGGGTTGTCTCCCGTAAACCTTGATTTATAAACGTTTTAACAATAGCCTCTTTACCATTAATTTTCTCAACTTTCTCCCATTGTTTAAGTTCTACAATCACAACAGATGAACGATAATCCTTATCTGATCCAGATATAAGAAAATCAATACGCTTCGAAGTATGTGGTATTTTAAACTCAATAGCAATTCCTGCATCCTTAGGAATTTCTCTATCACTTAATACCCTATACATATACTGCATAGAGTTATCCCAAGACCTAACCTCTCTCTCATTTATTCTGCCAATTTTATCATTGTAGTTTTTATAGATATTCGTCACCAATTTATCGTCAAACACATCACTTAGAAACTCTTCTTTTGTAGCTTCATAAACTATCATTTCCTTCACCTTTTCATTTTTACTCTCTTTTTATAAGTATACGTTTGAATTCACATGATAATTAACACTAAAATACTTTCGGATAAACTTTTTTGTTAATTTTACCACATTCAAATAAGCTAGTTTTATATTTTTATCGGTTAATAAAAGCAATACTTCACTTCATTCATTTTTTAATAATTCACAAAAAAAGACAGTGTCCTCTAAAAGAGACACTGTTTATTTCAATATGAGCTTCGCCACACACTCCACATGATTCGTATGCGGAAACATATCCACAGGCTGCACTTCGAGCGTCTGATACCCGCCTTCCTCAAGCACCCGCAGGTCTCTCGCAAGCGTTCCAGGATTACAGGACACATACACTACCCGCTTCGGTTTCATCTCCACAATCGTCCGCAGAAGGGCTTCGTCGCAGCCTTTTCTTGGCGGATCGACGACTAGCGTATCGGCCGTGATGCCTTCTTCATACCATTTTGGAATCACGGTTTCCGCTTCCCCGACCGCGAACTCTGCGTTTGTGATGCCGTTTAATTCTGCGTTTCTTTTAGCATCCTCAATTGCTTCCGGTACAATTTCAACACCGTACACTTTTTTCGCCTGTTTCGCTAGGAAGAGAGAAATCGTTCCGATGCCGCAGTAGGCGTCGATGACGGTTTCTTCACCTTGAAGCTCCGCATATTCAAGCGCTTTGTCGTAGAGCACCTTTGTTTGCTCTGGGTTAACCTGATAGAACGATCTGGCGGAGATGGCGAATTTGACGTCTCCGATCAGGTCGTAGATGTATTCTTCGCCCCAGATGACGTTTGTTTCGTTTCCGAAGATGACGTTTGTTTTGTTTGGGTTGATGTTTTGCACGATGGATTTGACGTGCGGGAATTGCGCTGTGATGTCTTCAATGATCTTCGCTTTGTGCGGGAAGTCGTTTGTTCTTGTGATGAAGACGATCATCATTTCGCCCGTAACGACGCCGTATCTGACCATGATGTGGCGGAGCCAGCCTTTGTGGCGTTCTTCGTTGTAGGCTTTGACACCGTATTTGGCGCAAATGTCTTTGACGGCTTGGACGGCTTCGTCGTTTTTGGATTGCTGGATCAGGCAGGCGCTCATGTCGATGATGTCATGGCTTCTTTGCTGATAAAATCCGGCGACGAGTCCGCCTTCCCGTTCTCCTACCGGCACCTGCGCTTTGTTTCTGTAGTTCCAAGGGTCTTGCATGCCAAGTGTCGGGTGCACGGTGACGTTGGACAGGTCCAGCTTGCCGATCCGTTCTAACACGTCTTTGACTTGTTTCTGTTTAAACAAGAGCTGGCCTTCGTAGGTCATGTGCTGAAGCTGGCAGCCGCCGCATTGTTTGTAAATCGGGCATGGGGCATCCGTTCTATGCGGGCTTTCTTCCTTCAGCTCAATCAGGCGGCCAAAGGCGAACCCTTTTTTGACTCGGGTCACTTTGATTTGGGCTTTTTCCTCCGGAAGGGCGTTCGGCACGAAGATCGGGAAGCCCTGCACCTTTGCGACGCCCGCTCCTTCGTGGGTCAAATCCTCAAATGTCACGTCGTAGTATTCATTCTTTTCTACTGGGGGTTTCATTTTCATCTATAATCACCTCTAGTTTTAAGCGAAAGAAAAACTTGGCCTGTACAAGCCAAGTTTTTAGTCATCCAGCTGTTCCGCTTTCTCCTTCGGCATGACGACGTGAATGTGTCGATACAGATTCACGAATTCGCCCGGCAGCATGCCGCCGTACTCGCCGTCCAGGTTCAGCTGCATCTTTTCTGATACATTGACTTTCACGCGGTTCGCTTTTGTATAAATAATGTGCTGGTCGTTGATGTGTTCGCCGCGTAGCGCCATCGTTGCGACCCTGATAAATTCAGCAAGGTTTGCTTTCTTTAGTATCATCAAATCAAACATGCCGTCATTCAAACTGGAATCCGGCGCGAGCTTTTCGAACCCGCCGACGGAATTTGTCAGCGTGACCAAAAACAGCATGATTTCACCTTGAAACAGCTTGCCGTCATATTCAATCTCGACTTCTGTCGGACGAAGTGAAGGCAGCATTTCCATTCCCTTTAAATAATAGGCAAGCTGGCCGAGCATCGTTTTGAGTTTGCTTGGCACGTCGTACGTCAGCTCCGTCAGACGGCCTCCGCCGGCGATATTGATAAAATACTGGCCGTTGACCTGTCCGATGTCAATCGGGCGGGCAACGCCGTTAATGACCGTATCTGCCGCTTTTAAAATATCCTCACGCGGAATATTAAGCGCTCTCGCAAAATCATTCGTTGTACCGACAGGAATGACACCGAGTGTCGGACGGTTGTCTAAAGGCGCAAGCCCGTTGACGACCTCGTTGATCGTCCCGTCCCCGCCTGCCGCAACGATTAAGTCAAACTCACGCAATGCCGCTTCCTTGGCGGCGTGCGTCGCGTCTCCTGCGCATGTCGTCGCATGGGTGGAGGTTTCATAGCCGGCTTGTTCAAATTTTTGCAGGACCTGGGCAAGATGCTTTTTAAAGATCTCCCGTCCCGAAGTCGGATTGTATATTATGCGTGCACGTTTCATTATCTCATCATCCTACTTAAGAGTATCCGATCCATTTTTACACTAACAACCTTTAATTATACTATGAGTTAAAAAAATCGCAACAAAATGTACATAATCTTACAGGTGAAAACGCACAAAAGCCTCAGCAGAGCTGAGGCTTTTTGTTTTTTTTACTCTTCTTCCGTTCCCGGTTTTTTCTTGCGGAACTTCGCCAATACTTCATATACGATTGGCACGATCAAGAGCGTCAGAAGCGTTGAACTGATCAAACCGCCGATAACCGTTACGCCGAGTCCTTTTGAAATGACCTGGCTTCCGCCTTCGAAGCCTAGCGCTAACGGAATCAAGGCGCCGATTGTCGCGATGGCTGTCATCAGGATCGGACGGAGTCGTGTAGAGCCGGCTTCTAAGAGCGCTTCTCTCGTAGACAGTCCTTCCGCTTCCTTATGGATGACGCGGTCAATTAAGACAATGGCATTCGTGACAACGATACCGATCAGCATGAGCATACCGATCATTGCGTTCAGACTGATCGTTTCACCTGATACATAAAGTCCGACCAGGGCACCGATGACTGTGAACGGCAATGAGAACAGAATCGCAAATGGCGCTAGTGCTCCGCCAAATGTAATCACAAGCACGAGGTAAACGATCGCTATTGCTGCCAGCATCGCTAAACCAAGCTTCGTAAAGGAATCAGCGATATCTGCTGATACCCCGCCTGTATCAATCGTTACGTTATCAGGCAGGTCAAGCTTATCAATTTTCTTCTGGACATCAGCTGATACGGCTGTGACGTTGTCAGATGTAACCTCACCCGTGACATCTGCATAGACTTTGCCGTCACGTTTTGACACGGTATCAGATGTTGATCCTTCTTTCACTTTGGCGACATCGCCAATTTTGACTTCCTGGCCAGTCGCAGAAGTAATCTTTTTGTTCTCTAAATCTTTCACACTCTTATACTCGTCTTTTTCCGTCTTAATGTTCACATCAAGCTCTTTGCCGTCTTTTTTCACGGTTGTGAGCGGTTCCTGTGATGTTTGTGTCATTAAGGCCTGAGAAATTTGAGACGCAGTTAAACCGAGTTTGCTTAATTTTTCTTGGTCAGCGACAAATGTATATTCATCGTATTTGCTGGAAAGGCCTGAGTTTACGTTTTTCAGATCCTTTTCATCTTTCATGATTTTTTCAATGTCTTTGACCGTGTCTTTAATGTCGTTTTCTGAATCGCCATACACATAGTATGTTAATTCATTGTTATTGCCTGAAGAGCTGAAGTCCTGTGACTTCCATTCTCCGCGGTCAGATTGCTTTTGGATTTCCTTCAGCACGTTGTCTTTTTCTTTATCAAAGTCAGGCGTGTCGCTTTCATATTTGATATAGAATAACGCACCGTTAGAATCTCCTCCGGCAAGCGGGCTGCCAGAGCCTAATGAATACTGAACCGTATCGACATGCTTACGGTCAAGCAGGATTTTTTCCGCTTTTTCAGCTTCATCTTCGGCTTCTTTTTTCGTTTCACCCGGTTCTGGGCTGTATGTGAGCTGCATCGTTTTTTCTTCCTCGGACGGCAGGTAGCTGGCACCGATTAACGGTACGAGGAACAAGCTTCCAAGCAGCATCAGAATGGCGACGATAGACGTGATCCATTTGTGGCTCAGCGCCCAGTTCAATACTTTTTTATAGATGTTTGCAAGTCTGCCAGGTTTGTGCTCTTTCGCTTTGATTGGCGCGCCCGTTAATGATTTTTTGAACAGGCTGTGCGCCAGCATCGGCACAAGCGTGATCGAAATCACCAGGGATGCGGCAAGTGCAAAAACAATCGTTAAGGCAAACGGAATAAACAACTCACCGATTTGTCCGCCTACAAGTGCGAGCGGCAGGAATACCGCAATTGTCACAATCGTTGATGACATGATCGGTTTAAACATTTCCTTCGTCGCTTCACGAACCAAGGCTTTTCCGCGGAGCGGCTCATCCTTGAGTCTCATGCGGCGGTAAATGTTTTCGATAACAACGATAGAGTCATCGACAACCCGTCCAATTGCAACAGTCATTGCGCCGAGCGTCATGATATTCAGTGTGATATCAAGCTGTTGCAGCACAAGAAGTGCGATGAGCAGTGATAATGGAATAGAAACAACCGAAATTAATGTTGATTTGATATCTCTTAAGAATAAGAGAATAATCACAATCGCAAAAATAGCACCGAAAATGGCTTTGCTTAACATCGTGTCAACTGACTGTGTGATCGGCTCTGCCATGTCGAGTGTTGCGCTATAGTCGAAGCCTTTATGGTCTTCTTTGAACTGCTTCAGCTCATCTTTGACATCGTCAGCAACCTCTACTGTATTCGCATCGTTTGCTTTGACGATGTTGATGCCGATGCTGTCTTTGCCATTTGTGCGCGAAACGGACTCAGCTTTTTTCACATCTTTCATTGTGGCAATGTCAGAAAGCTTAACCGTCGGCACATCTGTGCTTGCGCTTTGCTGCGCCTGTGCTGCCGCTTGCGCGCTTTGAGCTGCTTGTGCACTCTGCGCTGCCGCTTGTGATGCTGCGCTGCTGCCTGCACTTGAAGCTGATGCCGTTGGGATTCTCATATTCTTTAAATCTTTAATTGTTTCGATATCGCCGCTGACGACGACAGATTTTTCTTCATTTCCGAATGTGTACAATCCAAGCGGAGTTGTCACATCTGAACCTTGAATCACTTGTTTGACTGTATCTTCATCAAGGCCGTATTCTTTCAGTTTGTCTTCTTTGAAAGAGAATTCAACCTCTTCCACCTGCTGGCCTGATACTTGGACTGAAGCAACGCCTTCTATGCCTTCAAGCTTAGAAACGAGGCTGTCTTCCACTTGTTTTGTCAGTTCTTGCAGGTTGTCTTTATCACTGGACACGCTCAGCGTCAGAATCGGGAAGGAGTTCAAGCTGTAGCGTGAAATTTCCGGATCCTTCGCGTCATCAGGCAGGCTGACGTTTTCTAAGGCTTCAGCCGCTTCTGTTTTCGCTTTGTCCATATCTTTCTCATAGTCATATTCAATCATGACCGACGATGCGTTTTCGTAGGACGTTGACGTCACAACGCTGACTCCGTCCAAATTCTGCACCGCTTGTTCAACCGGTTTGGTCACCTCATCAGCCACTTGGCTTGGGGTCGCACCCGGATATGTCGTACTGATCGTTAGGTAAGGCATGTTCACGTCAGGAATGGATTCTTGCTTCATATTCATACCCGCATACAAGCCGGCTGCTGTTACAATAATCGTCATCAGCCATACGGCGAATTTGTTTTTCAGAACGAAATTAATAACGTGATTCATCATATCCTCCATTACATTTTTTATTGACTGACTGGTCATTCTATATAATACTAAACGTTATAATGCAACAACGTCAACTCATATACCAGAAAATTTTACTAAATTTTTCAAGGATTAAGGGGAAGCACGTCATGAATGAAAAAAAAGAGAGAATCATAAAAACCAGCATTCATTTATTTGCGAAAAAAGGATTCGCAGCTACGACGATTCAGGAAATCGCCAGTGAATGCGGTATCTCGAAGGGCGCTTTTTATTTGCACTTCAAATCAAAAGAAGCGCTGCTGTTATCTGCCTGTGAATATTACATTGGCATGTCTATGAAAAAAATGAAGAATATAGAAGAGAATCTCGCCGGAAAACCGCCTAAAGAAGTATTAAAAAAGCAAATTGGCGCTCAATTTGATGATTTCCGTGATCATAAAGATTTTATCGTTCTTTTGCTTACCGAAAATATCATTCCGGAGAATCAAGAAATCAAGCAATACTTTTACAAAGTAACCGCGGAGACGGATAAACTGTACCGGAACGCCTTGCTGGCGTCCTATGGCGAAGGAATCGAGCGGTACGTCGCAGACCTCTCCATCATGGCAAGGGGCATTGTGCATTCCTATATGAATGTGATGGTATTTAACGGAGAGCTCAATATCGATGCAGAAGAAATCTCAGCTTTTATCATCGAGAGATTGGATGACCTCGTACAGGGGCTGAGCCGTTCAGCCCTCAATCCCATTGTGCCAAAAGACATTTTCAGCCCGATGCCTGCGGGGAAAGATCAGCTGCTTGAGGACATTCAGAAAGCGAAAGAAAACAGCACACTGCCTGAGGATATCGTCGTGTCGCTGGATGTCATCGAGGAAGAGCTGTCTCAGGATAAACCGCGCAAGCCGATTATTAAAGGCATGCTGTCCAATTTGACCGGGACCAACGACAAAGAAGTTGAAAAGCTTCGAGCTCTGATCTCTGTCTTCATCTCGATTTGACCATCAAAAAAGCAGCCCCTACGGGCTGCTTTTTTATTAGCGTTTTTTAATTTCTTCAAGCAGGATTTTGTTGACCATCGGCGGGTTGGCTTGTCCTTTGGACGCTTTCATAATCTGTCCGACAAGGAAGCCGATCGCACGGTCTTTCCCGTTTTTAAAGTCTTCGATTGATTGAGGATTGTTGTCAAGCGCCTCTGTGACAAGCTTCAGAAGTACGCCTTCGTCAGAAATCTGCACGAGGCCTTTTTCTTTCACAATCTTCTCAGCGTCGCCGCCTTTTTCAATCAATTCCTTAAACACTTTCTTCGCGATCTTAGAAGAAATAGTTCCTTTTTCAATCAATTTGATCATGCCGGCAAGGCCTTCAGGTGTCAGCGCAACGTCAGCAAGCTCTTTTTGTTCAGCATTCAGATAAGCTGACACTTCTCCCATAAGCCAGTTAGATGCTTGTTTGGCTTCAGCGCCTTTTTGAACGGTTTCTTCAAAGAAATCAGCCATTTCTTTTGTCAGCGTCAGAACCATCGCGTCATATGCAGGCAAGCCAAGCTCATCGATATAACGCTTGCGGCGCTCATCTGGAAGCTCAGGAATGCTTGCTTTTACGCGTTCCTTCCATTCATCGTCAATGTAAAGCTCGACAAGGTCTGGCTCCGGGAAGTAACGGTAGTCGTCAGATCCCTCTTTGACACGCATGAGAATGGTTTTCTTCGTTGCTTCATCATAACGGCGAGTTTCCTGCTGGATAACGCCGCCGGAGAGAAGAACCTGCTCCTGGCGTTTTTCTTCATGCTCAAGGCCTTTTTGAACAAACGCAAAGGAGTTCAAGTTTTTCAATTCTGTTTTTGTGCCGAATTCCTCTTGGCCGATTGGGCGAAGAGAGATATTGGCGTCACAGCGAAGTGAGCCTTCTTCCATTTTACAGTCAGAAACGCCTGTATATTGGATGATGGACTTCAGCTTTTCAAGATACGCGTACGCTTCTTCCGGCGTGCGGATATCCGGCTCTGATACGATTTCAACAAGCGGCGTTCCTTGGCGGTTGAAGTCAACAAGAGAATAGCCGTCTCCTGTATGCGTCAGTTTTCCGGCATCTTCTTCTAGGTGAAGGCGTGTGATGCCGATGCGTTTTGTTTTTCCGCCGACTTCAATTTCGATCCAGCCGTTTTCGCCGATTGGCTTATCAAATTGAGAAATCTGATACGCTTTCGGGTTGTCCGGATAGAAATAGTTTTTGCGGTCAAACTTCGTATCTGTTGCGATCTCACAGTTGAGCGCCATAGCGGCTTTCATTGCGAATTCAACAGCTTCTTTGTTCAGAACAGGCAGGACACCCGGGTACCCGAGGTCAATGACGCTTGTCTGCGTATTCGCCTCCGCGCCGAATGGCGTCGGAGAGCTTGAGAAAATTTTTGATTTTGTTTTTAACTCGACGTGGACTTCAAGTCCGATTACCGTTTCAAAGTTCAATTCTTTTCACCCCTTACAATTCAGGTTTTGCTTTATGATGGTCTGTCGCTTGTTCAAATGCATGAGCAACACGGTATACAGTGCTTTCGTCAAAGTGTTTTCCGATGATTTGCAGGCCGAGCGGAAGTCCGTCTGCTAATCCGCATGGCACGCTGATTCCCGGTACGCCGGCAAGATTGACCGGAATCGTTAAGATATCGTTTGCGTACATTGTGAGCGGATCTTTCGTGTTCTCACCGATTTTAAATGCAGGTGTCGGTGTCGTCGGACCGACAATGACGTCATATTTCTCAAATACGTCTTCGAAGTCTTTCTTAATCAAAGTACGCACTTTTTGCGCTTTTTTGTAGTACGCATCGTAGTAGCCTGAGCTTAAAGCGAACGTTCCGAGCATGATGCGGCGTTTGACTTCATTTCCGAAACCTTCGGCGCGCGTTTGCTTGTAAAGGTCGATCAGGTTTTCAGCGTTATCTGTGCGGTAACCGTAGCGGATGCCGTCAAAGCGTGCAAGGTTGGCTGACGCTTCAGAAGATGACAGCAGGTAATATGTCGCCAGCGCATATTTGCTGTGCGGAAGAGACACTTCTTCCCATGTAGCGCCGAGGCCTTCAAGCACTTTCAGCGCGGCAAGAACAGATTCTCTCGCTTCTTTGCCGACACCTTCACCAAGGTATTCTTTCGGAACTGCGATTTTCAGTCCTTTGATGTCGCCAGTTAATGAAGAAAGAAAATCAGGCACGTCCACATTTGCGCTTGTAGCGTCCATTTTGTCTACACCGGAAATCGCTTGTAGCAAGAATGCGTTGTCCTCAACTGTACGGGTAATCGGCCCGATTTGGTCTAATGAAGACGCAAATGCGACCAGCCCGTAACGGGATACACGTCCGTATGTAGGCTTCAATCCGACAACGCCGCAGAAGGATGCAGGCTGACGGATGGAACCGCCTGTGTCAGATCCAAGAGAAAACGGAACTTCTCCCGCAGCAACCGCAGCCGCTGATCCGCCGCTTGAACCGCCGGGAACTGTATCCAGATTCCAAGGGTTTTTCGTCAGCTTGTAAGCTGAGTTTTCGGTAGATGATCCCATGGCAAATTCGTCCATGTTCAATTTTCCGATTGTAACCGCTTCAGCGTCTTGAAGGCGCTGAACGACAGTAGCATCGTAAATCGGATCGAAGTTTTCGAGAATTTTGCTGGAACATGTTGTGCGCAGCCCTTTTGTTACGATATTATCTTTTACGCCGATCGGCATACCGAAGAGAAGACCATGCTCAGAACGGCCGTCAACCGCCTCATCAAGCTCCTTCGCGTACGCGCGCGCTCTTTCTTCATCTAATGCCAAAAAGGCTTGTACCTTATCATCAACCGCTTGGATGCGTTTATAAGATTCGTCAACCAGATCAGAAATCTTAATCTCTTTTTTATGTATGAGCTGTTTTAATTCTGTGATTTTATGATCAAATAATGACATTCTTGTGTCCCTCCTTTAGTCCAGAATTGATGGCACACGAATATAGCCGTCTTTATGGTCAGGCGCATTTTTCATGACATCCTCAACCGGAAGACCTTTACCCGCTTCATCTTCTCTCATGACATTTTTCATTTTCAGCACGTGAGTTGTAGGTTCCACATTGTCTGTGTTGACCTCATTAAGCTCCTCGGCAAATGAAATGATGCTGTCGAGCTGTTCAGTGAACATTTTTGCTTCTTCTTCAGTAATCGCAAGTCTTGCAAGGTGCGCAACGTGCTTTACTTCTTCTATTGAAATTCGTGACATATGATCCACCTCCACATATTTCTCCGTTAAGTCATATAATACTGATCATATCAAAAACAAGCCCTTTAAAGCAACAAAACGCCTTAGGACAGGCCTGTGTTTTCGAGACAATACCCTATATATTTTATACTAAAAAGAGGCGAAGGAGAAACGAAATATTTTTCTGAAAATTTTTACTTTAATTATTTTTTGAAAGCGTTTTAATCTTTATTCCCTTCTAGGTTAGCAGCGGTATTTCCCTCTGATGATCCATGTTTCATCGCTTGAATGGCCGGGAATACTTTGTTAGGTTAAGTTACCAAGTGCACCCGCAAAAGAATTTCTTTCGGTTTGCACTAGCGCCAGGCTGCTTAACTGGCACCATCAATTTGAGAGGTGATGCAACATTATTAGAAATGAAGAGAGGGTAAAACGTGAGTATTGAAATTATTATATCGTTAGGAATTTACTTTATTGCCATGCTGTTAATCGGCTGGTATGCATTTAAGAAAACCACTGACATCAACGATTACATGCTTGGTGGAAGAGGTCTCGGACCGTTTGTCACTGCTTTGTCTGCCGGTGCGGCGGATATGAGCGGATGGATGCTGATGGGTGTTCCCGGCGCGATGTTTGCGACAGGGCTGTCAACCTTATGGCTTGCTTTAGGTCTCACAATCGGGGCGTACTCAAACTACTTGCTGCTGGCTCCAAGGCTGCGTGCTTATACGGAAGCGGCGGATGACGCGATTACGATTCCTGATTTCTTTGATAAACGATTCCAGCATTCTTCATCACTGCTGAAAATCGTATCTGCTTTGGTTATCATGATCTTTTTCACATTGTATACCTCTTCCGGTATGGTATCTGGCGGACGGCTGTTTGAATCTGCTTTTGGCGCGGATTACAAATTAGGCTTGCTTCTGACTACCGGTGTTGTCGTATTGTACACACTGTTTGGCGGTTTCCTTGCTGTCAGTCTGACTGACTTCGTGCAGGGTGCGATCATGTTTGCAGCACTAGTGCTTGTGCCGATCGTTGCTTTTACCCATGTGGGCGGCGTTGCTCCGACTTTTCATGAAATCAGCGCTGTTAACCCAAATTTATTGGATATCTTTAAAGGCGCGAGCGTCATTAGCATTATTTCCTATTTAGCCTGGGGCTTGGGCTATTATGGCCAGCCTCATATTATCGTCCGATTTATGGCCATTAAAAACATTAAAGATTTAAAGCCTGCACGCCGAATCGGCATGAGCTGGATGATCATTTCAGTTCTCGGTTCCGTGCTGACGGGTTTAATCGGTGTTGCTTATGCCCATAAATTCGGTGTTGCTGTAAAAGATCCGGAGATGATATTCATTATCTTCTCTAAAATCTTGTTCCACCCTTTAATTACAGGATTCTTATTGTCAGCTATTTTGGCTGCCATCATGAGTTCCATCTCCTCACAGCTCTTAGTAACAGCAAGTGCTGTGACAGAGGATTTATACCGGACGTTTTTCAGACGAAAAGCTTCCGATAAAGAATTAGTAATGGTCGGGCGTCTGTCCGTCTTAGTGATTGCCGTTATAGCGGTTCTCTTATCATTGAATCCGAGCAGCTCCATTCTTGATTTAGTCGGATACGCGTGGGCCGGCTTCGGTTCAGCTTTCGGGCCTGCGATTCTGCTCAGCCTGTATTGGAAGCGGATGAACGAATGGGGCGCGCTTGCTGCGATGATTGTCGGGGCTGCGACCGTGTTGATCTGGATTACAACCGGCCTGGCAAAATCAACCGGCGTGTACGAAATCATCCCTGGGTTCATCCTCAGTATGATTGCCGGCATCATAGTCAGCATGATTACAAAGCGTCCTGCAAAAGCCTCTTACCGATTATTTGGTGTTATGGAAAAGCTGTTAAAACGCAAAAAGTAATCAAAAAGCCATCAAGCGCAGCTTGGTGGCTTTTGTGCCCTTGTTTTGCTATAAATACTGTGAGAAAATCATATTTATTTAAAAACACCTTAGATAAGGGGGAAGTTGCTGTTGAGCTGGTACATTGATCCTGATATTTTATTAAAATTGGGCATTGCCACGTTGATTGGCATGGTCATCGGGCTTGAGCGCGAATTAAAAAATAAGCCGCTCGGATTAAAAACCTGTATCGTTATCGCCGTCAGCTCATGCATGCTGACGATCGTCAGTATTAATGCGGCATATCATTTCCCTAAATACTACCGCATCATGATGGACCCGCTGCGTCTGCCGGCACAAATCATCTCCGGCGTCGGGTTTATCGGAGCTGGTGTCATCTTGCGGAAAAGCAACGATGTCATTTCCGGCCTAACGACATCGGCTATGATCTGGGGGGCTGCGGGGCTCGGGCTGGCAACGGGAGCCGGATTTTATAAAGAAGCGTTTGCCAGTCTTCTGTTCATCCTGATCAGCGTAGAATTTCTGCCATGGGTGGTCAGAAAAATCGGGCCCGACCGCCTGCAGGAAAAAGACATCCGCATCAGAATGTCGCTTTCTGATAAGGACAAAATGACAGAGATTTTAAAAGAAATGAAAAGAAGAGATATCAAAACACACTCCGTCCGGATCGACGACCTGGGCGAAAAGGAATTTCCGATCATGGAAGTAAAGGTCCGGGTCCATAAAAACAGATACACGACCGATGTCTACTATGACATTAAAGACATTGAAGGCGTAGTCGGCGTAAAGTGTGATACATTATAAAAGCCAATGGGACATGAATCCCATTGGCTTTTCGCTGTCATCGAAAAAAACATTGAAGTCTCTATTGCTTTCAAATAAAATACATATTAGTAAATAAATATAATAAAAGGAGATGTTCCTCATTACCAAAGCCCGGTTTACAGTAACTGTCGCCCTCATTTTGACTGCTTTCTTAAGTATTTTTGCCATAACAGAATTCATATCCCCTCCTCAATCTCAATCATCCAAGAGCAGCAGCAAGAACCCTAAAAATATTATCTTAATCATCGGAGACGGAATGGGTATGCCAATGATTAACAGCTATAGGACATTAAAAAGCGAAAAGCTGAACACTCCCGTCCAAACAGCATGGGACTCTTATTTAACAGGCATGCAGATGACACATCCTAACGATCCCAGAGACAATATTACTGACTCTTCGGCTGCTGCAACCGCCATGGCAACCGGAACGAAAACATATAACGACGCCATTGCTGTAGACAACAATCATCAGCAGCTCAAAAGCGTAACAGAAGCTGCCAAGGAGAATAAGAAGTCCGTCGGCTTCGTCGTGACTTCGGACTTAACCGACGCCACTCCCGCTGCTTTCGGCGTACATAACATCTCACGGAAAAACTACACTGAAATTGCTGACCAATACTATGATGAACGGATTAATGGATCTCATAAGGTTGATGTTTTACTGGGAGGCGGAGCGAAATATTTCATTCGCAATGACCGAAATCTTGCTGAAGAATTCCAAAAAGACGGCTATCATTATGTGACCACAAAGCAAGACCTGAAAAAAAATCAGCACGATAAGCTGCTCGGACTGTTTGGAGAAGTAGAATTAGATAAAGCGATTGACAGAGAGAACAGTACACCTTCTCTAAAAGACATGACAGAAGCGGCACTCACTCAGTTACAGAAGAACGAAAACGGTTTTTTTATGCTTCTGGAAGGAAGCAATATTGACAATGCAGCCCATGAAAATGACGTGGTGGGCGCTTTGAGTGAAATGGAAGATTTCGAGAAAGGTGTTCAAGCTGCTCTGGATTTTGCGAAAAAAGATAAAGAAACGCTGGTTATTATTACAGCTGACCACTCTACAGGCGGGTTCTCTTACGGCGCAGAGGGAATGACGCGCGAGACCGGCTATAAATGGGACCCTTCCCCAATCATCGCCGCTAAAAAAACGCCGGGCTATATGGCAGAGAAGATCGCTGAAGGCCAAGATGCCGAAAAAGTGCTCAGCACTTATATTGATATAAAGCTGACGGAAAATGAGATCAATCAGGTTAAAAACGCAGCCTCACAATCGAATACAGCTGCTGTCCAAAAAAGCATTCAATTGATTTTTGATAAACGGTCTTTTTCAGGCTGGACGACGTTAGCCCACACCGGGGAAGACGTACCGGTTTATGCTTACGGTCCGGGAAAAGAAAAATGGAAGGGGCTTATCGACAATACGCAGCAGGCAAAAAACATTTTTGCCATTTTAGAACAAAAATAAAAAACTCCGGCTCACTGCCGGAGTTTTTTTATTAAGGAGCGCCGCCCCAGAAAGGATCGGCGCAAATTTCTTAAGCTAACTTCGAAAAGTCAAATTCGGTTATCGGCGTTTGATTTTCGATATCGTTTCTGAATCCCTTCAGCATTTCTTTTTCTTCTTCTCCTATTGAATCAAGGTCAAACATTTGGTGGAGCAATCCATAAATCAGCATATGGCGCAAGCGGAGGAAATCCGGGATTTTCTTGAGCCATTCGGCGGCAATTTCATTTTCCTCCCTGTACCCTTTCATAAAATGCGTCATAAATTCTTCAGTAAAGGCTGCTTTATTTTCATATGGGACAACCGGATACCATAGTACATTGTAGAGGAGAATGCTGATATCATTCACAAACCAGTTGTACCCGATATCATCAAAATCAAATGTAGTGATCTTCCCATGATCCCAGTTAAAATTACCATGGTGAAGATCTGCGTGAACAAGGCCGTAGCTGTCACGGTTTTTTGGCAGTTGCCGCAACTCATTCATTAAATCGTCTGCCTGCTGAAAAACCTTTGTCTGATCTTCAGGGACATATTTTCTGAGCTTCAACTGCTCTTCTTCATCCCACTCTTGTCTTTTAAATCTTGGATTGCTCAGTTTATAGCTTTTTGTCAGGCTGTGCATCTTCCCTGTATATCTGCCAAGCTCGAAAAATAGGGTTTCGTTCCACTCAGATTCGTCTACTTTATGACCCGGCGCCTTTTCATACACTCTCAATAAAAATGCTCCGCCGTTTCCGTCCGGCACTTCCTCAACATCCTTCCCGTTTAACGACGGGATTGGTTTGGCGACTGAAAGCCCGCCTTCAGCAAGATGATGGAGCCATTCCATCTCTCCCATAATATAATCCGGCGACCGGCGAATCGTGTGTGTAATCTTTAAAATATAAGATTCATTGTCTTTGGCAAACTCATACACATAGTTTTCCGCATCCGCTAAAAACTGCACTTGATCTCTAGTAAATCCATATATAACGGCAGCTTCTGCCAAAACCTTTTCTTCATCAAATATTGCTTTAATATCTTTATGCATGCTGATTCTCCCTCTTCATATATTTAGACAATTCCCTTATCGTGTGTTTTTTCGCAAGATTCAAATCATCAACATACCAGCCTTTCTTTTCCATCTCTACTTCCATTTTGACAGCGAGCAGCGAATTTCCTCCTAAATCAAAGAAATCGTTGTCAATTCCTACATAATCCAGGTGGAGAATTTCCTTCCAAATATCTAAGAGAATTTTTTGCTGTTCTGTCTCCGGCCCGCTATCTTCTGTTTCAGCTCCTAAATGTTCCTTCACTAACAGAGCCCGCAAATGCTCCGGCTGATTGGTATCTAAGGCCATTAAATATGGAGAATGCAAGGATTTTTCAGCATGCAGCACTTCCCAATGAGCGTTTGTGTTTTCCATTAAAGCGGATTGCAATACACCATCAGCAATCACTTTCTCCTTTTTGCGAGGCGCGGGCTGTAAAGAGGATGCCCATTCGATATGTCCGCTTTGATCCTCTACCTCATCGACGGTTATGTGATAAACCGTTTTTAACGGGCCAGCCTCTTCCTTAAAGCGATGCTCAGCCAAAAACTCAGAAAAAGCCCGGTTCTTTTCTGATTTCTTATACTCCAAGGACAACGTCGCAAGCTGTTTATCCCGTGCATATGAAGCAAGGCCTGACAGCACTTTATGTTCAATTCCTTTGCCTAGTGCGCGGCAGCTGAGCAGAAAAGTATCTAGCTTTAATGAATCTTCTGTTCGGATTCCCATGATTGCACCGACGATGCCTTCATCACTGAATCTGTCCGCTGCTTCAACGATCCAGCCGATATGGCCGTCCGTATTGAGCCGCTGGGCAAGCTGCTCTTCACGATAGACTGACGGATTCATATTGAACTGATTGATTCTCGCACTCATTTGAGCAACTCGCGGCAAATGCTCTTCTGTCATCTCAGTCAAGGCGATACGCAGGTGTAAGCCGGAAAGAAATTCTTCAAGCGAACGGGACGTATTCAAATCTATTTTTCTTTCTTGCGCAGCCAAATATCGTTCCGTGCGCTTTTGATCAGCTTCTGTCACTCTGAACCTGTCAAATGCCCAGACATGTTCTAGGAACATCGGAATAGAATCTGGATCAGACGGCAGAAGCAAGGTCAGAACCTCTGGCAGGCGTTCGTTCATTTCCAGGCATTGAGCCGGATCATCATCTAAGAATATGAACCGATCCACTGAAATGTTCAGCTCATCGGCCATTTCTTTCATGCTTCTGGCTTTCTCATTCCAATTAATGCGGGACAGGACAAAGTCCTCTTTCTTCAAAATCATATCTGGATGACGTTCAAACACATTCCAGACGTCTTCTTCATTATTTCTGCTTGAAAGCACAAGGAGCAGACCCTCTTCTTGTTTTCTCTTTAAAAATTGCTGCAGCGCTCGGTGGGCAGGAGTAATAATGACCCCTTCCGCACCAGCTTCAGACACGGTACCGCTCCACAAAGTGCCGTCACAATCGATGGCGGCCGCTTTAAATGGCGGTTTGAGCCATGCCGCAAACTCACGTGCCACCCGTGTTCCCATCGCCGCATAAAATTCTTCAGTAAACGGTATTCTTGCCGCTCTTTCACTTTGCGGGTCAAATATGGCATCAAGCTGGTATGTTTGATGCAGCTGGCGGAGATCAATCAAATGTACATCCGTTTCTCCAGCAAGCTGCGCGATCCAATTCTGCTGGGATTGCACAAGGATGTCCCGGAGCTCCTGCTCTTTCACATTTTCCAGCGGAAGCAATCCAATGAAATAAGGCACTTCCTTTTTCTTTTGTTTCATGATGGCGAGCAGTTCATCTGAATTATATTGAACGTGAGCCATTCTTTCTTCCAAAGAAAGACCTGAATCCCCTGCCATATCCTCAAGGCGAATCAACAGCAGGTTGGCACCATTTTTTTGCCGTGACAGCAAGCTTTCTTCATTAAGCAATTCTTGAAACACCTGACCGTAAGGAGACAGCTTTATATCTAGATTGATATCAAACTGTTCGCCCCACCATTTTAGGTAAGGAACAATCGGATCAGCCGTAAAATTGGAACAAATGGTTAATGGGCACGAGATGACTCGGTTTGACTCTCTCTCCCTTTTCCGCTCGGCCTCTTCCTGCTCTTTTTGGCTCAGCACCGGAATGTCCTTTATGCGTTTTTCAGGCTCTTCTGCAGCTTTTTCAGCAAGAGAGATAAAATGAGAAACAAATGCCTGCATGGATTCATGAGTGAAAAGCGACCGGTTGTATTGAAGCACACATTTAAGCTCTCCCGTCACTTCCTTCACGACGTCCATTTTCATATCAAGCTTTGAAATGCCCTTTGCGAATTCGTATGTTTCAAATGTTAATCCGCCAGCCTCTATTTTTATATTCGGGTCATACTCATTATGATAGATCAGCATGGTATCAAAGAAAGGGTTGCGGTTCGGCTTGATCACCGGCTGCAGCGCTTCTGCCATTTGATCGTATGGATAATCCTGATGGTCATAAGCTTCAAGCAGAGTTTGTTTTGTGTGTTGAAGGTTGCCGGCAAACGACTCTTCAGGATTCAAATGAATTTTGATCGGCAAAAAGTTTGTAAACATGCCGATCGTATTCTCAATATCCGCATGACGCCGGCCTGCCACCAATGACCCGATCATCAGCTCCTGCTGTTTTGTATAGCTGGACAAAAGCATGGCATAGAGCTGAAACAGCATGACATTGTTGGTCAGCTGCTGCGCCTCTCCGATTTTCTCAAGCTTTTCTAAAACGCGAGGCGGGATTGTAAACTTAATTGCCCTGCCTAAAAAGCTTTGTTCTTTTCGTTCATAATCAAGAGGCATATTCAGCACAGGCACTTCACCCTCAAGCTGCTTCAGCCAATACTCTTTTTGGCGTTTAAACATGTCACTATTAAAAAATGTCTGCTGCCACTCCGCATAATCTTTATACTGAATGATTTTTTCGGGGAGCTGTTCCCCTCTATATAATTGGGTAAATTCTTTTATAAAAATATTCATCGAGGCGCCGTCCGCCACAATATTATGCATATCAACAAGCAACGCATGTTTTTCTATCTCAATTTTGACGAATTTCACCCGAATTAATGGAGAGACCTTAAGATCAAATGGCCGTATAAATGAACTGATTTCGTCATCAAGCTCATCCATTTTCGCTTCGGTTTGTTCAATCGAAAAATCAAAGTTCTGATGGATTCTCTGCACAGGTTCTCCATCCTTAATTTCAAACGTTGTACGCAGTGTTTCATGCCTTTCGATCAGCTTTTTGAATGTGTCCTCAAAGCGGGCGGCATCAATTTTTCCGAAGCACAAAAGAGCCATCGGCATGTTATATGTGGTGACTTGCCCGATTCTCTGATGAATCAAATACGTTCTTCGCTGTGCCGCTGACAGCCTGTATACGTCTTTTTTCTCTGAAGGCTGAATGGATGTATATTGATTTCGGTCAGAGCGCTCAATAAGTGTGGCAAGCGCACGGATTGTCGGGTGCTGGAACACATCGCTTAACGTAAGCTCCGCTCCAAATTCCTTGTGAATGCGGGAAATCAGACCAGTGGCGTTCAATGAATGCCCGCCTGTTTCAAAGAAATGGGTATCTAATGTGACACGTTTGACTCCGAGAATGTCCTTCCACATAGCAGCCAAGACTGCCTCTGTCTCATTAAATTGAACATCTGATTCTGTATCCGCTGTCTGCCCGTCATTTGCTTGCTCAGGCACCAAAAGCTGAAAATTTTCTGCCACCAGTGTTCCCGACTGTTCATTTGTCCGGCCAATCCAATATCTTTCTCTTTCGAAAGGATACGTTGGAAGCGGAATAAGCTGGCATTGCTCCTGATCATAAAAAGCTGTCCAATCGACCGGCACCCCGTGCAGCCATATCTCACCCAGTCTGCTCAGCAAGTAACGGTAATCAGAAGCTGCCTCCTTTGGATGCCTCATCAGCTGGATTGCAATGTGCTGCTCGTCCTCTGCCTGATACAATTTGCTGACAAACGAACGCAGCGCATTTCCAGGGCCGACCTCTATAAAAATTGGATCCAGCTCTTCTTTTAAGCGTTTTGCGCAGTTCATAAATCTGACGGTTCCCCGCAAGTGATCAGCCCAATATGACGGATCTCCAGCTTCCTCATCAGTGATCCAGTCTCCTGTTACATTTGAGACAAACGGGATCTTTTGTTTTTTAAATTGATAGGCTGAGAGCTTTTGTTTCATGCTTTCTAAAACCGGTTCCATCATATACGAATGGAAGGCATGTGATGTATGAAGCTTTCTGCAGCCGTGTCCTTCCGCGTTCAGCTTCCTTTCCAATGCATCAATCGCACTTGATTCTCCTGATACAACACATGAATCCGATGCATTCACAGCAGCGATTGAAATGGTTCCGTCTGTATACGGTTTGATGTCTGCTTCGCTTAAGGAAACGCTAAGCATAGAACCGGACGGCAGATTTTGGAGTGCTGCCCCTCGATAGCTGACGATGTCAAGAGCATCTTCCAATGAGAGCACACCGGAAATGGCTGCAGCCGTATACTCACCGATGCTGTGTCCCGCCATTGCTTTCGGCTTAATTCCCCAGTGGATCAGCATTTTTGCAAGTGAATATTCGATACAGAACAGAAGAGGCTGCGTATATTCAGTTTGGTTAATCAGTTTTGCATCATGCTGATTATTGTCAGAGAAAAGCACCGTGCGCGGATCTGTGTCCATATGATTTTTTAATATGTCAAAACAGGCATCGAGCTCTTCCTTAAAAATCGGTACAGTATCGTAAAGCCCTTTAGCCATATCAACATACTGCGCCCCCTGTCCCGGAAAAAGAAAGACAACGGGCCGGCTTGCAGATTGAGAGCTGCCGGTTTTAACAGACTCATAGTCATTTTCATGAATAGCCTGAAGAAGCTCAGGCACATCCGCTGCCACAATCGCTTTTTTATAAGGAAACGAATGACGCCCTACTTTGAGGGTATATGCCGCGGCTGCCAAATTGGCCTGCGGATTTTTCACGAAATAGTTTGACAGCCGGTCTGTCATGTTGTTTAAAGCGGCAGGTGTTTTGGCTGACAGCAATAAGAGTTCAGCGTCATGTCTTTCCGCTGCCTTTTGCTGTGCCGGCGCTTCCTCTAAAATGACATGGGCATTTGTTCCCCCAATGCCAAATGAGCTAACGCCCGCTCTGCGCGGGAACTCATTTTCTTCCCAAGGGGTGAGTTTCGTATTGACGACAAATGGTGATTGCTCAAAATCAATTTTGGCGTTTGGCTTTTCGAAATTCAGAGTCGGCGGAATCACTTTATGCTTTAAGCTTAGAACTGCTTTCATAAATCCAGCTACACCAGATGCATCATTTAAATGACCGATGTTGGATTTGACAGAACCAATTCTGCAGTAGCCGCGACGGTCCGTTTGGTAAGCTTGTTTTAATGCTTCAATTTCTATCGGATCACCGAGTGTCGTCCCTGTGCCGTGAGCCTCGACATAGGTAATGGTTTCAGGCTCCACCTCGGCCATGTGCAGGGCTGTTTTAATCGCTGTTACCTGGCCTTTGGTGCTCGGCGCTGTATATCCAACCTTTCTGCTGCCGTCATTATTGATCGCAGTACCTTTTATTACAGCATAAATATGATCTCCGTCTGCTTCAGCATCTTCAAGCGTTTTTAAAATGACCGCTCCTGCCCCGTCTCCAAATACTGTGCCTGCCGCCTCATCATCAAAGACGCGGCAATGCCCGTCTGGAGAATGGATCATACCTTCTTGGTAGAGATACCCGGATTTTTGCGGGAGGCGGATAGAGACTCCGCCTGCAACCGCCATATGGCAGTCCCCATTTAACAAAGCCTGAGCAGCAAGGTGAATAGAGACCATCGAGGTTGAGCAAGCAGTCTGCACCATCATGCTCGGCCCTTTCAGGTTAAGCTTATAAGAAATAAGTGTTGCCATGTAATCTCTCATATTCAAAACGGCTGTTTCCAGCGTCTTTGAGTCTTCTCCAGACTTTGCCCCCTGAAGAGCCCTTAGCACCCATTCTGCATTGAGGCCCGCTCCGGTATAAAGGCCGATCTGCCCTTTATAAGTGAAAGGATCGTAGCCGGCGTCTTCCAAGGCCGTCCACACGCATTCATGAAAGATACGGAACTGCGGATCCATCATGGCAGCTTCCTTCGGCGTATAATCAAAGAAGCCGGCATCAAACAGATCTACATCCTCCACAATTCCTTTTGCTTTGACAAATCGCGGATCATTCAGCAGTTCTTCATTAACCCCCTCTTCTCTCAGCTCCTCATCAGTGAAAAAAGAAATCGTCTCTTTCGCATTTTTTAAATTGCTCCAAAACTCCTGCACGTTTTTTGCTCCCGGAAATCGGCCTGCCATACCGATTACCGCAATTTCAGCTCCATGATTCGCATAATGAGAATTACTCATTCTATTCGCCGCCTCTCAATCTTTTATCTCGCTGATTGCGTATCCGCGTTTTTCTCTGTCCCTTGGATACAGCCGCCATTTCTTCTTTCTCCTCTTCACTTTCTTCTTGATCAGGACTGATAAATTGCGCTAAAGCAGCTACAGACGGGTATGTGAATAAAGTCACCACAGCCTCGTTGGTTCCCAATTCTTTATTTAAACGGTTTGTCACTTGTACAATGTCTAAAGAGCTGGCTCCCAAATCAAAAAAGTTATCATGTATGCCGACTTGCTCCAGACCCATGAAATCTTGCCAAATGCCGCATATGACCTGTTCTGTTTTGTTGCGGGGGGCGACATACGGATTATTCAATTCAGGTCGGGTGTGTAAGGCGCCCGTCTTCTTCTCCTCTTTCGCTATGCTATCGGCATTCATGGATATCCATTGCTTCATTCTGTGTCCCAAATCACCTGTTGAAACTAATAAATGGCGATTGTTGATATCTGACAGCACATATTGAAAAAGAGCTGCTCCTTCTTCAGGCAAAATGGCAAGTTCAGCAATAGATTCTCCGATAGTAGATTCAAGCTGGCCCCAGAAGTTCCATGCATCCCAGTTCACGCAAACCCAAGGAGTCTTGCTGCGCTGATTTACCCTCGCCGCAAAAGCATCCATATAAATATTCGCTGCAGAGTAAGCTGAGAAACCGAGACCTCCAAGCAAAGCACTAATCGATGAAAATAAGAAACAAAAATCTATATTTTCGTTTTCTAATAGAGATTCAAGCACTTTCAATCCCCTGACTTTAGACTGGAACTGGTCTTCTCCGCCTTCAATCGTTGCAGGTATATCTGTAATCGCCCTGAAAGACGAACTTCCCGGAAGCCCGGCAGCGTGAAAGACGCCGTTCAGCTGTCCAAACTCAGTATGAACCTTTCTCATAACAGCCTGCATATCCGACAGGCTTCCCGCATCTGCCTGAAGAGCTGTCACCTTTGCGCCTAACCGTTCCAATTCTTTTATTTTCAGGATTTTCGCCTTAATCGGATCATCTTCCTCATGTTTCTCGCACCAGCTTTCCCACTGGCTGCGCTGCGGAAGTTCACTTCTTCCTGTCAGAATCAGACGGACGTTTCCTTCTTGTGCAAGCAGCTTTGATAACACAAATCCGATTCCGCCAAGCCCTCCCGTAATAAGATAAACACCTTTCGGGCGGATCATATTCGGCAAGCCGGACGCTTTATTTAACTGAACAGGCTGATACATCTGCACCCATCGGCGGCGGTTTCGGTATGCGATAATTTGATCCTCGCCCGCTGCATCAGTTTCCGTCAGGATTTGGTCAATCAACTCCTCTTCTTTCCATGTCAATGTATCCGGTAAAGGAGGAATGTCGATGTTCCAGCACTTCAAATGGTTATATTCCTGCGGGACGACTTTCAACGGCCCCAAAATCGTCGATTTTTCAGCATTGATTTGTTCTTCTCCAGTCACCTCATGAATCCCGCTTGTCAGCACAAACATATTACATTCGTTCATTTGTTTTTGATTAGATGCCGCCTGTGCAGTAAAAATCAAACTATAATAGCCGTTTTCACTGTACGTGCTGAAAGTTTTGGAGGATTCCCCTTGCTCCGAAACGCTCCACAGATGCATCATACAGTTTGGAAGAAGCCCGTCTGAAGCAAGTGAAGAAAATAAACGCTCATAATGTGTCCCATCAGCTGGATTGATGACATACAATCCGCTGTTTATTTTTTTGAATTGCCGGTCTCTCGTGACAATTACGGTCTCATGTCCTTGGCGGCGTATCGCTTGCACCAGCCGATCTCCAAAGGCTGTTCCTTCATGGAAAACCAGGGTTTTTCCGCTTTCAGCTGGCTGCTCTTTCTTTCGGCTGTCAGCGGACTTGATCTTTCTTTCCCATGACGGCAGATAGAACCATTGATCCATCGGTTTCTTTTTATTCCATTCATCAACTGCGGTGAAAGCAGCCGCATTGTCAGCCGCTTCAATCCAATAGCGTTTTTTCTCAAAAGGATAAGGCGGAAGCGATATCAGACGCTTAGGCTTATCACCGCCATACTGCCTCCAGTCAATTTCACAGCCGCAGACCCAAAGCTGACCTAATTTCTTCAAGAAATAGGAATGATCATGCGCTGGTTCTTGAACATGTCTGACGAGATTGACGATGTCATGCTGGCTAGATCTCTTCTTATGCCTTCTGGCAAATGTGCTTAACGTGCTGCCCGGTCCGACTTCTATTAACAGAACGTTATCGTCACTCAAAATCTGTTCTAATCCTTCATGGAAGCGGACTGCGCCTCTTAAGTGCTGAGACCAATAAGCCGGGTCTGCTGCTTGTTCCGGTGTTATCCATGTTCCCGTTACATTCGAAACAAATGGAATCCGAGGGGTGTTCATATCCTGTTGCTTTACAATCGCGGCAAATTCCTCAAGAATGGGTTCCATCATATAAGAATGAAAAGCGTGAGAAGTATGCAGGTGGCGGCCGGCAACGCCCTTTTCTTCAAGAAGAACCGCAAACGTCTCAATGTCTTCTCTTTTTCCGGATACTACGCATAAGTCATGAGCATTGACAGCCGCAAGTGACAGACTGTTCGTAAGCAGCGGCTGCAGCTCTTCCTCTGATAGCTGAACACTCATCATTGCTCCAGATTCCAGCTGCTGCATCAGCCTTCCCCGCTCCATTACGAGCGTTAAAGCCGTGTCTAATGAAAACACGCCTGACAGGCATGCAGCAGTGTATTCACCAATGCTGTGTCCAATCATATAATCCGGTGAGATGCCTGCACTTTGCAGCAGCTTTGCGAGCGCGTATTCAAAGATGAACAGCAGCGGCTGCACAACAGCGGTCTCCGTCAGCTTCGCCCCATCATTTGAATCTGGGAAGACGATCGCCTTCAAATCAATTTGATGTGACTTCTGTGCGAAGGCAAAACAGCGGTCCGCTTCTTTCTGAAATACAGGTTCAGCTTCATATAAATCTTTCATCATATCAATATACTGAGAGCCTTGCCCGGAGAACATAAAGGCAGTCGGGCGCCCACTGTGTCTTTGATAAGCTGTGAGCTCTGCACCGCTTTCCCATTCCGTTGATTTTGACAGCACGACCGCTTTTCGGTATGAAAATTGTTTTCTGCCAACTTGCAAGGTGTATGCCACATCCTCTAACGGAACGTTTGGATGCGTTCGAAGAAATTCCTTCAATCGGTTTGTCATCTGCTCTAAGGCTGTGTCTGTTTTTGCTGACAGAACTAGCAAATGCCGCTGGCTCTCGGAAGCTTCTCTGCCTGACTCCGGCTCTTCTTCCAGTACAATGTGCGCATTTGTGCCGCCAATTCCGAAGGAACTGACACCCGCACGCCTTGGATCAGCGGATTCCTTCCAGTATGTCGCCTCGGTATTGACATAAAATGGCGTCCGGTCAAAATGAATATGCGGATTAGGTGTCGTGTAGTTCAAGCTTGGCAAAATTGTTTTATGTTTTAGCGATAAAACGGCCTTAAAGAGTCCGGCAATCCCGGCAGCGCTGTTTAAATGTCCAACATTGCTTTTCACTGACCCGATTGGAATTGACATTGGCCTGTCACTTTTAAAAACCTGGCTCAGCGCTTCCATTTCGATTGGATCACCCATTTTTGTACCGGTTCCGTGAGCTTCGATATACCCTACTGTGTTCGGATCAATCCCTGCATTCTCGTATGCATTCTTTAACACTTCGGCCTGGCCTTCTACGCTCGGGGCGGTAAAACCGACTTTTCGGCTTCCGTCATTATTCATTCCGACCCCTTTTATGACCGCATAAATGGTATGCCCTTCTTTAACGGCGTCCTCATATCTTTTTAAAACGACAATCCCCGCGCCATCGCCAAAAACTGTGCCGCCTGCATCCTCATCAAAAGGACGGCAATGCCCATCAGGTGATTGAATCATGCCATCCTGATAAACATAGCCTGACCGCAAAGGGGTGCTGACAGTTACGCCTCCCGCAAGCGCCGCGTCACATGCTCCGTTTTGCAGCGCTTGACATGCCGCTCCAATATTGACTAAAGAAGTGGAGCAGGCTGTTTGCATTGTGATGCTCGGCCCATGCAGGTTTAATTTATAAGCAAGCTGGGTACTGAAAAATTCTCTGTCATTTAACAGCATGGAGCTAAACTGTTCAGTCCCATCCAGTTTCCCTGCGAAACGTGTAATCCATTCGAGGTTCGGACTTGTCCCGGTGTAGACGCCGATTTTCCCTGTTGTCCGCTCAGGGTCACAGCCCGCATCTTCTAAGGCCTCCCAGGCACATTCATGTAAAAGCCTGAATTGCGGATCCATCAATTCTGCTTCTCTTGAGGAATATTGGAAAAAATCCGCATCAAACATATCAGAGTCCTCGATGATCCCCTTCGCTTTTACATAATCGGGGTGCTGCAAGAGCTGGTCATCAATGCCTGACGCTTTTAATTCTTCATCCGTAAAGAAGCTGATAGTTTCTTTGCCGTTTACGAGATTATTCCAAAACTCATCCAAATTGCCGGCTCCCGGAAAACGCCCTGCCATACCGATAATCGCGATATCAGATCCCTGACCGTTCAGACGGCTTTGCGACACCTTTTGATGCTGCGTCATTTCTGGCTGCCCAGCCTTCGTTTGAACCTGTTGATGAAGATGCTTCGCCAGGCTGCGAACTGCGGCAAATTGATAAAGCAGAACTGGTTCCACCTTCCAATTCAACTGATCTGTTAATTTTGCCGCTAATTGAGAGATATCAAGCGACGTAGCCCCCAGCTCAAAAAACGGCGCATCATCGTCAAGCTCATTGAATCCAAAATGCTTTATGACAATTTCTCTGATTGTCTTTTCAACAGCAGATAACGGCATTGCACGAAACGGTTCTGCCGACTGGTGAGGCTCATCTTCTTCAAGTTCAGCCCGTACTAAGCCGTCAGGCAACGGGAAATGCTGCTTTGTAAAAGGGTAAGTCGGCAGAGCTAACCTTTTATTATGCTGAGGTTCATGCAGGACGCTGAAATCAACCTCAGACCCGAGACTCCACAACGCTCCGTATATATGTAACTTTAAAACGTCTGTGTGTCCTTGTGTGCCGAGATCACCTGTCATGCCAATTGCTTGGCGCTCTGTAAACACTGATGCCCCCTGAGTCAAACGCAGGTCTATGCAAATAGCAGGTTCCTCCCGCAAACAAGACGAGATGTGTTCAAAAAACCGTATCGGCTTGCAGATTTGGCCGGCCCAATAACTGGCATCCGCTGCTTCGTCATCTGTTATCACTTTTCCAGTGACAGATGAAACGACTGGAATGTCTGGTGACTTCATGTCCAGCGTGCCAAGGAAGTGCATGAATTCTTCCGCTGCGTCGACCAGCAGATCCGATTGATACGCGATATCCCCATCAAATAACTCAGCAGCAATCCCTTTTTGTTCAAGCCGCGCCTTCAGCTGATACACATCCTCTGGCAAACCGGAGACGGCACAATACCGCTCATCAATCAGCGCAAGGGATAATGATTTTTCTAAGTATTGAACGATATCCGGTTCTGACAGGCTGACACCGAGCATTTTTCCTGCCGGCGACATACTGATTAACTCTCCGCGTTTATATGCGGCTGCGGCCCCTTCTTCAAAGGAAAACATCCCTGCCGCGCAGGCCGCCGTAAACTCCCCGAATCCCCGCCCGATAAAGCGGTCTGGTGTTATGCCGATGTGCTGTAAGAAACGGACTGCGGCGTATTCCATGATGAACGACACCGCATGGACCAATCCCAGATTTTCCTCTTCCCGGTACGTTTCTGGAGCAGAAATACATGCTTTAAAGAAGCTAAGTACATCCTGCTGAAAAGCATTTTGCACCTTTTCAAGGCAAGCATCGACTTCTTTTTTGAACAGGTTTTCCGTGCGGTACAGCTGCGCATATCGGCCAAAGCCCTCTTGAACGTCTCCCGCAAATACAAACATGGTGCTGCTTGGAACAACCGCCGATTCGGTGATTTGTTTTTTATGCCGATGATCAGAAAGCTGATCAAGCAGATCCTTTTGATGTGAAGCAACAAAGGAGATTCTGTACTGGAATTGCTTTCTGCCAAGCTGTAACGTACGGGCTATGGCTGGCAGCGGCGCTTCCGGGTTCCGGCGAAGAAAATCAGCCAATTGATCCATTGAACGGGTAAGCTCCTGCCTTGTTCTCGCAGAAAGAACAACAAGCTCAGGACCGCCGGCTGGCATTTCATCAGTATGAGATGGGGGCTCTTCAAGGACAACGTGAGCATTAGCGCCGCCGATTCCAAAGGCGCTCACGCCGGCTCTTCTCGGTCCTTGCAGAGATTCCCATTCAGTCAGCTCTGTATTGACAAAAAACGGCGTGTTCTCAAACTTGATGCGCGGGTTCGATTTTTGATAGTGAAAAGCGGGCGGCAGCATTTTATGATGGAGCATCATAACGGTTTTTATAAATCCCGCTACCCCGGAGGCGGCGTCCAGATGCCCGATATTCGCTTTGACAGAACCAATTCGGCAATATGCTTTTTTATCTGTATTGAAAGCACGGGTCAGCGCCTCAATTTCAATCGGATCTCCGACAGGCGTTCCTGTCCCGTGGGCCTCAACATAACCAATGCTTTCCGGTTCCGTTTCCGCCATCTCCATAGCTGTGGCAATGACATTCGCCTGGCCTTCAGCACTTGGAGCCGTATACCCAGCCTTATTGTTTCCATCATTATTAATTGCAGAGCCCTTGATGACCGCATAAATCACATCACCGTCAGCTTGTGCGTCTTTCAATCGCTTTAACGCCACCACTCCGGCTCCTTCACCAAAAATGGTTCCGTTCGCCTTTTCGTCAAACGGGCGGCAATGACCATCTGCTGAATAGATCATTCCTTCCTGATAAAGGTACCCAGATATATGCGGCAGGCTCAGGGTAACACCTCCGGCTAATGCAAGGTCACATTCTCCTCCAATCAAACCCTGACACGCCATATGTATCGCGACAAGAGAAGTCGAGCAAGCGGTTTGAACTGATACACTCGGCCCTTTCAAATTAAGTTTATAAGCGATTCGTGACGCAAACGACGAATCATTTAAATGCATGATTTGAAAAGCGTCTTCATTCTTATGAAGGGAAGACATATGACGGCCCATCCAGGACAAATTGCTGGAAGCACCAGCATACAGCCCGATCAGCCCGTTAAACCGTTCAGCGTCACAGCCCGCATGCTCCAGCGCTTCCCATGTACATTCATGCATGAGTCTGATTTGCGGATCCATCAAGGCAGCTTCTCTCGGTGAATAGCCGAAAAACTCCGCATCAAAGTCAGAAACTTCATCAATGATCGGTTTTGCTTTTACATATGCTTCTTGACGAAGCAGCGCCTCATCCACTCCGGCTTCTTTTAATTCTTCATCGGTAAATTGAGTGACCGATTCTATTCCTTTTAAAATGTTGCTCCAATACTCATCAATATTTGCCGCGCCTGGAAACTTGCCCGCCATACCGACTACCGCTATTTCCAGCCCTGTTTCTGTCCATTGTTTCTCGTCAGCCATGGAAATCAGCCTCCCATCTATTTTCGTCTCATTCGCTGTTTTCGCCGGTTTTTCCCTTCATTTATGGCTTTTTGGCGATCTGGCTCTATTCCTTTTATGTGTAAGTCATCACCGCTTTGCTGTGCTTTGACGGCTTGGGTTAATGATGCAACCGTCGGGTGGGCATACATCATCACAACCGGGATATCCACGCCAAGCTCGTTTTTGATTCTCCCGCTCACCTGAAGCAGATCAAGTGAAGAGGCTCCTAATTCAAAGAAATTCATATTTACATCTGTCTCAGAATGAAAATAATCTTTGAAAATATTCATTAACCTTTCTTCAAGTGTGTCCAAGCGGTCTTTTGTCAGCACATGCGCTGCGGTTTGTCTGTCCTCTTTCACATAGCTGTCTTTCATTCGTTTGTTTACATCCTGCAGCGAAATCAGGACTTGCGGGTAGCGCAGCTGCAAAGCTCTCATAAACGCTTTCGCTCCTTGAGCCGGCAGGATTCCTTGGTGTTGCTCCTCTTTGTCCGCTATCTTCGAAAGAATGGCTGCCGTTTCTGATTCATACGCCATCCCTACTTGTTCCCAACGGTCCCAGTTAACCGTCACCATGTTTTCACCTTCTTTTCGGCATGCGTGAGCATAACTGTCCAAGAATGCGTTTGATGCAGCGTAGCCGACTTGGCCCCCCGCTCCTAAAAATGAAACAAGAGAGGAACAAATGAAGAAGAAGTCCGGCTGTTTGTTTCTAAGCGCTTTTCTTAACAGAGCGGTTCCTGTTATTTTGGCTTTCGCCATATGCCTCTCATCGTCTGGTGTCCTTGCGTGAATTACTTTGCCATCAGGAATGCCTGCTGCATGAATAACGCCATGAATGGCTTGTCCGAAACGAGATTCTGCCGTTTGCAAGGCTTTTTGAAGCTCTGCCTCGTCTGAAATATCCGCCTGTAATACCAGCACCTCGGCTCCAGCCTTCTCGAGCTCTTCCACAGCCTTGAGTTTTTTGGCTGTATCGTCATTTGCTCTTAGTTTATCGGGCAGTCCTGTCCGGCTTAGCAGCACAAGCTTTGCTTGAACTGTTTCAGCTAAATGAGATGCAAGAGATAATCCGATACCGCCAAGGCCGCCTGTAATGATATAAACTCCTTTATGCCTGAGATTGCCGGCCATATCAATCTCATCTTGCTTGCCCGGCTGCTTCGCCTGCCGAATCCATCTGCTGTTTCCGCGATAAGCCACAATAGGCTGATCATCCTCTTTTTTAAGTTCATAAGAAATCATTTCAGGCCAGCTTGATTGACCGAGTCGCGGGTCCGGACAAAGATCAACAGCTTTACAGCTGATCTGCTTATACTCTTGCGGAATGGTCAAACAGACTCCGGTCAGCGCAGCCTGATGAGGCTGAAGATCCTCCATTCCCGTCACATCGTGAGCTTGATTGGTCACTACGGTCATACTGAATCTTTTGTTGCTCTCTGTTCCAAGTAAACGGACAAGATCAAGGAGAGGAAGATAACCGGCTATTGTATGCTCTGCAATATCTCCATCACGACCATCACAGTCTTGCAGCCACATCCAGATGATTTCATCAGGGATAAACCCCCTTGCATTCAGTTCATCCAGCAGCTTCCGAAAGTGGGCCGTATCACGATGGTTTACCGTAAACGTGTTTCTGTCTGTTTCCGCAAAGTAATCACCCGGCTGGACAGACACGGCTTCCGCTTGCTGTTTTAGGAGATATTGGCTGACATTACTGTTTTCTTCAAAGACAAGTATCCTCTTTCCTTGATGAGTGAATGTCTCATTGACTGGTTCCATTCGTTCCCAGAACGGTACGGAAAACCACTTATCAAAAGGAAGCTGTTTTTCACTTGAAGCAACGTTTAATCTCAATTCGTTTTTGATCTTTTCTTCCATGCCGCCCTGAGATGTTTGCGGATCGGGAAATACTTGATGCTCAAAAGGATAAGTCGGAAGCGGGACCCTTTCGTATGAGCCCACTTGGCGAAAGTGCTCCCAGTTCATGTTTACACCATGCGTCCAAAGCCTGCCGATGCGGTTTAACAGATAGACACGATCAGATGATACTTCCTTTGGATGCCTGATCATGTTTACCGCAGCATGTTGCTCCGTCATAAAACCCTCATGTTTTCTCACAAACTGCGTCAACGTGTTTCCTGGCCCGATCTCAACAAATACAACATTGCCCATTTGTAAAAGTGTGTTCAGCCCTGAATGAAAATCAACCTTTTCCATGATTTGCGAAGCCCAGTATTTCGGATCTGCGGCCTGCTCTGCTTGTATCCAATCGCCTGTCACATTTGAAATAAACGGAAGGCCGGGTGCTGTGAATTCCATATCTTGCAGAATATCAGCAAAACGAGATGCTGCCGGCTTCATCATGCTTGAATGAAACGCATGGGACGTTTTTAAGTGCTGAATTGCCACTCCTTTCGACTGAAGGCGCGCGGCAAAAGCATTGATTGGCTCCATAAGACCTGATACAACCGATAAATCAGAGCTGTTTGAAGCCGACAGCTCAACCCCCTCTGTCAATTCCATTTCTGTCTCTCTGCTAGACAGTCTGACGCTCAACATTTCTCCCTCCGGCATTTCCTGCATCAATTGGCCTCTCATCGCAACCATATGAAGCGCGTCTTCCAATGAACAAATGCCTGACAGACAGGCTGCTGTTAATTCCCCTATGCTGTGGCCAATCATGTATTGCGGTTTTAAACCTTTTTTGTTCAAGAAGGACGCCAGCGCATATTCAAAAGAAAATAAAATAGGCTGGGTATATGAGGTTTCATGGATAAGCTGTTCGGCTTCTTTGCTTTCTGCTTCATTAGCCGGAAACATGATGCTTCTAATATTGAGTCCTTCCTCAGCTTGCAGAATGGTAAAACAGCGCTCCAGCTCCTCCTGGAATACGGGCTCCATTTCATACAGTTGTTTCCCCATATTGACGTATTGAGAGCCTTGCCCGGAAAACATAAAGACAACTGCCGGCTTCTCCAGCGCTATTGAAGAATTTGCCATATCGCTTGTTATCCCTAAAGGACCAGCCGTAAATGCCTGACGATACTGAAAATGCCTGCGGCCCTCTTGCAGTGTATATGAAACGTCTTGGAGCGGTACCTCTTCATTCTCTTTTATAAATTGCTTGACCTGATCCGCGGCCTTCATTGCAGCTTTTTCAGATCGGGCAGAAATAAGCATAAGGCAGTCTTCATGATCCTCTTGATGACGTCTTTCCTTCATCGGAGGCTCCTCCATGACAACATGAACATTCGTGCCGCCGATCCCAAAGGAACTGACGCCCGCTCGAAATACCCGGTCAGATGCTGTCCATTGTTTTGCTGATGTGCTGACATAAAAAGGACTGTTTTCAAAATCAATTTTAGGATTGGGCTTTTTGTAATGAAGGCTTGGCGGCAGGGTTCTCGCTTTGAGACTCAGCGCCGTTTTAATAAACCCCGCAATTCCCGCGGCGGAATCCAAATGACCGATATTTGTTTTAACAGAGCCGATCGCGCAGAATTGCTTCTTTTCTGTTTGAAACGCTTGTTTAAGCGCCTCTATTTCAACTGGATCTCCTAACGAGGTACCCGTGCCATGCGCTTCGACATAAGAAATACTTTCGGACTCTACACGGCTGATGTTCAGTGCTTTTCTAATGACATCTGCCTGCCCTTCGATACTTGGCGCTGTGTAACCGACTTTACGGCTGCCGTCATTGTTATATGCTGATCCTTTAATGACAGCGTAAATATGATCTTGATCCTTCAGCGCCTGCTTTAAGGTTTTCAGCACTACAACACCGCAGCCTTCACCCCCGACTGTCCCTTTTGCTTCCGCGTCAAATGCGCGGCAGCGGCCGTCCGGCGACATAATCATCCCTTCTTGATACATATAGCCCTTTTTATGGGGACAAGTCACCGTTACTCCTCCCGCCAGCGCCATTTTGCAGTCGCCGGTAAGCAAAGCTCTGGATGCGAGATGCACAGCGGTCAAAGAAGATGAACAGGCTGTATCCACTGCAATACTCGGCCCTTTCAAATTCAATTTGTATGAAATTTGTGTATTCATAAAATCCTTGTCCGTCAACTGAACAGCAGCAAACTGCTCAGAAGAACTGCTGCTTCTCAGCAGCATTGAACTTGCCTGCCAGTACAAATTCGCAGACGCAGCGCCGAATAAGCCGATAGGCTGTGAATAGGTTTCGGGATTATAGCCGGCGTTTTCAAGGGATTCCCACGCGACTTCATGAAACATCCGCACTTGCGGATCCATTACCTCAGCTTCGCGCTGTGAGTAGCCGAAAAACGCTGCGTCAAAGTGGTCATGCCGGTCTACTTTTCCTTTGGCCCTGACATAATTCTTATGATCGAGCTGTTCTTTAGGCACACCGGCTTCCATAAGCTCTTCTTTTGAGAAAAATGTAATGGATTCCGTGCCCGTTTTGATATTCTCCCAAAACTCTTCAATATTTTTGGCACCGGGGAAACGGCAAGCCATTCCGATAACCGCTATTTCTAAGCCTGTTGTTTTACTCATCAGAAATCCCGCCTAACAGTTGTGCGACATTTTCTAAATCCTCCGCTGCCTCTTCCCCACTCTCAGCATTTGCCTGAGAACCCTCAGACTCCGTTTGCCGGCTGAGCTGGGCAGCTATTGCCGATACGGATGTATATTGAAACAGCTGAACAACAGACAGCTCTTGTCCAAACTGCTCTTTCAATTTGTTCGATAATTCTACGATGTGAAATGAGTTTCCGCCGATATCAAAAAAGTTATCTTCCATGCTGATATCAGATTCAGGTATATTCAAAATGCCAGCAAAAATGGAAACCAGCTTTTTCTCAGTTTCATTGTGCGGCTTTATGACCTGCTCGTCAGATTCAGGCTCTTCCATAGGATCTGGGAGCGCCTTGAGATCAAGCTTCCCTGACAGGTTCATTGGAAATGAGTCCACGCGGATGAATCGTCTCGGAATCATATAACCCGGCAGCTTTTCTCCTAAAAACCCTCTCATTTTTCGAGTTTTCAGTTTTTGATCGGAAATGAGATACGCCACAAGAAACTGATCATCTGATTCCTTTTGAACTGGAATAATCACCGCGTCATGAATGATTTGTCCCGACTCCCGGTAATCAAGCATGGTTTTTCTAATCTCATCAAGCTCTACTCTGAATCCTCTTATTTTTACTTGATCATCATACCTGCCAAAAAATTCGATTAAGCCGTCAGAACGCCATCTCGCCAAGTCGCCGGTATGATAAAGCTTGCCGGCAGGAATATGCTGCGGTTCTGTAAATTTTTCTGCCGTCAGCTCTGGCTGACAGATATATCCTCTTGCCACCCCGTCTCCGGCAATGCAAAGTTCTCCGTATACGCCAATGGGCACAGGCTGTCCGCAATGATCCAAAATATAAATCTGTTCATTTGGCATCGGCCTGCCGATCGGTACGACAGCTTCATTCCAATGCTCAGGTATGGTAAAAGCCGCTGACTGTACAGTACATTCCGTCGGACCGTAATTATTTGTCATCACCGGCTTATCAGCACGAAACGTTTGTAAATATTGCTGAACCAATTGGGGCGGCAAAATTTCGCCGCCAGCCATTATTAACTTCAATTCGTCAACGTGATGCGGCTCTTTCTCAGCGGCTTTGAGCATTAGGCGCAAATGAGAAGGTGTCGCATCTGAAATATGAATGCGGTTCTCCTCATAAAAAGACCATAGCTGCTTTCCATCCATCCTTGCATGATCCGGTGCAATATATAAGGTGTGTCCAAGAAGCACTGCCGGAAATATCGTTTGCACGGATGCGTCAAAAATATGTGAAGCAAGCATGCCGATGCGGAGATGCTCTTGTGAAAACGGCTCAAAATGAAGGCTGTCTATGCCATATACTAAATTGATGACTTGACGATGCTCCACCATCACGCCTTTCGGTTTTCCTGTTGTCCCTGATGTATACAGCACATAAGCGAGATTTTCAGGAGACGGCAGACGCCCATGCTCCGCCGCCCCTTCAAATTTCATCATTTCCTCTATAAATAAGCTTTTTTGATTCTCAGCAGAAATGTCATAATCCTCATTCGTGATCACAAACCGCGAACCGCTGTTTTTCAGCATATAATCCATCCGTTCGAACGGCATATTTACATCTATCGGCAAATAAGGACATCCTGCTTTCAATATGCCTAATATGCCAATAACCATTTCTGCTGAGCGATGAACCATCAGCCCCACAGGCTCCTCATGACGAACACCTTCTTTTATCAAAAAAGCAGCAACCCGGTCTGACAATTCATCAGCCTCACCGTATGTGAAACTGACATCTTCATACACAATTGCAGGCTGATTAGGTTTGAGAGCTGCCTGTTCTTTGAAGAGATCGACAATCGATTTTTCTTTCGGATAGGGCTGATTTGTGTGATTAAATGTCGTGATGATTCTCTCTCTCTCCTCATGAGAAAGTAACTGCAGCTCAGAGACCAGAGTCTCAGGCGCCGACAAAGCCCGGTCCGCCAGCATGCAAAAATGGCCCGCTATCCGTTCAGCAGTATCAAATGTGTAATGCTTCAAATTCCAGCTCAACTTTCCAGTCAATGTCCCTTCATCACACTGAATGGAGATAAATAGATTCGTGTCCAGCGCTTTCAATGACGCCGGCTGCTGAAGATCATTCATAGCAAGGGAAATGCCAAAGCGTGGCTCCCCTTTTTTATGCAAAGGATGAAGATCGTCCAATAGTATTTTCACAGGATAATTTTGATGGGCATACACTTCTTGAAAAGCTTGTTTCACATGCTCTAGACAGTCTCTGAAACTCATAGAAGGCTTGATTTTCACCAGCAGCGGAAGAAGATCATTGATCACCGGCTGTGTTTCCCGCTGTCTCAACACAGGGGCCGACGCCATGATATCCGTTCTTCCGCTGTACCTGTGCAGCAATGTGACTGCCGCAGTCATAAAAATGATAAACATACGCAAATCTGAAGCTCCGGATGCCTTTAAGATGGCCTTTTCCAGCTGAGCCGGGAATGAAAAAGTGAATGAAGCTTCTTCATCGTTTTGATCAAGAAGCTGTGAATCATAAGGAAACCGGCAGTCCGATGGGATTTGAGATAATAGAGAAGTCCAATATTGCCGCTCCTTCACTTTTTCAAGAGCTGCGGTTTTCAATTGAAAGACATCGGTTTGGTTCATTGTTATTCACCTATTTCTGCTAGATTTTCAGATCGTCTAGTTCCAGCAACGATACCTTTTCTAAATCATTGATGCCTGAAGTCAGGTCAATATCCTTGAGAGCGGTTTGCTTACAATCAATCACGGCTGACAGCACCTTTTTAATCCCTTTCGCAACGCTTTCAATGGTTTCTCTTGTAAACAGCTCAGTGCTGTATTCAATGACAGAAGATAAACCGTTTTCGTCTTCTGAAGCGATCCAAAGCAAATCAAACCGGGAAACCGCTGTTTCATATTCATAGTCGGTTAGTGTGATCCCGTCTACCTCTAAAGCAGGCTGGCTTAGATTCTGCAGAGCAAAAACGGTATCAAAAATATGATTCCTATTTAACGTCCTATCTAACTTCAAATCTTGAACCATATGTTCATACTGATAATCTTGATGATCAAAGTCATCAATTACCAGCTGCTTGACATGGTGCAGAAATTGAGTGAACGTCATCTCTTTTTTCGGATAAAACCGAAGCGGAAGCATATTAACGAATATACCGATGATCCGCTGCAGTTCCTCCTGCCTTCTCCCTGCGACCGGAACGCCGACTACAATGTCGGACTGTCCAGTGAGCTTGTGCAGCAGGATTTGATAGATTGATAAAAGTCCCATAAACAGCGTGGCATCTTCATCGGCCATAATGGATTTAAACGCCTCAAGCTCTTTTTTGCTTATATAAAAACGATAATGGGCGCCGGCAAAGCTTTTGACATCAGGTCTCTGGTAATCAGCCGGCAGCTGAAGCTCACGGAAGCCGTCAAGCCGTTTCAGCCAATATGTTTTCACCTCATTCAGGTCATCAGACTGAAGCATCTGATTCTGCCATTCTGAGAAATCTTTATATTGCAGTTCAAGCGGTGCAAGCTCTTTGCCGTCATACAGATCCATAAACTCGCTGACCAAGATATCCTGAGATAAACCGTCAGAAATAATATGGTGCATATCGAGCATCAGAATATACTCGTTTTCAGAGTTCTTAATAACACCAGCTCTCATCAGGGGAGCCTGATCAAGCTGGAACGGCTTTAAAAAGCTGCTGATGACTTCTTGTTCTTTTTGGTTTTGCCCTTCCTGGCCTGCCACATTTGATAGGTCAAAAAAGTCTGCATGAAATTCCGCATGCTCAGCTATGCACTGCATAGGAACACCGTCTATTGCTTTAAAGGATGTTCTTAAACTCTCATGACGATTAATCAATTGCCGGAACACATTCTCAAGCCTTTGCATATCAAGTTTTCCTGCAATCCGGCCGGCAGTGAACTCATTGTAGCCAGTGCTTGTTTGATCTAACTGCTGAACAAGATAAAGCCGTTTTTGCGCTGAGGACAACGGATAATAATCCCGTTTTTCAGCTTTTTCTATCTTTCTGTACATCTTCTTGTCGGCTTGGCTGATAAATTCGGCCATCTGCCTGATCGTCGGAATGTTAAAGAAATCCGGCAGCGCAATTTCCACATTGAATGCTTGATGAATAATGGAAATGAAAGTAATCGCCTTTAACGAATCCCCGCCCATCTCAAAGAAATCATCGTCTATGCCGATTTGATCAATCTTGAAAAATGACTGCCAATGAACAAGAAGTTCTTTCTCCATATCAGTTACTGGTTCAACATATTCAGCAGTAAGTTCTGGCCGCCCGTACAGCGAAACGTCCTCTTGCTCTTCACCGTTAGGCTGCTGCAGACGATTCACATATTTTTGTATCCTCTCCTGCAGATCCGTGGCAGACACTACAATCTGATCCATAAGATCAAATGTGAAAATTTTCTCGAAAACCTCTCTGCCCTCATGCGCACGAATCAGGGTATTTTCTAAATCCCCTCCGACTGGAATATCCGGTTTTTTGCCGTCTTCAAATTCCCAGCCGTCTAAATTTAGGGCTGTCCACTGAACAGGATGCTGCGCATTATGTTTATATACAAAGGCATCAACAAACTGGTTAACCGCAGTATAGGCGGTAAATCCAAGTCCTCCCAATATCGGAGACAAGGACGAAATCAAAAAGCAGAAATCAAGCGGTCGATCGGCCAACACTTTTTCTAATACCGCAACGCCCGTCATTTTTGCTCGAAAGTGAGTATTCGAAAAACTTTTATCCGTTTGTTCCATCATCCTGAATGATTGTTCGCCTGTTATTCCAGCTGCATAAATTACACCATGAATGGAGCCGTACTTACGTTCAGCCACATGAACCAGTTCAGACATATCCGCTTCACAGCTTGCATCCGCAGCAACAGCAGTGACTTCTGCGCCTGTTTTTTCTATCTCATATATTGATTTTATTTTTTTAACGATCGGATCATCCTCAGCATGCGTGCTGATTAAGGACTCCCATTCACTCCGCGGCGGTAGGCCGGAACGGCTTGTCAGAATCAGTTTTCCTTTTGTTTTCTCAGCAATGGTTTTTGCAGCATGTAAACCGATGAAGCCCAGCCCGCCAATCAGAATATATACGCCTCCGGGACGAAGGTGCCCCTGCGATGATTCTGCAGGCACGGCTTTGTGAATAAAATTCCTGGTGTACCTTTTATTATTTCTGTAAACCGTTAGGAGATTGCCTGATTCGGTCATCAGCTCTGATCTGATGAGTCCCAGCAGCTTGTCTTCTTTCCAGGAATCTTCTTTCTGCCTGTCTATATCAATCACTCGATAGCGAAGGAACGGTGTTTCCTGAGATATGACCATACTCGGCCCCAGATGTACGGCTTTCTCTGGATACAGCATGTCTTCTCCGCCAAGCTGATACGTAAGGGACGATAACACAAAGATCGAAATGTCCTGCTTTGTTTCTTTCTTTTTCAATGCTTGCCCTAAGTAAAGCAAAGAGTAATAGGATTCGTTTTGCATCTGCTCAATCCACTCGGCATCAGCGGTTTCATTCTTCTCTGCCAGCCCCCAGAGGTGCAAAATCCGGCTGTACTGAATCTTTTCCTTCTCCAACACTTCAAAAAGACGGCAGTAATCTTCCGCAGAGTCTGGGCGGAGTGTGTACACTCCTTTTTCAACCTGCTGAAAGTTATGCCCTTTTTTAACGATGACACAAGAAGCACAGGTGGATTGCAGCCCCTGAATAAGCTTATAGGAAAAATCTCCATCCTCCATGAAGACAAGCAAACGTTGTTCCGTCGCTTCAATCTCGCGGGAAATCGGCAGGATTTCTTTTTCCCATTGCGGCAGATAAAACCACTCCTGAAGCGGGAGCTTTCCTCCTGAATGTTTTTTGCCTTTTCCGCTGGCAGTATGTTTCCGTTTGTGCCAGAAGGATTCCTTTTCAAAAGGATATTGAGGCATAGTAATCTTTTCAGGATGTCTGCCCTCGTGCAGCCCGCGCCAATCAATGTCCGCGCCATACATCCACAGCGTGCCAATTCTGCTGAGTAAAAATTGGACATCTGACATACTCTGTCTGCTGTGTTTCAGCACATTGCAAGCATGCTGGCGCAGCTCATCGTTAATCGATCTCTTCACCAGCACACTTAAATCTTGTCCCGGGCCGATTTCGATAAAAATAGCATCTTCCTGTTTCGTTAACACGCCAATACCCTCGGCAAAGCGAACAGTCTCAGTCATGTGCCGTTTCCAATAGTCATAGTCCGCAGCTTCTTCATCCGCTATCCAGTCTCCCGTTAAATTCGAAAAGAAAGGAACATCCGGTTTTTGATAAGAAATGCGCTTAGCCGTATTTCCAAATCGTTCAGCGGCGGAAGCCATGACGTGCGAGTGAGCAGCAATTGAACCTTTTACTCTCATACAAAGCACTTTTTTGGCTTTTAACTGTTCTTCAAATGCGAAAATGTCAGACTCAAGCCCCGACACAATGCAAGAAGCGTCATTAACAACAGCCAATGAAATGCAATCAGGGAGAATCGCTTTCAGTTCTTCCTCTGGCATTGGCACGCTTAGCATGATGCCTGACGGCGCTTGGTGCATCGCTTGTCCACGTAAGCTGATTAGCTTGATGGCATCGCTTAGCGTAAACACTCCCGATACCGCGGCAGCCGTTAATTCACCGAAGCTGTAGCCGATCATAGCCCATGGCCGCAGCCCCCACTTCATCAGCAAAAGTGACAGCGCATATTCCAGCATAAAAATAGCCGGCTGGGCATATTTCGTCTCTTGAAGCTTTATCGCGGCAGCGTCTTCATCCTGCTGGTCAGGGTATAGAATATCCTCAAGCCTCTCACCGGTCGCTTCATAGAATTCTTGAAAACAGTGATCCATCGTCTCTTTGAAAAACGGCTCCTCCGTGTACAAATCCCTGCCCATGTTCACATATTGACTGCCTTGGCCCGAGAACATGAAGATCAATTTTTTCTCCTTTTTTTCCTGAATCCGCGACATTCGGCTGAGTCCTCTGTCCTTCTTCTCGGAAAGCAGGCGGATGACATCCTGTCTGTCCTTTGCCACAAACATTTGCCTATAATCAAAGTGCTGTCTTCCGGCCTGCAGCGTATAAGCGGCGTCTGCTGCATTAAGCTCAGAGTTCCTTTCCATGTGTTCGAGCAAAAGGTCTTTCGTTTTTTCTAAAGCATTCATCGTTTTTGCTGAAAGAGGAAACAGCTGATACGAACGCGAATGTTTCGCACGTTCACTGACAGGCGCTTCCTCCAGAATCACATGGGCATTGGTGCCGCCCATACCGAATGAGCTCACGCCTGCTCGTCTTGGGTTATTTGTTCTCTTCCACACTCGGAGCTTGTCATTCACTAGGAAAGGACTGTTTTGAAAATCAATATTCGGATTCGCTTCTTTAAAATGAAGACTAGGCACAAGTTGTTGATGCTGCAGAGAGAGAACTGTTTTAATGAGACCCGCCGCTCCGGCAGCAGCATCAAGGTGTCCGATATTCGTTTTTACGGAACCAATCCGACAAAACGCGGTCTTATTTGTTTGAAACGCTTTAGTTAAGGCTTCAATTTCAATTGGATCTCCGAGAGCTGTGCCTGTCCCATGGGTTTCCACATAGCTGATGGTTTCCGGTTCAATCCCCGCGTCGGCAATCGCATCTCTTATAACCTCTGTCTGGCCTTCCACACTCGGCGCATTGAAGCCTACCTTTTGGTCACCATCATTGTTGACCGCAGATCCTTTTACAACCGCATAGATCCTATCGCCGTCAGCCAAAGCGCGGCTCAACGATTTCACTGCGACAAATCCGACACCATCGCCTCCTACAGTGCCTTTCGCGTCTTTATCAAAGGCTCGGCAATGGCCGTCTGGCGATTTCACCATATTCTCTTGATAGATGTAGCCTGACTTAACCGGATGGAGAATGGACACACCGCCTGCGAGAGCCATATCAGATTCTCCATTCAGCACTGATTTGCAAGCCAAATGCAGCGCGACCAAGGAGGTTGAACAAGCTGTCTGCAGGGTAATGGCTGGACCTTTTAAATTAAGTTTATGAGCAACCCGCGTGCTGATCGTATAGGTATCATTTAAAGAGCCGATTTCAAACAGCTCTGACATCCTGCCGTCTAATGAGTCAGCGAAATGCTGGAGCCATTGAAAATTTGAGGTTGTTCCTGTAAACAAACCGATTTTTCCTTCATATTCAGCTGAAACACACCCTGCATCCTCTAGCGTTTTCCATACATACTCATGAAGAAGACGGATTTGCGGGTCCATGACCTCTGCCTGTCCCGGTGAATAGCCGAAGAAGGCGGCGTCAAATAAATCGGGGCCGTCGATGATTCCTTTCGCCCTTACATAATCAGTTCTCGTAAATGTTTGTTCATCAATGCCTGCCGCAAACAGCTCTTCATCAGTGAAAAAAGAGATGGATTCCTTGCCATTTTGCAGGTTAAGCCAAAATTCATCTATGTTTTTAGCTCCGGGGAAACGCCCGGCCATCCCGATGATGGCGATGCTGTCATCTGAAGGATCCTTCCGCTTTGATATGAATGGTGTTTTCTTTTTTGATTGCTCTTCATCATGACCTGATAAGAATTCAGCAAGCATCTGAACTGTTGGACGGCGGAACATCTCAACCATCGGAATACTTTTTCCCGTTTCCTTAGAAAGCTGCTGATTGACTTGGATCAAATGCAGGGAAGTGCCGCCGATTTCAAAAAATTTATCCTGAACATCGATGCTGTCTTGACCAAGTACACGTTTCCAAATCTCCAGCACCATCTTTTCTGTTTCAGAAGCTGGTGCTGCCGCAAGTGCCTTTCGTTTTGTCTCTGCAGCAAGCTCCGGCAGTGCTTTTTTATCCAGTTTTCCATTGGCCGTCAGCGGCATCTCATCCATCACAATAAATCGGGATGGAATCATATATTCCGGCAAATGACGGCGCAAGTATTCACGCAGCTGCTTTTCATCAATCGTCTCATCAGTGAAAAGATAAGCAGCCAGGCACGGTGTCTGGGACGCGTCCTTCTTCACGACAGCCGCCGCCCCTTTTATACGTCCGTACCGGCAGAGCCAGTGTTCAATCTCCCCGCTCTCAATCCGATAGCCCCTAAGTTTGATTTGGTCATCGTTTCTGCCTAAAAACTGAATGGTTCCATCCGGTAAAAAGCGGGCTGCGTCTCCTGTTTTATACATTTTTTCTCCGGGTTTAAAAGGATGAGCCACAAAGCGCTCTGCCGTCAGTTCCTTCCGGCCTAAGTAGCCTTCTGCCACTCCTTTTCCGGCAATATATAGTTCTCCCGCTGCTCCCTGGGGCAGCAGGTTCATATGTGAATCAAGAATGTATATATCAGTATGTGCTGCAGGACGGCCGATCGGCACATACAGATCTTTATCCCTTTCAGATGAGTAGCGGTGAATCATGCAGCCGACTACCGTTTCCGTCGGGCCATATTCATTAAAAATTTCAATTTTCCCATCGAAGTTCTCTTCAATTTTCGCCGCCAAGGAGGTTTCTAATTGCTCTCCCCCCAGTATCAGGCACTTCATCACACTGTCCTGAAACGGCATCCCGGAAATGAAATGCAGATGGGACGGCGTTAACTTCATAACGTGGGCTCGATTATCTTTCAGAATTTGTTCCACAAGAAGCTGCTTGTTTTTATCCTGGTACACAATAATTGCGTTTCCGGTTATAAGCGGGGTAAAGATAGAAGTTACTGTTAAATCAAAAGATAAAGACGTATAAAGGGCAAAATCTCTATTATCACCTCTTACATATTGCTCGGCAGCCCAGGAAATATAATTTTCAAGACCAAGATGCTTAACAAGCACCCCTTTTGGCCTGCCTGTTGTTCCAGAGGTATATATGCAATACGCAATATCCTGCGGACCGTAATGTTTCACCAGATTGCTGTCGTTTCCTTGATAAAGGCTTTGATCGGTAATATCTATTTTCACACCATCGTACGAGTAAACCAGCCTCTCAATATCCTCTGTCAGCAGCAGGTTTACCCCGCTGTCCTGAAGAAGATATTCAATTCTTTCCGGAGGATAATCGGGATCAACCGGAACATAAGCGCCGCCCGCTTTTAATACAGCGAGACAAGCGATCACCATTTCAATTGAATGTTCTGTTAAAATACCGACTCTTTGTGCAGGTTTGACTCCCTGACTTTCTAAAAAGCGGGCAAGCTGATTCACTTTTTTATTTAATTGATCATAGGTCAGGGATTCCGAGCGAAATTCCACAGCAAGAGCGTCCGGCGTCTTTTCTGTCTGCCGTTCAAACAAATCAATAACAGTTTGATGTTCGTTGCCGGTCAGACCTTTATAATTGCAAAACTCTTCAAGCTGATAATGCACCTCATCTTGTGAAAGCATATTCAAGCGATGCACAGATCTGTCTGCCGGATACTCAATCACTTCCGATAACAGGTTGAGAAAATGATCCCCCAGCTGCTTCACTTGAAGAGCAGACATGACATCAGGATTATATATAAATGAAAAATGGATATGTTCATCAAAAGCTTGTACACTCAATGTCAAATCAAACTCAGTTTGCTCAAACATGTCATATTGTTCGATTGAAAGAGGAAGACTGTTTGACTTAAGCATCTGATCAAGCGGATAATTTTCAATCACGACAATCGTGTCAAATAATGACTGCTCAGCCGTCAGCCCCGCATATGTTTTCAAATCAGACAGCGGTGTATGTTCATATTCACTTCTTTTGGCAATCTGCTCATGTGCAAGCTGAATCACATCTAAAGGCGTGGATTGAGGCGCAAAGCGAAGACGAAGCGGTATGGTATTAATAAACAGCCCCGTCATTTGTTCTATTCCCGGTACATCGGCGCTTCTTCCTGACACGGTTGTCCCGAAAACCACTTCTTCTTGATCAGAATATTTCTTTAGCAGCAGACCCCAGACACTATATAGAATTGAAGCAAGCGTAACTTGCCGTTCAGCAGCGAGTGAGCGAAGAGCTTTTCCTGCTGAAACCGGAAGCTGTATTTCATGTTTAGAAAAAATAGCATTTCGCTTCCCTGGTCTTTCTGTATTCGGCAGCAATTGTACAGGCTCCCAGTCTTTCAATAACCCTTTCCAAAATGACGCCTGGCTGTCTTTTGTTTTACGCTGCTGTTCCTGCTGCCATTTCACAAATGCTTGATATGATGGTTTTTGAGAAATAACAGGTGTTTGACCCATGGATAACGCTTGATATGACTCCATCCACTCTTTGAGGACAATCCCCATGCTCCAGCCGTCCATCAGGATATGATGAAAGCTGATCATCATCCAGATCCCGTTTTCTTCTATTTGATAAAGCGTGACACGAAAAGGTACTTCTTGAAGCTGAAACGGCTCTTTCCGATCACGCGCCGCAAGCTCCTCCTTCAGCTTTTCCTGAGAAATGCCTTTCTCGAACGAGATACTCTGATAACGGATATCTATTTTATGATGCTTTAATATAACTTGAATGGGCTTAGCTGTTTCCTTCCACCTAAACACCGTCCGCAGCATTTCATTTTGCCGAACCGTTTGCTGCCATGCTTTTTCAAAAAGATCGCGGGCTGGTTCGCTCTCCAGTTTTATCAGCATTTGTTCAAAATAAGCATTACCTTCCGGCTCCATTAAATGATGAAAAAGCAGACCTTCCTGAATGGTTGTCAGTCCGAGAATGTTGGCTATGTTATTTTTATCTATTTTATTCATTTGCTCACTCACAGAATCCTCTCCATCCTCTGCCTATATATGTTTGACAAAATATCGTCTCAATCCATAATTCGCTATAACTTGCTGCTGAATTTGAGATGTTCCTTCAATGATCTCCAATACTTTGGCTTCTCTGTACAGGCGGGCAGCTGAATGATCTCTGCTGAAGCCGCTTCCTCCATGGATCTGCACATTTGAATTGGTAATTTCAACAGCAACCTTTGAAGTGAAATATTTCGCGATAGAAGTTTCCGTCACGGCCTCTGGATCTTGTTTCATCCGCATTTTGCCGGCTTTCATACATAAGGCGCGGGCTGCATGCAGCTGTGTTACGGCATCACCGATCATTCCTTTAATCATTTGATGTTTGTAGAGTTTCTCTCCGAATTGGCTTCTCTTCCGTGAGTATGTTACTAAAGAATCGACTGCTTCCTGTGCAATCGCCAATCCGGCCCATGCCACACTGTATCTGCCATGATCCAAAGCCAAATTAACGATGTAATTAAAACCGCCCCCGATTGGCCCTAATATCTGGTCATCAGAAACCTCAACGCTATCAAACTCTATTTCCGCAAGATAAGAAGCTCTATTGGCCATCATGCCTTCCATTTTTTTTACCGTTACGCCGCTCTGGCGGCTGTCTACAATAAAGGCTGTAACCACTTCTCCATCACGGGCTATGACCAGAAAAAAGTCAGCAATGGCGCCAAAGGAAATCCATTTTTTTCTGCCGTTGATGACATAGCAGCTTCCGCTTTTTGTATACGATGTTTCAATGTGGTTTGCGTCTGAACCAATGTTTGGTTCAGACAATGCAAACGCTCCGATTTTCTCTCCTTTTCCGATGGGGACAAGCCATTCTTCTTTTTGGCGCTCTGTACCGTACCGCAGCAGAGATTCAGAGACTAACGAATTCACAGTCAAAAGAGTTCGAATATTACAGCACGCTTTACCTGCATGTTCAGTAAACAAACCGTACTCGACAGGGTTCAATCCCAATCCGTGATAGACCTCCGGAATACCCGCAGCAAAATAAGATTTGCTCCCTAACTCTTTTATTAATTCTGCCGGGATGCATTCCTTCTCATCAAACTCGCCTGCAAAAGGTCTGATTTTTTCGTCACAGTAACCCCGGAAATCTTGAATGATGTCGGCTTTCATCTCAGCTGTTTTCATTAGCAAGCGCTCCGTTCTGTTTCTTTTCAATTAGGCTGACGATTCGGTTTACTGTGCTGAAGTTAGCAATATCTAAATCTTCGTTATCAAGCTGAAACCCAAAGTTTTGCTCAAGAAATGTTACAAGCTTCATCGCAAATAAAGAATTCACAAATCCCATTTCAAAAATGTGATCATCATTGGTTAATTCGATTTCATCGTCAAAGACCACCAAATTTTGTTCAATATATTCTCTAATTTGTTCATGAAGATTCATCTATTTGCTCTCCCCGCTATTTAGATTAATTGCTGCTTCCCGCAACAGGTGATTGGCTGAATTCCGTTTTGACCTCGACATACGCAGGATACGGCTGAATCCGGCTCAGGTCATTTTCAAATAAAATGAAGCCGTCCGGGCCCTTCGTATGTTCTTTGAAATTGGCAAATTTATATGTGATATACATGACTCTGTTCCGATCTGTTTGTTTAAAATCAGCAAACAGTTTTTTCCCTTTTTGTTTCGCTTCATTTAAAATAGCTGTCAGTAAAATCGTACCGACACCGCGGGACATAACCCGGCATGACATTAAAAGAAGATTAATATGCCATTCATCTCCCTTTTCTTCTATTAAAGAGAGTCCGATCTTTCCATAAGAGCCGTACTTGTCCTCAAGCTCGCAGACTAGCAGCATATGAGAATCTGACTTTCGGAAATAATTTAATTCCTGATAATCGTATGTTTTTCCGCTTGCATTCAGCTGGTTTGTACGCACCGTAAGCTCTTCTGCCCGCTGCAAGTCGCTTTCTTGCGCATGGCTGATCGTAAACTTCATATTCAGAGTGGCAAGAAATTGTTCGGACGGTCCTTCAAACTGCTCTTCGTCCTCTTTTCTGCGATCATCCTCCAGATACATCTGCCGGCGTCTTTTGGCATCCTCCGTTACAAATGCAGGTTTCAGCAAAGGATCGACGATTAGATCCTTATACCGAACGGCATCCCAGCACGAAATCTCTGGATGGGCATTTTTCACTTCTTCCCTTTCAAACGCTTGGTCGTCAATAAAGAGAAGCGTATCCTTATGGATATTGAGGTTTTTGCTGATTTTTTCCAAAGAAACCGATTTGGCATTCCAGCTGATTTCCGGATATAAAAAGAAATGGTCAATTCCAAATTCCTTTAATTTTTCCATAACAGCAGCTTCGTCATTTCTGCTTGCGACAGACAGCAATATGCCGCGTTCATCAAGCTCAGTCAAAATTTCTTTGATATTGTCCTTCAGCTTTACATCATCAGATTCAAGCAGAATACCATCCCATAGCGTATGATCTAAATCCCAGACAACACACTTAACTCCCTTTTTCAATGGTCTGCTCCTCCTTTAACTGTATTGAAAGAATCCTTGTCCTGACTTTCTCCCTAGCTTTCCTGCGTCTACCATTTTCACGAGCAGCGGACATGGCCTGAATTTTGAATCTTTGTAGCTTTCATATAGAACCAGCAAGGAGTTAAGGATCGTATCAAGACCAATTAAATCCGCAGTCGCGAGCGGACCCATTTTATGCCCAAACCCGCCGCGGAAGATTTTATCCACATTGGCTGGTGTCGCCACTTGATCTTGAACCGTCCAAATGCTTTCATTAATGGTCAGCATTAACACACGATTTGACACAAAGCCAGGCAAATCATGAACAACGACAGGATTTTTGTCGAAAGATTTCAAAAACTCGACGGTTGCATTGACAGTCTCATCAGAGGTGGCATCGCCCCGAATCACCTCTACAAGTTCTTTCAGAGGAACAGGATTCATGAAATGTGCTCCAATTACCTTTTCCGGACGATGCATCAGTGAACCGACCTTCGTAATTGAGATACAGCTTGTATTTACAAGGTAGATGGTATCCTCTCGGCAGATATCTTTTAATTGTAAATACACTTGTCTTTTTATCTCCCAATCTTCTGTTACGTTTTCAATGATGATATCAGCCGGCTCCACATTGTGCGGCTCAGTCGTGAATTGAATGTTATCAAGCACATCTTCAAGTGACATGCTGAACTTTTCTTTCCGCATCAGTTGAACAAGCCTGAATGTCTTTTTAATATTTTCCTCTGCGGCTTTCAGTTTTTCATCACTGATATCCAGCAAAATCACTTGATACCCATTCGCAGATAAATCAAGAGCCATATCGGCCCCCATGACGCCTCCTCCGATAACACCGGCAGTTCTGAAATCCATTTCATACCACTCCTGTCTGATTCAAAATATGATTGATTTTAGCTGTCACTTCTTCTGTCTTCTGATTAATGAAAAAATGATCTCCTTCAAATTCGTAAAATCTGCATGTCTGATCGGTGTACTGATTCCAATCAGATAAATCAAACAGCACTGACGGCAGATCACGTTTTCCGTAAAAAACCGAAATATCGCACGATAAAGGAGCAACAGCTGTATTCCTGTATGTTTCCAGCAACTCAAAGTCAGCTCTTAAAATAGGAAGGAAAAAGTCAAGCACCTGCTCATTTTTGCTGAATTCTTCCGGTACACCCCCCATCTCAATAATCGCTTGTTTTAAAGCGGAATTTGAAAGCTGATGAAGCACTTTCTTTTCCGGGATATGAGGCGGGAAACGCCCGGAAAAAAACATATGGATCGGCTGTTTATTTTCCATGGTTAATTTCTTTTGCAATTCGTATGCAAGCAGCGATCCCATGCTGTGTCCAAAAATAGCATAATCCGAATCACCCAAATGGGATTTTGCTTGCTCAAAAAGATCTTCCGTCACGGATCCTGCATAATTCAGCAATGGCTCAGACATTCTCGTTCCATGTCCCGGAAGCTCTAAGGCCACCAGTTCAACTGATACATCAAGAAATCTTTTCCACCCGCTGAAGATGGTGCTCGAACCCCCGGCATACGGCAGACAGAATAATTTGATCATTTGACCCTCTCCTCTTTACCAATATCCTTCAGGCATTCAATATGGGCTGCTTCAAGTTCCAGCACTTTTTTCAGTGAATCTTTGATCCGGTCTTCATAACCAGAAGAAGATCCTCCCGAAAAATAAAGCTTAGCCGCAAGATGCCGCGCTGCTTCCCACTCATCAATAATGTCAGACGTCACAGCGGCAAGCTGTTCAAACGCCGGAAGAAATGCGAGGCGGTATTGCTCTGTTTTTTTTACATTTAAAATTCCATTAAATGAATGAAGGAGCTTTTCGCTGTCTCTTATGCTGTGAAATTGCTCAGTAAACCGGCTGAAGGACGCCAAACCGGATAACATCCGATCTACATGCTCGGTGATGTTATGAACAAAGAAGGCAGCAGCATCCTTGAAAATGCTTTGCCCTGAGCGATCCCTGCCCGGATCATAAGAAAAGGAGGCATAAGAATGAAAAGCGGCAGGAGGCTGAAAATAACTGTGAAAGCCTTGATAGGCTTTGGCCAAATGCTGATATGAAATATGTCTGGCTTCATATGACAAGTTATCGGGATAACGGTTTTCAATAGCAAGAACAGTCTGATCTACGTCATGAAAGCCATAAATCAGTATGCTGTTCCGGTTATGCTTAGACATATATTCCTGTCTATAAGGCTGTGCATATGTATCCAACCAAATGATGACGGGTTTATTTTTAAGAACATCCCGTTTCACATCATCTACGAGACTGCTGCTCACCGATTGCTTATCCGCGCTTATTCCCTGCTGATTCATGACATACTCAGGATCATAAACTTCAGTCCGATCAATCATTGGATAACCGTCTTCATCCAATTGATACGAATATATGTCATTTAAAAGATAAGGATAGATTTCTTGCTGAAACGAGCGAACCACTGAAAAATAACAGTTAAAAAAACAGCTGCGATAAAATAGGTCGTTAAACGGCTGGATATCAGGGATGAATGTTTCACATTTCATGCGTCTCACTCCTTCTTGCGGCACGGTGATTGAAAAAACAAGCGGTTAAACCGAATATACAGGAGGCAAGGAGCAGCACATAATAAATCGCCGCCAAATAAAGAAGAGAACCGGGCCCCCAAATAAATATCATGCTCCAAGGCAAGCCATTAAAGGCGAAGACTGAAATGAGCTTAGGCGCCACTATTCCGGCTGCCAGCAAAATCACCCAAAGCAGTGCCTTTATTCTTGTTCGCTGCTGAGCAGGAACATTTTTCGATTTTACGCCTTTTAGAAAAATATAAATTCTCCACAGCAGAACAATAAGCAATAAACTGAATAAAACCAGCATGGCAGCCGCAGCTTTATCAATGACCTGGAACGGATCAGTGACAGAACCGTCCTGTTTTTCGCTTTGATCGGTTATCACCTGTAAAACAGAACGAGCGATTTTCTCAGGATACGCGCTGTTCATATTAGCCAAAACCCCTACAGCCGCATTATCGTCAGGGCTGAGGATAATAAACGAAGAAAAGTTGGGGTTGGAGCCGGCATGGAACACTTCTCTGACTCTGCCCTTTTTTTCAAAAATTGACCATCCCGCACCATAATACACGCCCGGCTCGTCGGTTTTTACGCTTTTATCAGGCAGGTGGCTCTGCTCAATCAAGCGGCTTATATCACCGTCACTTTGATTCAGCTGAAATCGAAGCCATTTGGATACATCCTCTGCGTTCGTGATAATATATCCGGCAGGCGTGTTCCCCCTATACTCAGGCGCTTTATAGGCTCTGGCCTTTAAAAATCCAATTTTAAAACCTGATGATACATCGCCGGCATGACCAGCGTGCCGCCCAGCATACGTGTTTGACATATCTAACTGCTTAAAAACGTGCTCAGCCATATATTGCTCGTACGGCTGGCCTGATGCCTGTTCAATGATATATCCCAGCACATCATAATTGATTGTGGCATATTCAAATGTGCTTCCCGGCTTATGACTAAGTTCAACTCCCTTTAATCCCTTCGCCGTTTTCTCCAAAGCATCTTCCTTTGAATCAACTTTGATATCCGCTATCGATAAAAAAGGAATTCCGCTTGTATGATGCAGCAGCTGTTGAATGGTGATATCTGTTTTCTTTCCGTTGTAAACTGCATAAAATCCGCTGATATACCGGCTGACAGGGTCATTTAGATTGATTGCCCCCGAACGTACAAGCTTAAGCACACCCAGTGCAGTAAACGCTTTAGAGGTTGAGCCCATCTCAAACAATGTCGAGGCGGTTACAGGGCGGCTATGTCTTTCACCGGCATAACCAAACCCCTTTTCGTATACCACATCATTTCCTTTTACCACTGTCACTGAGATCCCCGGTATTCCGCTTTCCTTCATCTGCTTTTCGATCAGAGCGTCAATGCGCTTATCAACTGGCGTCTGAGCGCTTGCCTGTCCGCCACCCCAGATTTGAATTGACAGGATACAAAGACATAAAACCAGCCATGCGTTTCTCATCATTTGAACAAGGAATCCAATTCTTCAATAGATAATGAGGCGGTTTCAAAATCTGATGGCGTAAATTCGACAGACTCTTGTTTACAGCAATGTTCAGTCAGCTCCTTCAGCTGTACAAAAAATTCATCTAAAAGCTGTTCCATATCCTCTGTCTGATAAAGATCGCTGCAAATTAAATCCAACGTTAGCTGTCCGTCATAGATTCCCGCAGTCAAATCAAGACTGACTGTCAGATCATTTTCAGGTGATGACTCGGCGCCTGAATTTAAATAAGTCATGCGGTATTCTGATTTGTCTGCTAAAAAACGGTCAACTTCTCCCAGATAATTAAAGCGCAGCTCAGGCTTCCTGTGATCCGGCATTCGTTTACTCAAATAGGTGAGAGCGCCGTAGCCAATACCCTTATTGGGAATATTCCGCAGGTTTTCTTTCACTGAACGGATTTGCGCCGGCAGATCAGCCTCTGCCTGAAACACGGCCGGATACATTGCTGTAAACCACCCGAACGTTCTTGAAAAATCTAAGTCTTCCTTTAATGGCTCTCTTCCGTGACCTTCCAATTCCAAAGAAATAACCTCTTTGCCTGTGCAATGATGGCAAGCCCGGATTAACGCAGTGATAAGCAAATCATTTGTTTGGGTTTGATACGCCTCATTTGCTTCACTGAGCAGTTTTTGAGTCATCTGGCTGCTCAAAGACCGTTTCAGTTTTATACTATTTTCAACCTTGGAATTTTCCGGACAAAGCCCATAGATCGGCTCAATCTTTTTCACTTTTTCATCCCAATAGCTGCATTCTTCTTCCGCCTCACGCGAATAAGCGAATTCATGGAGCGAATTTGAAAATTCCTGATAAGAATGTGTCTTTAAAGGCAGTCTCTTCTCTTCCTTCTTATCTATTGAATGTAAAAGAGCAAGAAAATCATCAATCAGGATTTGCCATGATACACCGTCCGCGATCAGGTGATGGGCTGTAAATAACAAATGCGTTTTTTCGTTTGCCTTGATCACACCGGTTTTAAAAAGCACTCCATTGTATAAGTCCGTGCTTTCTCTCATTTCCTGCCCGATCACCGCTATTTGTTTGGTTTGCTCTTCCTCGGAAAGATTAGACAAATCATGGTATTCGATATAAGGTTCGATATTTGTATTGTGATAGACCAAGGTATTCGTTTCTTTTTCTACATTCATTCGCAAGCTGTCGTGATGATTGATTAAAAGAGACAGAACCGCCTTTACATCTTCAAGGTGAACCTCTTTTTCAGCAGTTAGCATAACCGATTGATGCCAGAAATGAGCACACTTTAAATCCAAAGACCAGAACCATTGGGTAATCGGCGTGCCCATCACTCTGCCTTCTGCTTGTTGTTGAGAAATTGCAGGCGATTGTTTGCTAGTCACAGCACTGACAAGTTCTCTAAATACGGGATAAGTCATAATATCCTGAGCCTTAATAAAAAGACCTTTTTCTTTCATTTTCGAAACGAATTGAATGGCTTTGATAGAATCTCCGCCAAGCTGATAAAAATGATCCTCTGGGCAAATATCAGTCTGGCCGAGTATCTCCTTCGCGGTTTCCAAAAGAACCGCCTCTGCTTCCTTCTGCTCTTCATTTAACAATCCGTAATCTGTCTGTTCTTGATACAGTAAAGGATCAGGAAGTGCTTTCTTATCTGTTTTTCCATTTTGCGTAAGCGGAATATGATCCATCTTGATAAAGTAGGCCGGAACCATAAAAACGGGCAGTTTGCCAGAAAGCTTTTTCCTTAGCTCCAGCACTGGCGTAGGTGCAGAGCTCACTACATATGCCGCCAATTGCTTTCTGCCCAGTGAATCATCAAAATCAATGACAACCGCTTCTTCTATTTCCTCGAGAGAAAGCAGGGCTAATTCAATTTCTCCCAGTTCTATACGGTAGCCTTTCAATTTGATTTGATGGTCTTTACGCCCTGCATATTCAAGCAATCCATTATTCGTTCTTTTCGCCAGATCGCCTGTCTTATACATTTTTCTGCCCTTCACGAAAGGGTTATCCAGAAAACGCTCGGTTTGCAATTCCGGACGCTTCCAATATCCTCTGGCAACATTATCGCCTGAAATATACATTTCACCTTGAGTTCCCGGCAATACAGGCTGCAGCTGTTCATCTAATAAATAAATTTCTGTATTCTGCAGCGGAACCCCAATTGGAACCGAAGCTTGCTGATCCTGTTCTCGGTCATATTTGTGGATCATACACCCAACAGTCGCTTCTGTCGGCCCGTATTCATTAAAGATCTCGATGCGGTGATCCGATGCTTCTGTTATTTGGCGTGCTAAAGAAACAGACAGCTGCTCTCCGCCAACGATCATTCTTTTTATAGAGGAATCTTTTAAGTTTGCATCTTTCAGCAACGCTAAATGCGCTGGTGTCAGCTTGATGACAGCTGTTTTCATTTCTTTTACGATTTGATGTAGTATAAATTCCGGGATATCTTCTTGTCTGTAAATGACAATCTTATTTCCTGTCACTAATGGGGTGTAAATGGATGTAACGGTTAAATCAAAAGCTATGGATGAGTACAGCGCAAAGCTGTCCTCTTGGGAAGAAGTATAATTCTGAGAGGCTGATGTAATGTAGTTCACAAGGCTTTGATGTTCGATCATCACGCCTTTCGGCTGCCCTGTTGATCCAGAAGTGTAAATCATATATGCGATGTCGGAAGGATCGTTCCTGATGTCTAACTGTCCCGTATCTAAATCATTAAACATGGTGCAGTCAATACTGATTTGTTTTACGTGCCTTGGCAAACGGCAGTCTATTTTAAAAAGAGGGTCTGTAATAAAAAACGCCGCTTCACTATTTTCTAAAATATACTTGATTCGTTCCGCGGGATACTCGGGGTCGATCGGCACATAAGCGCCGCCTGCTTTTAAAATGCCCAGTAAAACAGCAATCAACTCCGGTGAGTGTTTCATGCTCACGGCAACAAAATCACCGCGGCTTATTCCTTTATGTATAAGGCAGCGAGCAATTTGGTTGGAGCGTTCATCCAGTTCTTGATAAGAAACATGTCTCTCGACATCCTCTATCGCTGTGCGAAACGGATGCTGCAAGGCTGTTGCTTGAATTAATTGATTGATTGTCTGCTCTTTCGGATAGTCGGCCTGCGTCTGATTCCACTTAAATATCTCGTCCCTTTTTTCTTGTTCAGTTAATATAGACAAATGTCTGAATTGAATGTCTGGATCCTCGATAAGCAATAAAATCAGGCGGAGTAAACGGTCTTTCAATTGCTGAATTTCCGCTTCGCTGTAATCCGCAACCTTGTAGTCGAACTGCAATTCGATTGCTCCGCCTTCGTCCCATTCTTTAACCGCAATTTGAAGGGAATAAGGCTGTGATCCGTTATATAATTCATCATATTCGACATGGCATCCATCTATATCAGAAGCAAGATCGGTGTTGTATGAATTGATATACATTTGGAAGAGCTGATCGTATCCCTGTTTTGCCAGCTGTAATTCCTTTATCAGTTCGTCATAGGGGTACCGTTGGTGGAGAAAGTATTTCAGGTAGTCTGAATTGACTTCTTGTAAAAAGTCTGAGAAACGCTGGTCCAGGTCTGTTTTCTTTCTGAACGGCATCGTACTGACAGTCATCCCCGCCGTGCTTTTTTCCTTCTTTCCAGACCTGTTTAGTACCGGCGTGCCGATAATGAAATCATTCTCTCCCGTTGCTTTGCTTAAATACCAAAACAGCGATGCGGTAAACAATGCGTTTAACGAAGAGCCTTGCTTTTGAATAAATTCATAAACAGCAGCAGAATGTTCTTGGTCAAGTTTAAATCGTTTGCGTTTTCCAGCAATGTTCGCTGAACTTTTTGACAAGAAGCTGTCCGGCAAATGAGAAAATTCCTCTTTCCAAAATGCGGCATCTTTTCGATATCGTGGCGAAGAAAGGTATTTTTTCTCTTTTTCTATGAGAACCGAATAGTCGTCACCGCCTTCTTCAGGCAGTTTTCCATTTGCCAGAAGCATGTACAAATCCTTAATCTTATCAATGATGATTTTCATAGACCAGCCGTCAGCAACAATATGATGGCATTTGATTAAATACCCGCAGGTTGCTTCATCTGTTTGGAAAACATAAAATTGAACAAGCGCGCCATCATATAAAGAGAAAGGTATTTTAAATTCCCGTTCGGCCCAATCTAGCATTCTTTCATATGGATGGTCTGCTGAAGTAAAATCGACTGATGGCACACGGGCCTGCGCTCTTTCGTCTATGTATTGAAGAACTGATCCTTCCTGCTTCATGAGGCGTATTCTGAGGGACTCTGTCTGTCTGATACAATGCTGAATGGCTTTTTTTAACGTCTCAAGATGAAGTTTTCCATTGATTTGGATGAGGCCGCCAATATGATTAATAGCTGTTTCTGGGTATAAATTTTCGATATTTAATATCCTTTTTTGATGATGAGAAAGAGGAAATAAATTCAAGTTACCATTCAACATATCCACCTCTTTACAAGTAGTATTTTACATCACCAATTTAAACACACAACAAATAATTTGTAAATATTTATAAAACATTGTCTATATTTGTTCATTTTTTAGTTTTAAAGATAAAAGCGCTGAAACGGTAAAAATGATAAAATTCAAGAAAAATACATATTGAACACCCAGCCAATCAGTAAGGCTGCTCATAATTAAGATCGATGCTCCGTATACAAATGTACTTATTGTATGCTGAGCCGACAGTATTTTCGGAAGCAAAGTTTCGTTTATGTTCTCCTGCACATAAGTTCTGATCGCAATTCCCCGGAGCTGAAATGAAGGTCCTAAAATAAAGACAAAAAGCAGCGATGCCAACGCATACTTGTTAAGCGCAAGGCATAGTGTGCAAGCCCCGATGGCAAGTGATGTCCATAAAATCATCGAGAACAGTTTTCCGTTCATTATTTTTGAAAGTTTCCAAACGATTAAACCGCCTGTAATGGTGCCGGCGAAATAGCTCGCATTAATAAACCCCCACCATGTTTCGTTTTGATGCAGCACTTCATCGACATAAACAAGGATAATGGCTCCTGTCCAAATACTTCTGCCGAACATGGATAAAAGCTCAAGAACAGTCAGCATTCTGATAACAGGCATTTGATAAATTGCTTTCCACCCGGAGGAAATTTTATCAATAAAGGACTCGTTTTCTTCCTTTTCGGCATCTCCTTTTCCCGCATCCTTGACAAAAAATAAAGATACTGTAGAGGTGCCATAAAGCGCAAAAGTCAACAATAGAAGCAATTGCGGCCCGAGCCATTTGATCAAAATACCGCCGAGCAGCCATCCGAGCAGGAGCACGATTTGATCAGAGGTCAGCACCAGGCTGTTTGCTTTCAACAACATGGATTTTGGAACAAAACGGGGAATCATTGAATTTCTGACCGGAATAGTTCCTCCATCTAACAGCGACATTAAAAATACAATAAAGAAAAAAATAAAAATAGATTTAAAATCTATCATAAATATGAGAAGCAACAAAGATAACAGAATGGTTTGCGTTAACTGTAAAAAAATCAAAATGTGTTTTAATCTGTATTTATGAATAAAAACCGGTATAAATACTGCGCTTAATGACTGACCCACGAACTGCATCATGGCTACCAGCGAAGCCAAAAAGGCCGAGTCTGTGACTTGATACGTAAACAGGGTCAGTACCAGCACGTATAAAGAATCTCCTAAATTGGCAATTGACTGGCCCGCCCATATGAAATAAAAGGATTTATTTTTCATAATTTCAACCCTTTTCTATTTTTAGAACATCATAACATAAATAAATACCCTCTCCAATGCTACTTAACCTTCAAAAAAACGCAAAAAACCCCTGCGCCACAGCGGCACAAGGGGTCACCCAATATTAGTCATAAATGTGAACAGTCGGCTCTTTATCTCCCGCATTGCGGATAATGACCGCTTCCTGTCCGTCTGAGGATGTGATATTGACTTCGACATCAACTGAGCTCTTGGAGTAGTAATCCATCACTTCACCCGTTAAGAACTGGGTAAACGCGACAACTTCACTTTTTCCGTAGAATTGCATTGGAATATCAATCTTCATTTTCGTCATTTCATCTTTTTCATACAGGGCAGTCCCTACAACGCCTGTGTAGTTCGGAAAATATTCTTCAATTGAGTTTTTGAACCGCTTAAAGACCTCGGTGTCATCCGGGTATTTTTCTGCTGTGGTTGTATCCGCCGGATAGAATACATATTTTTCGTTTATGTCATCCCAGTTTGAGATATCCGTGGAGCCTGCTTTGACTTCTGTTTTGGCGATGAAGTTCCCCGGCACAATCGAAGTTTTTGACGCCTGCTTGTAGAGCGCGACGGTAATCGGCACATTCTTCAGGTTATCTTTTTTTCGGAGGCGGTTAATGACCTCTTGTGCGATTTTTTCACCCTGCTCGCGAAGCGTGCTTTCTTTAATCTCCACTTCTTTTTGAGGGTCGCCTGTTTTTTCACGATAATAATACACGGAGTTTAACGCCAGTCCGATCATCACGCCGCCAAGCTGGATGGAATTCTTGTCTTTTCTGACTAAATAATCGTGCTCCAGCATGGACGCTAAATAAACCGGGCTGCTTTCGTTCTTTTCTTCTGTTGAACCGGAGCTCGGAAGCGCTGGGTTCAAGCCTTCATTTTTGAAGTTTTTATCTTCTTTTTGGGCTTTTTTCAGATCAGAACCTGTTTTTTTCCGTGCCAGCCAGCTTAATACTGTATCTTCATCTAAATATTGCCCTTCTTGGAACAGATAATCGTCAGTAGAGAAAGAATCTTGGGCAAGACGCATCAGCCCTGTTTCAAACTCATCAATGTCCAGTCTTGTATTCAACTGTTCCGTCGTCAAGCCGCGCGCTTTTCCCGCCTTAAACGGCAGCACCATTTTGTAATAGGAGTCAGAGATATTATATTTCGGGACAATCGCTTTTTCTGACGATTTCGCCGTCTTTTGCGTGATCTCTTCCTCCTTCTCCCCCCCAAAACCTGACGAGCAGGCAGACAGCATTAATACTGCCGCCGTTGCCGCCATTACCAACGTCTTTTTCAATAGAAAACACTCCTCTTATTTCTTTAGCTCTCCCATTAACTGTTCTTCATTCCATACTTCAATGTTCAGCTCTTGCGCTTTTGTCAGCTTGCTTCCCGCCGCTTCTCCGGCGATGACCAAGTCTGTGTTTTTGCTGACGCTGCCAGTCAGCTTGCCGCCGAGCGCTTCGATTTGCGCTTTGGCATCGTTTCTTGACAGTTGTTCCAGCTTTCCTGTCAGGACAATTGTTTTACCGGCAAAGTAAGAATCGCTCTCCTCTGCTTTTATTTTTTTCGGGCCTTTGTAGAGTGTGTTTACGCCCAGCTCCTGAAGTTCATTCAAGAGTTCAAGCATTTCTTCTTTATGAAAATAGGTGATGACCGCGTCAGCCATTTTTTCACCGATCTCATCTACCGCGAGAAGTTCCTCTTTAGAGGCGTTTTTCAGGTTCTCCAGGCTTTCAAAATGCATGGCGAGCGTCTTTGCAGCCTTTGAACCGATAAAGCGGATGCCGAGTCCGAATAGCAAGCGCTCTAACGAATTTTCTTTTGATTTTTGGATGGAGCTGATCAGGTTTTCTGTGGACTTTTCGCCCATGCGTTCGAGCTGAATGACCTGTTCCTTCGTCAGCTTATACAAATCCGCGACATTGCGGACGAGGTTCTCCCCAAACAGCTGTGTGATCACTCGTTCGCCAAGCCCGTCAATGTTCATGGCATTGCGGGAAACGAAATGGATCAGCCCTTCTCGGATTTGCGCCGGGCATTCCGGGTTAATGCAGCGAAGTGCCACTTCTCCTTCGATACGGACGAGTTCGCTTCCGCATTCAGGACATTCCGTCGGCATGCTGAATTCCTTTTCTTCTCCTGTACGCTGTTCAACGAGGACATTTACGACTTCTGGAATGATATCGCCCGCTTTTTTGACGACGACCTTATCCAATATCCGAATGTCCTTCTCTTTAATTAAATCTTCGTTATGAAGGGATGCTCTTGAGACCGTTGTGCCGGCAACTTTTACCGGCTCAAGAATCGCAGTCGGCGTAATCACACCCGTTCTGCCGACATTTAATTCGATATCGAGAAGCTTTGTCACGACCTCTTCAGCAGGAAATTTATACGCGATGGCCCAGCGCGGGCTTTTCGCCGTAAAACCAAGCTCTTCCTGCTGATCAAGGGAATCTACCTTAATCACGATGCCGTCAATTTCATACGGAAGGTCAGCGCGCTTAGCCTGAAACTCATCGATCAGCGCAATGACTTCTTCTATGCTGCCGCATTTTTTTCGTTCCTGGTTCGTTTTAAATCCGATTTCGTCGAGAAAATCAAGCCCCTGGCTTTGCGTCTCCACACCCATCTCATCAAGCTCCGCTATACTGTAGACGAAGATATCAAGATTTCGTTTCGCTGCAATTTTCGGATCGAGCTGTCTGAGTGATCCCGCGGCGGCATTTCGCGGATTGGCGAACGGTTCTTCTTCGTTTTTGATCCGTTCCTCATTGAGCGTTTCAAACGAACGCTTTGGCATATACGCCTCGCCGCGCACTTCGATTGACAGATCACGTTTCATTTTGAGCGGAATATTGCGGATCGTCTTCAGATTCTCCGTAATATCCTCTCCCGTCGTTCCGTCACCCCTTGTGGCCCCTCTGACAAAATAGCCGTCTTCATAACGGAGAGAAACAGCAAGACCGTCTATTTTCAGCTCCACATTATACGCCACATCGTCACCGACGGCCTGGCGAACCCGGCGGTCGAAATCACGGAGATCATCTGCGTTAAAGGCGTTGCCCAAACTGAGCATCGGCGTGCCGTGGGTGACTTTCTGAAACGCTTCAAGCACGGCTCCGCCGACACGCTGCGTAGGAGAGTCAGGCGTTCTGAGGTCTGGATGCTCCTCCTCGATCGAAATCAGCTCCTGCATCAATCTGTCGTATTCGGCATCAGGGACGCTCGGTTCATCTAAGGTGTAATATTCATAGCTATACTTGTTGATGGTGCGGCGCAGTTCGTCTGCCCGCTGCTTCGCTGTTTCTTTGTCCATCTGCTTCTTCCTTTCCTCTTCAATTACTGCTTTTCAATGGGAGCGAATGCTGCTAACAGGCGTTTCACGCCGACAGGGCTCGGGAAGGCAATATCGAGCTCCGTTCCTTCTCCTTCGCCTTTCACACTGACGACAGTTCCTGTTCCCCATTTTTTATGGCCCGCCTTATCTCCGACTGCCCAGTTTAAGGTGTCGCCGCCTGTTTTGCTGGCGTAGGATACCGGACGTGAAACAGGGCCGCGTCTCGGCTGCATTTTTCTCGCAGACGGCGCTCTCGTTTCTTTTTTCTCATTTAGGTTTTCCAATAAATCATCCGGTATTTCAGCAATAAAGCGAGATTCCGGGTTCATATTTGTTCGGCCAAACAAGGTGCGCATTTTAGCGTTGGTCAGATAAAGCTCCTGCTCCGCCCTTGTAATCCCAACGTAAGCAAGGCGGCGTTCTTCTTCCATTTCCGCTTCCTCCATGAGAGAACGGCTGTGCGGGAAGACGCCTTCTTCAAGCCCCATCAAGAAAACAACCGGGAACTCCAGTCCTTTTGCGGCGTGCAGTGTCATCAGGGTAATTGCATCCTTGCCGCCGGACTCCTCTTCTTTCTGATCAAGCTGATCGATGTCTGCGATCAGCGCCAAATCTGTCAAAAACGCAACAAGTGTCTTGTCTTCACTTTTCTGTTCAAAGTTTTTCGTAACAGACAGGAACTCGTCGATGTTTTCTAAACGGCTTTGGGCTTCGATTGATTTCTCGGCCTTCAGCATTTCTCTGTATTCCGTTTTATCAAGAATTTCTTCTGTCAGCTCTGTAATGGATAAATAATCCTGCATATTGGTCAGGTTCTCAATCATCTGCCTGAAGCTGTCGAGCGCGTTGGCCGCCTTGGCGCTGACACCGATAAAATCGACCTGCTGAATCGCTTGGAAAAAGGACAAGCCGTTCATCGCCGCATACGAAGCGATCTTTTCAAGTGATGTCGCGCCGACTCCGCGCTTCGGCACATTGACAATGCGCGTGAAACTGATATCGTCATCCGGATTGGATACAAGACGCAGGTACGCGAGAATGTCTTTAATTTCTTTTCTGTCATAGAACTTTGTGCCGCCGACAATGTTATAGTTCAAGCCTGCTTTGAGAAGCGTTTCCTCAATCACACGCGACTGCGCGTTTGTCCGGTACAAAATGGCGATATCCGACAGCTTCCGCTTGCCTGAGCTGTGAAGCTGATGAATTTTACCGGCCACAAACTGTCCTTCGCCGAACTCATTATCTCCTCGGTAATAGGAGATTTTGATGCCTTCATCGTTTTCCGTCCACAAATTTTTCGGTTTGCGGTTTGAGTTGTTTTTGATGACCTCGTTAGCCGCGCGCAAAATCCGTTTTGTTGAACGGTAGTTCTGTTCGAGCAAAATCACGCTTGCGTTCGGATAATCTTTTTCAAAGGAAAGAATGTTGGCGATGTCCGCGCCGCGCCATCTGTAGATCGACTGGTCAGAGTCCCCGACAACGCAAAGGTTCTGGAAGCGCTCCGCAAGCTGCTTCACGAGCATGTATTGGGCTCTGTTCGTATCCTGATACTCATCGACGTGGATGTACTGGAATTTGCGCTGATAAAATTCAAGCACTTCCGGCACACGGTCAAACAGTTTAATCGTTGTCATAATTAAATCGTCGAAATCGAGCGACTGGTTTTTTAAAAGCTTCTTCTGATAATCAACATACACATCGCTGACCACCTGATCGTAGTAGCCGCCGGCAACTTTAGAGAATTCCTCCGGTTCGGTCAATTCGTTTTTCGCACTGCTGATCGTGCCGAGGATGCTTCTTGGGTCAAACTTCTTCGGATCAAGATTGCGCTCCTTCAAAATTCCCTTGATCACTGAAAGCTGGTCAGCCGTATCAAGGATGGAGAAATTGCGGTTGATCCCAATCCGGTCGATATCTCTGCGCAAGATCCGCACGCACATGCTGTGGAATGTGGAAATCCAGATATCGTCCGCACCCGGTCCAAGAATGCTTTCCACACGTTCTTTCATTTCGCGTGCCGCTTTATTTGTAAATGTGATCGCCAGAATATTCCACGGCGCCACATGCTTTTCCGCCATTAAATAAGCGATTCTGTGTGTCAGGACACGCGTCTTTCCGCTTCCTGCTCCCGCCATCAGCAAGAGAGGCCCGTCCGTTGTTTTGACAGCTTCCTGCTGAACAGGGTTTAGTCCGCTTAATAATTGATTGCTAATGTAATTCAAAATTTGTTCACCCGCCTATACAAAACATATGTTCTATCATAAACCAAATCCGTACAATTTACTACTCGCCTTTCACAGCCGCTACTGTTTTCAAAGCCCGGTCAAAATCCTCATACACCGCATTGCCTACAACGATCACGTCGGCATGCTCTGCATATTGCTTTGCCGTTTCCGCATCCTTGATGCCGCCGCCGTAAAACAAGGTGGACGTTTCCAATACAGCCTTCGTTTTCTTCACGGCTTCTATGTCTCCAAGCACGCCGCTGTATTCTAAATAAAAAATCGGAAGATGCAGCAGCTCAGACACACGCGCATAGGCGACAATATCGTCAATACTCAGATCGGCTTGCGCTTCAGTCAATGCCGCGGCTTTGCAATCCGGATTTGCAATGCAGTAGCCTTCCGCCACGATTTCTTCCATAGACATCAGTTCTCCGAATTCCTTCATGGCTCTCTGGTGCATTCCGACAATCCAGTCCGCATTTTTACTATTTAATACACTCGGAATAAAATATAAGTCAAAGCCGGGAACGATCGCTTCAATCGCTGACACCTCAAGGACACACGGCACTAAAAACCGTCTCACCTTAGACATCATCCGCAGGACATTGTCCTCTGTCACACCATCGCTTCCTCCGATTATGACCGCATCCGTTCCTGATTCACAAAGAATCTCCAGCTGTTCATCAGGCAAATCTTTATTTGGATCGAGTTTAAAGACATGCTTCCACTCCGTTACATCGTACACGTCATACGTTCCTCCATTCGTTTGTTACCATTTAAACATTATAACAAATTCACATAGCACGGAAAAACGGAAAAAGCCGTTAATCTCGTTATTCACTGAAAAAGGTGTTTTGATTCTTTATTCATAAAAAAAGAGAGCGCTCATGAGCATTCGTATGACATGCGGAAGCACCTGTGCTGTAAGTCCCCCAAAAGAGTTTCTGTAATTTCTTCCGTCCAAACTGTTATTGTTTGGAAAGCGTTCAACTGTGGAAATGATTACATAAAAAAGGGAGGCTGACAGATGGAAACCATCATCATTGCACTCATCGCATTTATCATCGGGATCATTGCCATCCCCATCATTTTGTTTGTCTGGATCTACATAAAGGATGAAAAACAGCAGGAGCATTCGATCCTCCGCAACTATCCTGTGATCGGAAGGTTTCGGTATATCCTTGAAAAAATCGGGCCGGAGCTCAGGCAGTATTTATACAGCAATGACAATGAGGAGCAACCCTTTTCACGAAAGGAATATGAGCAAACCGTCATCTCAGGCAAATACAAAAGCAGAATGATGGGCTTTGGATCTGTAAGAGATTTTGACAAACCGGGCTATTTTATCCGTAACGCTCTGTTTCCGAAACAAAAAGAAGAATTGCGTGTAAACCAAACGCCTAAAATTGAAACCCAAATCTATCAACTCGATGCTGACAATCTGTTCAAACGCAAGGAACACGCCGAGCACATCAAGGCCGATCCGTATTTTCTCCACCCTGATGATGTGCAAGTGATCGGCGAGCATACATGCGAGCAGCCTTTTTATGTAAAGGGATTAGTCGGCCAGTCTGCCATGAGCTATGGTTCCCTTGGAGAACGGGCGATTACGGCGCTCTCAAACGGGCTTCATCAGGCAGGCGGCACTTGGATGAATACCGGTGAAGGGGGATTGTCTGAGTATCACTTAAAGGGAGGCGCCGATATCATTTGCCAAATCGGGCCGGGGCTTTTTGGCGTACGCAAAAGAAATGGGGAATTTTCATGGGAGGAGTTTAAAAGAAAAAGCAGGCTTGACCAAATTAAAGCGTTTGAGCTAAAGCTGGCGCAAGGAGCCAAAACCCGCGGCGGCCATGTGGATGGCGCCAAGGTATCAGAGGAAGTGGCAGACATACGGAATGTTGAACCCGGGAAGTCGATTGACAGTCCGAACCGCTTTCATGAATTTTCAAGCGTTCCTGACATGCTCGACTTTATTGAAAAGCTTAGAAATGTCGGGCAAAAGCCAGTCGGAATCAAACTTGTCGCAGGCCATCCTGACGAATTACACGAGCTTTTTTCTTATATGAAGAAAAGCGGAAAGCATCCAGATTTTATCACGATCGACGGGAGCGAAGGCGGTACCGGCGCTTCCTTTTATGAGCTCGCTGACACAGTCGGCCTTCCGATTATGACAGCCCTGCCTATTGTTGATACGCTGCTTAGACAATACGGCTTGCGCGGCCAGCTGAAAATCTTTGCTTCCGGAAAGCTCCTGACTCCTGACAAAATCGCGGTGGCCTTAGCCCTCGGCGCTGACTTTGTTAACATTGCACGCGGCATGATGTTTTCGGTCGGCTGCATCCGCGCTCTCGTATGCCACACCAACACTTGTCCGGCAGGTGTGGCGACAACAGATCCCAAACTGCAAAAAGCACTAAGCGTCGAGGAAAAGCAGCACCGTGTCTGCAACTACGTCATTTCGCTGCGCGAGGGGCTGTTTAACCTCGCTGCCGCAGCCGGCATTAATTCGCCGATCCACTTTTCCAAAGAGCATGTTGTCTATCGAAAAGAGGATGGCAGCATCGTCGACATCGACAAACTCATTCACCAATTTGTTTCATAAAGAAACCGCCCTTGCCGAACGGCAGGGCGGTTCTTTGTTATTTCGAAGAAGACTCTGTTTCCGTCTCCTTCACACGGTCAAGCGCCATTTCATAAGCGTCATTACCGTAATTTAAGCAGCGTTTCACACGGGAAATCGTAGCTGTGGAAGCGCCTGTTTCTGTTTCAATCTTATGGTACGTGTTTCCTTCGCGAAGCATGCGCGCCACTTCAAGGCGCTGAGCCAGCGATTGAATTTCGTTAATTGTGCAAAGATCATCGAAGAACCGGTAACATTCCTCCAGGTCTTTCAGCGATAAGATCGAGTTGAATAACTGGTCCAGCTCTTTGCCGCGTAATTTATCGATTTGCATCGTTACACACCTTCTCCTTTACTAATGGAAGCCGCATCGAGATCAGGCACGATATTAATCCAAGTCTTTCCTGGCACAAACGGCAGCCATTTGCCGTCTTTTACCGGCACAATTCTTCCGTTTACTTGTTTCCAGTCTGTTTCAATGACGTTTCCGTGCTGAAACAACAGACCTTTCCCCCCTGATTCCAGATCGATGTCCCGCCTTCCATCTTGATCAATAGTATGATGGCTGGCTTCAACAATGAAAATATTTTGCATTGCAACCGGCTTTCCGGTTTCCCGGTCTGTCGTTATGACACCATCAGAGCTTCTTTTATAAGCTTCAGCTTTTTTATCATAGTTGTATTCGACAAGATTTGTAACGTTCTTTGTTCCATAATCTACCCGAACATTGTAAGATTCATTTACAGGTTTTGCTTCTGATGTTTGAAACAGCAGCGGATCTGTTTTCTGCTTCAGCTTATATCCCTTTTGTTCCGCCGCCTTTTTTATGTAATCATAAGACGTGTAGGAATTGTGGGGCGGTTTGCTGAAATCGGCTCTCCAAAATAAGCTTCCGTCAAAATCCAATCCGTTAATATAATCGGCAGCTCCGGATTCCAGCTGCTCTTTGGCGCCGGGACTCCAGCCGTGATGGACAAATATGCTGTCAAAGCCATTGCTGAGAGTGACGAAATATTCCCGCGCGCTCCGCACAGGGCCGACAGTTTCAGGCATCTGGCTTTGAAAAATGGCCAGAAATCTTGTAATTTGCCCTTCGGCAAGCGCTTCTATGACAATGTCGGCTTTAGACAGTCCTGACTGCGGCCTCGCCTTCGGGTGATTGTTCACCACAACAGCAACAGGCCGGCGTTCAGTCACCTTCTGTTCAGTCGCCAGTCCCGTCAAAGGAGCTTTCGGCTTCTTTGCAGAATCAGGGACAGCATCCTTCTGCTGGCAGGATACAAGCAGAAAAAACACGAAACACAGCACGCAAACTGTCATCCATTTTTTCATATGTCGGCTCCCCGCTCTTTTATATTTTAACGCATTATCGATGGAAAGAGTACAGTTTTTTTCATGACGTCGAAGATTCCTCTCGGCGTAATACGTATATACGGAAGGTGTGTACTTTGCAAAAAGAGCAGCGTATAGACGGGATCACAAAATTCGTAGCCTCTTTCAGTCAAAAGATCTTTCAGCTTTTGTTCCTTCTCAAGTACATCTTCATACGTTTCCGAAGAGGCACAGCCGCACAGCGCAAGCGGAATTTCATGCAGAATGTTCCCGTTTTCCGCAAGAACAATTCCTCCTCCGATTTCTTTCATGCGAGCGAAAGCGAGCAGCATATCCGCTTTATTTTTTCCAATCGCGACAATATCCCCCGTCGTCGTAAAGGAGCTCACAAATCCCTGCACGCTTGAGGCAAACCCTTTTATCATCGTATTGACGCGCCATTTCCCATGTTTGTCAAGCATCGTCAAATAACTTTCATCATGGTCAAACGAGAGCTGCTCCATCGAATTGTCGATCTCAATCATATACGGCTCCATAATGACCGCATTCCGCATTTTCACGCCCATCGGCATCGAAAACTGTAAATCATCCATCGTCATATCATATGAAAGCTCAAGCGGGACAAGACCGCCTTTGTTCCAGTCCGTCTTTGTAAACGCCTTCATATCACTGCCGTCTTCACGAAGGATAATCCCTTTTGACAGAACGGTCACAGGATTCGGATTTAACGGATCTTCAAGTATGTTCAGCGATGCCAGTCTTCCCGGTCCGACAACTCCTAAATAGTCATCCATTTGGTAATACTTCGCGATATTAAATGATGCCATATTGTAGGTATCGATTGCCGGAACTCCTTCTTCTAACGCGATGCGGATCAGCTCGTTTGTCATGCCGCCTTTATAGAAATTCGGCGTCGCGCCGTCTGTCGTATAAAAGAAGTGGTCATAATAGCGGAAGCCCTTCTCATGCAGCTCCTGCAATATGTTTCTTACATCAGGGCGAATGGAAGAGTTCCGAAGGGAAACATAGTAGCCCAGTTCCAGCCTTCTCATCACTTCATCACCTGTCATCGCTTCATGATCACAATCCGCTCCGAACAGCTTCATTTTTGTAAGCGTTTTATCTGAAGCGCCGGGAAAATGCCCTTCAATACGTTTCCGCTGTTTCTTTGTAGCTTGCATGCAGTGAAGCATTAAATCATCACCATCTACCAAACGAGGCCATCCGGTCATTTCTCCGCCTTGAATGACATCCGGGTGTTCAATCCACTGCTTTCTGACGTCAAACGGAAGAACGTGATCCTCGTTCAGAACCTCGGTCTGGAGGTCATAGCGTGACCACCAAAAATACTGGACCGGCTGCTTTTTGAGTTCATTTAAAATCGTAAGCGCTTTCTTTTTTCCGCTTTGTAAAAGCAAAAATAAGTTATCATTCACAAATGTCGTTGTTCCGTATTGAGACACATATTCCGCCAGCGTTTGGGGATTATATATTTGAAAAGGATGTGCGTGCGGTTCGATATACCCTGGCACAATGTATTTTCCTTCACAATCAATCGTATGAATTTCTTCGGCTCTATTCGGAAGTTCATGACCTACATAAACAATGCGGTCCTGATAAATCCAAATGTTTTTTTTCAGCCATTGTTTTACATATGGATTTAAGACGAGAGCATTCCGTAAAAGGAGCGTTGGAAGCAGCTTTGAGTCTACAACATCAACCTGTGCCCTGATGTCTTTGTTTTTCCAGTTAAAGGTGCGTTCGGACATTCACATACTCTCCTTTACATGTATTAGACTCATGTTATCACATCCTTACTCATCACGCACGATAAAAACGTTACAAATTTTTGAAGGTTCAATTTAAAAAACTTTTTCAAGTAAAAAGGAGCGGATTTCCATGAAGCCAAACATCAGTCTCATCAATGCCGTCTTCAGAATCGCCTGCGGACTGACGATTATGTCAGCCGCCAGCGCAAAGTTTACGAAAAAGCCTTGGTGCAGAATGCACCTCTTTTACATCTTTATGGGGGCCTTGAAAGCAGGTTCGGGAATCTTGCGCTTCTGCCCTATGACCTACATGTTTCAAAACGGCGCTTTCGGAAATAACGAACAAGAGCATCAAGACAGATAAATGGAAAAGCTTGATCACAAAACATGATCAAGCTTTTTTTCATGACATCCCGTTGTCTTCATATAGAGATACCCTGCGGCTGCCAAGGCTGCCGGATAAAGGAGTGCCCAGCCGCTGAACGTGTAAATCACTGCGCACGCCATAAACGCCCCGAGCGCCATCCACCAGCCTGAATCTCTCCATTTCAGCAGTTTCAGTGCTGCTGCCATTGTACATATGTAAGAGGCAATGAATGCCGCACTCGGCCCTTTTAACAGAGCCGTCAAATCGATTTGAAACAAGCCATGCGCCGCAAGCACTAAGCCAAACACTGCGGCCAGCACTATCAATACACGGATAGGCGTATGTTTTGTCTCACTGAGTTTCCCGAAATATAAGGGGATGTGCCCCTCTCTCGCTAATGCGTATACCATTCGGGAAAAACCCGCAATATTGGCGTGAATGGTGGCGAATGTAATAAACAGTGCTAAACATACCGTTACATATACTCCGCTTTCCCCGGCTCCTTTTGAGATAAGCATCGCAAGCGAGGCGATTTCTCCATTCTCTCCATAGGAATGAGTCCCTATCGTGACAAAAGACAGCATGATATACAGCCCTGCCACACACGCCGCTGCCAAGAACAAGCTGAGCGGGACATCTTTCTCAGGGCGATGAAATTCCTCAGCCAATGGGGTAATCATTTCCCAGCCTACAAAAGAGAAAAAAATCATAACAGAAACAGACCCTGCGGCAGACCAGCCATGCGGAAGTAACGGCTTGAATTCTGCTATCCTGACGTGAGGCAATGACACGGCAATAGAAGCGACAAGCAGAAATACGATGACACAAATGACGAGTGTACTGATGTTTGCAGATAGTTGAATGCCTCTTATATGAAGCAAAATGGAGACAGCCAGCATGCAACCTGCAATTAAAGTAATCTGCCAATCCGAAGCCTCTGTAACGTAACTGACGTAATGCGCGCCAGTCAAAGCGATGACAGGAACGCCGATCGGAACGGACCCTAACATGATCCAGCCCAAAATCGCTCCGGCTTTTTTCTGAAAAGCCAGCTGCACATAAGCCGTGATTCCTCCCGCGCTGGGCGCTATTTTCACAAGCCGGGCCAGCGTGCCGACAAGAAGAAAAGATAAGAAAGACATGAACACCCAAACAAATAAAGAAGCGGGACCGGCTGCGTCAGCAGTGACAGACGGCAGGATTAATATCCCGCAGCCTAATACGGCCCCAATCGTTAATGCCGTCCCTTGAATCCAAGTGATAGAACGCTGCAATTCTTGCAACATGATGCCTCCTCTTCCGTTGATGGATTTATTATAAGAAAAATAAGACGGCATCCATATGCTACAATTAAGCTAAATCAACAGCATCACCTTATGATAAAAGGAATTTTCACGAATTTGCTTAAACATGTAAAGGAGCCAGACAAATGGACGATACAGACCTTCAAATTCTCTCGCACTTGCAGCGAAATGGCAGATTAACGATGGTTGAGCTGGGAAAGCTTGTCGGACTCAGCTCACCAAGCGCGGCGGAACGTGTCAGAAAGCTGGAAGACAGAGGAGTGATTACCGGCTACAGCGCGAATATCTGTTACGAAAAACTAAACAAGCACGTAACGGCTTTTATCCTGATGGAGCCGAAAAGCTGCAAACACTATGCCGCCTTTGCTGCAGCGCACCCGGATGTGGCTGAGAACCACCGTATTACAGGGATGTACAGCTATGTGACAAAAGTAGTGACAGAATCGGTACATACGCTTGAAGATTTTATTGACGCTTCGATGACCCATGGAAAACCGACTACGCTGGTTGTGCTTTCTTCTTCCGCTCACCACCCCGCTTTTGTATAAAAAAACCCGCAGCTTAATCTGCGGGTTTTCTACTTTATTTTTGGGCAGCTTTTAAAGCGCGTGCCCCAATGTCTTTTCTGAAAAAGAGTCCCGGCTTGATGATCTCATCAACGGCTTTGTACACTCGGTCTCTCGCCGCTTCAAACGTTTCATCAAAAGCAGTCACATTGGCGACGCGGCCGCCGTTTGTGACGAACTCTCCACCTTCTGCTTTCGTTCCGGCATGGAAGACCACAACCTGCTCAGTTTCCGTTGCAAGGCTGCCGATCGGCGTGCCTTTTGCGTAGCTTTCCGGGTAACCTTCTGAAGCAAGCACAACACTCACTGCCGCAGTATCCTTCCATCTTAAGTCAACTTCCTTATCATTTAAAAGATCAAGAAGCACTTGTACCAGATCAGATTCCATGCGCGGAAGTACGACCTGTGTTTCCGGATCGCCAAAGCGGGCATTAAATTCAATGACCTTCGAGCCGGTTTCAGTGAGCATCAATCCCGCGTACAAAACGCCAGTGAAGGAACGGCCTTCTTGTACCATTGCTTTTGCAGCGGGCTTGACGATTGTTTCTACGGCATGGCGGACGGTTTCTTCCCAAATTTGCGGAACTGGAGAGTAAGCACCCATACCGCCCGTATTCGGGCCTTTGTCTCCGTCAAACGCCCGCTTGTGATCCTGGGCAATCACCATTGGATACACCTTTTCTCCTTTGACGAATGCCATAAGAGAAAACTCTTCGCCGGAAAGAAATTCTTCAATGACAACAGACGCACTCGCATCACCGAACTTTTCATCCTCGAGAAAATCATGCAGACATGCAATCGCTTCTTCCTCTGTCATTGCAACGGTTACGCCTTTTCCAGCCGCAAGTCCATCCGCTTTTATGACAATCGGAGCGCCTTTTTCCTGCACATATGCCTTTGCCTCTTCAAAGGATGTAAACGTGTCGTATTCTGCAGTCGGAATGTCGTATTTCTTCATTAAATCCTTAGCGAACTGTTTGCTTCCTTCGATGATCGCAGCGGCTTTTGACGGGCCGAATACACGCAAACCGGCTTTTTCGAATTCATCAACCAGACCTTCAATTAAAGGAACCTCAGGGCCGACAATGGTCAGGCCGACCTGATTTTCTTTTGCAAACGAGACAAGCCCGGCGTGGTCGCTTTCCTCAATGTTTACAAGCTGTGCGGAAGCTGCCATGCCGTCATTTCCCGGAGCGGCAAATACCGTATCAACGAGGCTGCTTTGCGCCACCTTCCATGCCAGCGTATGCTCTCTTCCGCCTTTACCGATAATGAATACATTCACGTCGTTTTCATCCCCTTAATGTTTGAAGTGTCTAATACCGGTGAATACCATGGCAATGCCGTACTCATCCGCTTTTTTGATAGAATCCTCATCACGGATCGATCCGCCTGGCTGAATGATAGCCGTAACGCCTGCTTTTGCCGCTTCTTCGACAGTATCCGGCATTGGGAAATATGCATCCGAACCGAGCGCACTGCCTTTCGCTTTTTCTCCTGCTTGTTCAATGGCAATTTTCGCTGATCCGACGCGGTTCATTTGACCTGCTCCCACGCCGACTGTCATGTTGTCTTTTGCGAGAACGATCGCATTTGATTTCACATGCTTTACGACTTTCCAAGCAAGCTTCAAGTCTTCCCACTCTTGCTCGTTCGGCTCTCTTTTTGTCGGGATGCTGATCTCTGCATCATCAAAGCCGTGCATATCTAAATCTTGAATCAGCAGCCCGCCTTGAACGGATGTCAGCTGTTTTTCTTTTTGAACGGCAGCTGTCACATCAAGCGTCAGCAGACGAAGATTTTTCTTCGCAGTCAGGATGTCAAGCGCTTCTTGGCTGAATGAAGGCGCAATGATGATTTCTAAGAAAATGTTGTGAAGCGCCTCTGCAGTTGCTTTGTCCACTTCACGGTTCAGCGCGATAATGCCGCCGAAGATAGATGTTTTATCTGCTTCAAACGCTCTGTCAAACGCTTCTGCGATCGTTTTTCCTGTTCCTACGCCGCAAGGATTCATATGCTTTACGGCAACCGCAGCCGGCTCAGTGAATTCACGAACGATTTGAACTGCTGCATCCGCGTCTTTAATGTTGTTGTAAGAAAGCTCTTTTCCGTGGAGCTGTTCTGCTTGCGCAATAGATCCTTTAACAGGAAGCGCGCTTTGGTAGAATGTTGCTTCCTGATGCGGGTTCTCTCCGTAGCGAAGCGATTGTTTTTTCTCAAATGTTACAGTGAATTGTTCCGGTTCTTTTTCACCGACAACATCTGTCAGATAGTCAGCGATCAGTGCATCATATGCCGCAGTATGACGGAATACTTTTGCCGCCAGCTCGCGTTTTTTCTGAAGTGATACGCCGCCTTCTTCTTTGATTTGATTCAGCACAGGGCTGTAATCCGCCGGATCAACGATAACCGTCACATCCTGATGGTTTTTTGATGCCGCACGCAGCATGCCCGGTCCGCCGATGTCGATATTTTCAATCGCATCTTCATATGTGACATCTTCTTTAGAAATCGTTTCTTTAAATGGATAAAGGTTGACGACAACGAGGTCAATCGGCTGAATCCCGTGTTCATTGATCTGCGCCATATGCTCTTCATTGCCGCGAACTGCCAGAAGACCGCCATGAATATTCGGATGAAGTGTTTTTAGCCGTCCGTCCATAATTTCAGGAAAGCCTGTCACTTCAGAAATTCCGATGACATTCACACCGTTTTCTTGAAGAAGCTTTTTCGTTCCGCCTGTTGAAATGACTTCAACGCCAAGCTCTGTCAGTTCTTTTACAAAAGGAACGAGATTTGTTTTATCTGAAACACTGATTAATGCACGTTTAATGGTCATGCCTTTTCACCTCTGTTATTTAATCCTAATAGCTGTTTAATCACACTCGGATACCATTTATGCTCAAGCTTGTGAATCCGCTGTTCGATTGTTTCCAATGTATCGTGTTCGTCAATTTCGATTGCCTTTTGAGCGATGATCGGGCCTGTATCCATTCCTTCATCGACATAATGCACGGTGATTCCGGCAACCTTCACACCCGCGCGGTACGCCTGCCCGACTGCATCAATCCCAGGAAACGCAGGAAGAAGCGACGGGTGAATGTTGATGATTTTTCCTCCGTATGCCTGAAGCAGCGTGTCACCGATCAGCCTCATATATCCGGCAAGAACAATCAATTCAACGTCATGAAGGCGAAGCTGTTCAATAATGGCCCGTTCAAATGCGGCCTTGTTTTCATAAGACTTCGGCTCAAATGCAAAGGATGGAATATGGAACGTTTCCGCCCGTTCGATGACTTTCGCCTGCGGTTTATCGCAAACGAGGAGCGATACGGACGCATCCCAGTTCTCCTCTTTCAAACGCGTGACGATGGCTTCGAAGTTTGAACCGTTTCCGGATGCAAATACCGCAAACTTTTTCATGAAAGTGCCGCACCGCCGAATGTGACGCCTTCTCCTTGTTTCACACGCCCGATCAAATAGGCTTTTTCGCCGTGGCTTTCAAGCGTTCCGATCACATCTGTCAGATGCTCTTCTTTGACTGCCAAAACAAAGCCGATCCCCATATTAAAGACGTTGAACATGTCTTCTTCCTTCAGCTTGCCATACTCTTGCAAGAAAGAGAAAATTGGCGGGATCGGCCATGAGCCGTTATCGATTTCCGCACTTAAGCCTTCTGGAAGCATGCGCGGGATATTTTCGATGAATCCTCCGCCTGTCACGTGCGCCATGCCGTCGACTTTTCCGCTTTTCACCGCCGCAAGCACAGGCTTCACGTAAATTCTTGTCGGTTCAAGCAACTCCTCGCCAAGGGGGCGGTCAAACGGTTCGTATGTTTTATCAAGATCCAGCTCCGCATCATCCAAAAGCACTTTTCTGACAAGGGAAAATCCGTTGCTGTGAAGGCCGCTGGAGCTCAGGCCGATCAAAAGATGACCTTCTTTGATGTTTTCTCCAGTCACAATTTCGTCCTTTTCCGCCACTCCGACTGAGAAACCGGCAATATCGTATTCATCAGCTGTATATAGTCCCGGCATTTCAGCCGTCTCGCCGCCAACTAAGGCTGAACCTGACTGCTCACAGCCGTCTGCCACACCTTGTACGATCTGCTCAATTTTCACAGGGTCCGCTTTGCCGACCGCTAAATAATCGAGGAAAAACAGCGGTTCTGCACCTTGTGCCAGCACATCATTGACACACATTGCAACAGCGTCCACGCCAATCGTGTCATGCTTATCCATGGAAAAAGCGAGCTTTAATTTTGTGCCGACACCGTCCGTTCCCGAAATTAAAACAGGTTTTTGATAAGAAAGCTCAGACAGGTCAAACATGCCGCCAAAACCGCCAAGGCTGCCCATAACGCCAAGCCGTTTTGTGCGCTCCACATGTTTTTTCATTCGTTTTACAGCTTCATATCCGGCTTCGATGTCAACTCCTGCGTTTTTATATGCTTCAGACATCCTATTCACTCCTTTAAGGCGCTTTTCAAAATATCTCCCCGAACGAGGGCAGAATGAGAAAGGCAGCCGAACTGCGCTGCCTTTATGTCATTTTCAAGTTTTATTTGGTTAATACCGCTTCTTTTACATGAGGAAGCACTGTATCCTGATAAATTTCAGTCGGATATTTTCCTGTAAAGCAAGCGAGACACTGTCCGCAATTAGAGTCATCGTATGTTCTGCCAATGCCTTTCAGCAGCCCTTCCACACTCAAAAATGAGAGGGTGTCGGCTCCGATTTCCTGACGGATTTCTTCAACAGAATGGGAAGACGCGATCAGTTCTTCATGTGTGGAAGTATCAATGCCGTAAAAGCACGGATGAGCGATCGGCGGTGAACTGATTTTGACATGCACCTCTGTCGCACCCGCTTCTCTGAGCATCGTGACAATCCGGCGGCTTGTTGTTCCGCGGACGATAGAGTCATCTACCATGACGACGCGTTTGCCTTCCACAACCCCGCGCACCGCAGATAGCTTCATTCTGACGCCTTGCTCGCGCAGAGCCTGAGACGGCTGAATAAACGTTCTGCCGACATAGCGGTTTTTGATTAAGCCAAGCTCGTATGGGATGCCTGTTGCTTCTGCATATCCGATTGCCGCAGAAATACTGGAATCCGGAACCCCTGTTACGACATCAGCCTCGACTGCGGATTCCTGAGCCAGCATTTTCCCGAGGTTTTTACGCGCACTGTGCACGTTAATGCCGTCAATGTTGCTGTCAGGCCTTGAGAAATAAATGTACTCCATGCTGCAAATGGAACGGTTGATATTCATGGAAAAACGCTCTGATTTCATGCCTTCATCATTGATGATCAGCATTTCGCCCGGTTCTACCTCACGAAGATACGTTGCGCCGACCACATCAAATGCGCATGTTTCTGATGCGACAACATAAGCGTCGCCCATCATTCCGATTGACAGCGGTCTAAGCCCGTTCGGGTCAAGCGCGACAATCATTTCTGTTTCGGTCATGATCAGGAACGCGTAAGCGCCTTTCAGCATGGAAAGCGAGTTTTTAATTTGATCCTTCAACGTGAAGTGGCCGCTTCTTTTGATCAGGTGAGCCAAAACCTCTGTGTCCGAAGAGGTCTGAAAAATGCTCCCTTGATTTTCAAGCTGCTGCTTCAGCTGAGTGGCATTGACGAGATTTCCGTTATGGGCAAGCGCCAGGCTGCCGTTGTTTTGGGACCGGAAGAGGAGCGGCTGAACATTTTCATATCCGCCGCCTCCAGCCGTCGCGTACCGAACGTGCCCGATTGCGCCTTTCCCCTTTACTTTGCTGAGCTCGCCGTTTTGAAACACTTCAGTGATCAGGCCTTGGCCTTTGTGCGCCGTCAGTTTTTCACCGTCAGTTGCTACAATTCCCGCGCCCTCCTGTCCTCTGTGCTGGAGGCTGTGGAGGCCGTAATATGTGATTTGCGGGGCTTCTTCATGTCCCCAAATCCCAAAAACGCCGCATTCTTCATTTAAGCCTTTGATTTCAGCAAGCATGGGATAGCTCCTTTCCATGCGCGCTCAAGCTCTTTCGTTTGCGCATGAATCAATTGTTGTCCGTCTTGGTTTTGAATCGCCAGAAGTCCGTCAGCTGTTACCTCACCGATATGAACCGCATCTTTCACCGCTGCTTCAAACGCTGCTTGATGTTCTTTTTTCACAGAAACAACAAAGCGGGATTGAGATTCAGAGAATAATAACGCTGCCCCTCCTTCAACAGTCACGTTTGCGCCAAGGTTTTCCGTCGTCATGACACTTTCTGCAATCGCTACGCCTAAGCCGCCTTCAGACACATCATGCGCAGATTGAACGAAGCCTTTTTTAATCGCATCAAGTAGCGCTCTTTGGCGTGACAGCTCTATATCAAGATCGATTTGCGGCGCTTTGCCGTAAATGCTGCCTTCTGTCATTTTTTGCAGCTCACTACCAGCAAACTCAGGTTTTGTTTCACCGATCACGTAAACGAGATCTCCCGCTTGTTTGAAATGCTGTGTTGTAATGTGTGCTGTATCTTCAATTAAGCCGACCATGCCGATAACAGGTGTCGGGTAGATCGCTGTGCCGTTTGATTCGTTATAAAGCGATACGTTTCCGCCGATAACCGGTGTGCTGAGAACATTGCACGCTTCACTGATGCCGTCAGCCGCTTTTTCGATCTGCCAGAAGATTTCCGGTTTCTCCGGGTTTCCGAAGTTAAGGTTATCTGTGACGGCAAGCGGTTCTGCACCTGAGCAAATGATGTTGCGCGCTGCTTCAGCGACAGCGATTTTTCCGCCGACTTCAGGATCAAGATAGAGATAACGGGCATTACAATCTGTCGTCATCGCCAGCGCCTTTTTCGTTCCGCGGATTCTGAGAACACCTGCGTCAGACCCAGGAGCGACAACTGTATTCGTCCGCACCATGTAGTCATACTGATCGTAAACCCATTCTTTACTTGCGATCGTCGGCTGCTGGAGGAGGGCCTTCAGCGTTTCATTGGCATCATCAATTTGAGGAGCCGGAACGTCTGTCTCTAAAAACTCGCGGTAGTAAGCAGGCTCTTGAGAAGGCTTGTGGTAAACCGGTGCTTCTTCTGCCAAGGCATCAACAGGCAGCTCGCACACTACCTCTCCTTTATGTGTCAGGCGAAGCATTTTATCATCTGTCACACGTCCGACAGAAACCGCTTCAAGATCGTACTTGTCAAAAATATCGATGATTTCCTGCTCACGTCCGCGTTCGATAACCAAAAGCATCCGTTCCTGTGATTCAGAAAGCATCATTTCATAAGCGGTCATGCCTGTTTCACGCTGAGGAATCAGGTCAAGATTCATCTCAATACCAGAACCGGCTTTACTTGCCATTTCGGCACTTGAGCTTGTTAAACCGGCAGCTCCCATATCCTGAATGCCGACTAACGCATCACATTGGATGACTTCCAGACATGCTTCAAGCAAAAGTTTCTCCATAAACGGGTCGCCCACTTGAACAGCAGAGCGCTTTTCTTCAGACGAATCAGACATTTCTTCAGAAGCAAACGTAGCGCCGTGGATTCCGTCACGCCCTGTTTTCGCTCCTACGTACATCACTGTGTTGCCGACACCCTTCGCCTGGCCTTTTTTGATGTCTTCATGATTAATTAATCCGACGCACATTGCGTTGACGAGCGGATTTCCTTCATAGCTGCTGTCAAACTGCACTTCTCCGCCGACTGTCGGGATCCCGATACAGTTGCCGTATCCGGCGATTCCCGCTACTACTTCTTCAAACAAGTACTTCACGCGCGGTGAAGTCAGTTCACCAAATCGAAGAGAGTTCAATACAGCGATTGGACGGGCACCCATTGAGAATACGTCACGGATAATGCCGCCTACGCCAGTCGCAGCGCCTTGGTAAGGTTCGAGAGCTGATGGGTGGTTATGTGATTCAATTTTGAACACAACCGCTTGGTTATCACCGATATCAACGATTCCGGCGCCTTCCCCCGGACCTTGCAGCACGCGCTCTCCGCTTGTCGGGAATTTACGCAGAATCGGCTTTGAGTTTTTGTAGCTGCAATGCTCTGACCACATGACAGAAAAAATCCCGATTTCTGTGTAGTTCGGCAATCTTCCAAGAATGGATTCAATCAATGCAAACTCATCATCACTGACACCCATTTGCTGATACAGTTTCTCTTCTTTTATTTGTTCTTTACTTGGTTCAAGCAGTAGTGACATGAGTTTCCCTCCAATTTTTCACGATAGACTGAAACAATTTAAGACCGTCGGCGCTTCCAAGCAGTTCATCGACCGCGCGCTCAGGGTGAGGCATCATGCCTAATACGTTGCCTTTCTCATTCACGACACCGGCAATGTCGCTGACGCTTCCGTTAATATTGGAGCCGTATGTGAAAGCAATTTGATTGTTTTCTTTCAATGAAGCAAGCGTTTCGTCATCACAGTAGAAATTTCCTTCACCATGGGCAACCGGGATTGTAATCGATTGTCCCTTTTCATAGGAAGATGTGAATAATGTTTTGTCGTTCTGCACAATTAATTCAACCGGACGGCAAATGAACTTCAAATCTTTGTTGCGTCTCATTGCGCCTGGAAGAAGGCCAAGCTCCTGTAAAATCTGGAATCCGTTGCAGACGCCAAGAACAGGTTTTCCTTCAGCCGCCGCCTGTTTGACAGCTGGCATAATATTCGCAAATCGGGCGATAGCGCCGCATCTCAAGTAGTCGCCGTAAGAAAATCCTCCCGGGATTAACACGCCGTCGAAGCCGTCAAGGCTTGTTTCCTCATGCCAGACGTATTCCACTTCATGGCCGAGCTCATCCTTTACAGCATGATACATATCGATATCACAGTTGGAGCCGGGTAACACAATCACCGCAAATTTCACTGTGCGACTACCTCCTCAACCTCGTATCTGTAATCTTCAATCACTGTATTCGCAAGAAGTTTTTCGCACATTTCTTTTACGAGCGCGTCAAGATCACGGTCTGATTTTTCAATGGTAAGCTCCATGTATTTCCCGATGCGCACATCTTGAACCTCGTTGTAAGTCATACTGTGCAAGGCATGCTGGACAGCGCTCCCTTGTGGATCTAGTACACTTTCTTTTAAGCTGACATAAACTTTTACTTTATACATGATGAATGCCTCCCAGTCTTTTGAAAATCTCTTCGTATGCGTCGGTTAAGCTTCCCAGATTGCGTCTGAATAAATCTTTGTCCAGCTTTTCGTTCGTGTCTTTATCCCATAAGCGGCATGTATCAGGTGAAATTTCATCCGCCAAAAGCACTTGCCCGTCTGCATCTAGACCGAATTCAAGCTTGAAATCTATTAATCTGACATGACAATCGTCAAAAATGGTTTGAAGCTCTTCATTTACTGTTTTTGTAATGGACTTAATGGTTTCTACCTGTTCAGGAGTCGCCGCTTTTAAGAGCCAAATATGATCTTCTGTGATGAGCGGATCACCCAGCGCGTCATCCTTGTAGTAAAACTCGATAATCGGCTGTTCAAGCTCCGTGCCTTCTGGAATGCCGAGACGTTTGGACATGCTTCCTGCCACAACATTTCTGACGACGACTTCAAGCGGCACAATCGTTACCTTTTTAATGAGCTGCTCTGTTTCTGAAATGCGCTCGATAAAATGGTTGTTAATGCCTTTAGCATGAAGGTGTTTGAAAATTAAGCTTGAAATCTCGTTATTTAAGCGCCCTTTCCCGCTGATTTCTGCTTTTTTCTCGCCGTTAAAGGCAGTGGCGGAGTCTTTATACACGACATACAGCGTGTTTTCGTCATCGGTTTTGTAGATCTTTTTTGCTTTTCCTTCGTATAAAAGTTCTTTTTTCACAATATTCACGGAAGGCCTCCTAACCCGAATGTTGGGAATTTTCAAACTGCAGCGGCATAGAAGAAGCCGCCTAACAGCTTCTTCTATGCTAAACCTAAACGTTCAAAGATCAGATCAACATTTTTCAGATGGTAGTTGTAATCAAAGCAGTCAGCAATTTTTTCCGGAGAAAGACGGGAAGTGATTTTCTCTTCCGCTTCCACAAGCTCACGGAACGGCACTTGTTTTTCCCACGCTTCCATTGCCTTCGGCTGCACTGTATCATAGGCTTCTTCACGAGTCAGGCCTGTGTCAATCAAAGCAAGCAGCACGCGCTGAGAGTAGATAAGGCCGAGTGTGCGGTCCATGTTGCGTTTCATATTTTCCGGGAAGACCGTTAAGTTCTTCACGATGTTAGAGAAGCGGTTCAGCATGTAGTTCAGCGCGATTGTCGCATCCGGAAGAATAATCCGTTCTGCTGAAGAATGAGAAATATCGCGTTCATGCCATAATGGAACATTTTCGTAAGCCGTCATCATGTAGCCACGAATGACGCGCGCCATGCCTGTCATGTTTTCAGAGCCGATCGGATTGCGTTTGTGCGGCATTGCAGATGAACCCTTTTGCCCTTTCGCGAAAAATTCCTCAACTTCGCGTGTCTCACTCTTTTGCAGTCCGCGAATTTCCACTGCGAATTTCTCGATGCTTGTCGCGATCAAAGCAAGTGTCGCCATATAGTCAGCATGGCGGTCACGCTGAAGGGTTTGAGTCGAAATCGGTGCTGCTTTCAATCCGAGCTTCTCACATACATATTGCTCAACAAATGGATCAATGTTCGCATATGTGCCGACAGCGCCGGAAATCTTCCCAACCTCGATGCCTTCTTTCGCTTGTTTGAAACGCTCAAGATTGCGTTTCATTTCTTCATGCCAAAGCGCAAGTTTTAAGCCGAATGTTGTAGGCTCAGCATGTACGCCGTGTGTGCGCCCCATCATGACTGTGTATTTATGTTCTTTCGCTTTTTCTTTTATAATGTCAACAAATCTCTCAAGGTCCTTGAGCAGAATATCGTTTGCCTGTTTTAATAAGTAAGAAAGAGCAGTATCAACAACGTCAGTTGACGTTAAGCCGTAGTGCACCCATTTTCTTTCCTCGCCCAGTGATTCGGAAACGGCGCGTGTAAAAGCGACAACGTCATGGCGCGTGTCCTGTTCGATTTCTAAAATGCGGTTAATGTCAAATGACGCGTTCTCGCGCATGAGCTTTACGTCTTCTTTCGGGATGACGCCAAGTTCCGCCCATGCTTCACAGGCAAGAATCTCCACCTCTAGCCACGCTTGAAATCTGTTTTCATCCGTCCAAATCGCGGACATTTCAGGTCTTGAATAACGTTCGATCATTCTGCTTGTCCTCCGTCTCTATTCATCCATTTATTTGTGATCCCCTGAATCCAGTGGTCTTCAGGTTGCTTCATAAATGTAATATGCCCCATTTTGCGGCCTTTTTTGATTTCGTGTTTTCCGTATATATATAGCTTTGCTTCTTTTAAAAGCTCCGGCTCCTCCTCAACAAGCTTCACTTCATCGCCGAGAAGATTCACCATCATGCCTGGCTTCAGCAAATCTGTTTTCCCAAGCGGAAGGCCGCATATCGCTCTGATATGCTGTTCAAACTGGCTCGTTTCGCAAAGGTCCAGCGTATAATGCCCTGAATTGTGCGGCCTTGGCGCCAGTTCATTGACCAAAAGCTCTCCGTCTTCTGTCAGGAACATTTCAACAGCAAGCGGTCCGACAAGGTTACGCTCTTCTGCAAGCTTAACGGCCAGCTCGGCAGCCTTCTTCTGAATTCCTTCCTCCACCCGTGCAGGCACGATGCTTTGAAAAAGAATATTGTTGTGGTGAATGTTTTCAGCTGCCGGAAATGTTGAAATTTCGCCGTTTACCGATCTGACGACGATAACCGACAGTTCCATTTCAAAAGAAACCCAGCTTTCAAGAATGCAAGTTCCGTGCTCTAAAAGAGCGGCAGCCTGCTCAATTTGCGCCTCTTCCTTGATGACAAATTGTCCTTTGCCGTCGTATCCTCCGCGGCATGTTTTGAGCACTGCGGGAAGCCCAAGCTCCTGTACAGCCTGTTTCAGTTCATCCTTTGTTTTGACGATGCTGTACGGCGCGACTTCACAGCCCGCGGCTTGTATTGCTTTTTTCTCTGTTTCACGGTTTTGGGTAATGAGCAGCAGCTCACTTCCTTGCGGGAGATACGCATGATCTTTTAGCCAATGCAGCGCATCATAGTCGATGTTTTCAAACTCATACGTGATGATGTCGCTGATTTTCGCCAATTTTCGAATCGCTTCACGATCATTATAATGAGCGGTAATTTCGACATCCGCAACCTGCCCGCACGGCGAATCTTTCACCGGATCAACGACTGCGACTTTATACCCCATTTGTTTGGCGGACACAGCCATCATTTTTCCAAGCTGGCCGCCGCCGATAATGCCGATTACAGCTCCCGGGTTGATGATTTGTTTAGACAAGCTGATCACTGCTTTCTAACACCGTCTGTTTTGTATTTTCTCTTCTCTCATCCAGCTTACGGGCAAGATTTTCGTCAAAAGCTGACAAAATTTGCGCCGCTAACAGGCCTGCATTCACAGCGCCCGCTTTGCCGATGGCTGTTGTCGCAACAGGCACGCCTCCAGGCATTTGGACAATGGAGAGAAGTGAATCCATTCCGTTTAGCGCCTTGGACTGAACCGGAACTCCGATGACCGGCAGTGTTGTTTTCGCCGCCGTCATCCCCGGCAGATGCGCTGCTCCTCCGGCACCGGCGATAATCACCTTGATGCCTCTCTCTCTGGCAGTTTCAGCGTATTCAAACATCAAATCAGGCGTCCGGTGAGCGGAAACGACCTTTTTTTCGTACGGAACATTGAGTTCGTCAAGAATATCGCATGCGTTTTTCATTGTCTCCCAATCGGAAGTGCTTCCCATGATGATTCCTACTAGCGGCTGCATTCTGTTCCCACCTTCTAATGCTTTAGTTTTCAGAAAATAAAAAATACCCGTTCTGCATTGCACTTATGAGGAAGCAATACAAACCGGGCATGGTACATGTATCGTCAGTCGTTCGCTTCTGCGATATATCCATGTCAGTTTTATCGATCACTTTCCTGCATAGTCCGGCAATTTACGGTTGCCGGGTAGAAACTTATGGGCCATATTCCCAAGATTATATGAGGTCGTGTTTTGATTTCATGTTTATCTTAACAACGGACATGGATAATGTCAACGATATTATCGAACGATACAAAAATTCATTCTACTAATGTTCGTGTTTTAGATCAATTTCCCTTCAAATACGATTTTTTTCCCGCACGGAACGATCTGAATTGACCCATTTTCCTTTTTTTCCATAAAAATAGGCTCTTCCATTCGCCGTACAGGCAGATATCCTTCTTCTTTCATTTGCTGAAGCACCGCATCAATGGTTTGCTGCTCTGTCACTTCAAACTTTTTCTTCTTCGGCTTTGCCATTATTCTTTAATTCTCCTCTTCTTCACCGCTTTAACCCAGAAGCCGCCGTGAATTGTTTTTGGTTCATATGCAATAATAAATGCCTTTGAATCAAGTGTTTTAATCGTATCATACAGCTGGAGTTCATATCTTCTCGGTGTCAGAATCTGAAGAGCTGTGCGGTCGCCTTCAAGCCCGCCTGCCACCCAGTTCGTCACGCCGTAGCCTTTTTCACGAAGCTGCTTCGGAAGATCAAGATCAAGCTCCTTCGTAATCACGTTGACCATAATATAGCCAAGCGCCAATTTTTCTTCTATTTTCATGCCGGCAATCACGCCAAGACCGTAACCGAGCGCGTACGCGATTACATTTTGAATCTGGTCTAAGTTATCGAGCACCAGGCTCAGTCCTGTCACATAAACCAGTATTTCAATCGTACTGATGCCGGCCGCTAAATACCGCTGGCCTTTCAGCGTTAAAATCATTCTTATCGTAAAAAATGACACATAGACAATATTAATAATGAGAATTATGAGAACCATGGCTATCCCATTTGATAAGATGGTTTGCATCATTTTATTTCATCCCCCTACTCTTCAGCTTGCATAAAGCATTCATATTCTACTAGAGAAACGAGTCGTTTACAATCCGTTGCGGCCGTAAGCCTAAGGAAAATATTTCGACACACTTTGTCAGGTTGAACAGTAGTAGTTTACCCTCTTTCTCACCTTTTCAAAATCAAAACAAAAAAGCCCGCTTTTCAGCAGACTCACCTCTTCTCATATATTGTCAGATCTCTTTTTTCATTTTCAGAAGGGACTTGTATTCTTTCTCAAGCTCACTCAGCGTATAATCAGCCAGCTGTTCCCCTCTTCCCTGATAAAATTCCGAGAGCAGTAATTTGGTTTTTAAAAATTGTTTCTTCCGATTAATCGCTCGGCGAAGTAAATCGGCCATGTCCATCATCCTCCTTAAACATAAAGGTTTGTGCGCTGGACGTTTACAGCATTTTCCCTATCATACATGGATTAATCCTACAAATCAACTGTGTTTTTTAGATATATTTGTAAAAAGTGTGACATAAAAAAACCGGCTATAAACAGCCGGTTTTTTCATTAAAGCGGAATCAGCGACGCCGTGAAATACTCAGAAATCAACGGCCAAGTCACCGCCGTAAACAGCAGCGCTACCGCAACCACAGCAAATACACAATAGATATAGTCAATCGGTGCATCGTGTGCCGCCTGATACAGACGCTGCACATACAGCGCCATCATAAAAAAGATCGAAAACAAGATAAGCACTGTAAACAGAACTGTCAGCATCGGGATATTCACGATCGCAAAGATCAGCCAAAGGATTGAAACAGCAATCACCGGTACAAGCAATGAACCCAAACCGGCAGCCGCTTCTCTGAACGTCACCTTCTGCTTCATCATATAGCGGGAGACGGCCCATACCGCTAAGACCATTACCGCGAAAAAGAGGAGCAAATACACAAGAACGACTAAAAATCCGTCATAGAAAGCGTGATGGCGTTCTCCAAACCCGAGCGGCCGATTCCAGCTCGCCTTTAACTGAAACCAGTTCCCGATTGAAAAGACCACACTGAATATAAGCATTGAAATCAGCCCATACTTATAATGAGAAAAACCATCCGCCACGACGGTTTTCGCCGGTGATTTTAAAATCGAGAACGCAAAACCGCAATATCTGTTGATGGCTGCCCATACAGACGCAAGCTTTTCTTTAGCAGTTGATTCACCGCGTTCCTGGTGCGGTTTCTGCTTTTGTTTTTGCTTCTGCTTGCTTTGTCGGCTCGCCTTTCTGGACATTCTCGATAGCGGTTCTTCATCTGCATCTATTCTTTCACTCTGGTTAACTTCTTCTTCAAACGTTTCTTTTCTTTCTTCCGTCATGTCAGCAACTCCTATCAAAAAAATACGGCGGAATACCATTCAGTAAGAAAATAAAACACTTATATAAGGTACCGAAGCCTTCCTGAACAGTCAAGTCATTTCCATTTAAGTAAAGCATGGCGGCACATCTACATGACGGTATATCGTATGAAATGGTTTTACCTTTTGCAACAAAAAAACCAGCTGCACCGGCAGCTGGTTTCCATTCCTTATTTTAAGAAGATAAAGTACAGGATAAATACGGCAAACAGTCCGTACATGATCGGATGAACCTCTTTGGCTTTTCCTTTGCACACCATCGTAATTGGGTAGAAAATAAATCCGATGGCAATCCCAGTCGCAATGCTGTACGTTAACGGCATCATGATCATGGTAAGGAAAGCAGGAACGGCCACTTCGAACTTATCCCAAGCGATTTTGCCAAGCGGCGCCACCATCAATGCACCGACAATAATCAGCGCCGGAGCTGTTACATTTGATGTAACGACTGACAGAAGCGGTGAGAAAAACGTAGCCAGTAAAAAGAGAATACCTGTTACAATAGCCGCAAATCCTGAACGGGCACCCGCAGCGACACCTGAGCTTGATTCAACGTAAGAAGTTGTAGTAGACGTACCAAGCACGGCACCGATTACAATGGAAGATGAATCAGCTAAAAGCGCACGGCCCGCACGCGGCAATTTGTTTTCCTTCATTAAACCAGCTTGAGTCGCCACAGCAACAAGTGTACCCGCTGTATCAAAAAAACCGACAAACAAGAAAGTTAAAATGACGATCAGCATTTGGACGGAGAAAATATCCGGCAGGTGAATCCATGCTTGTCCGAACGTCGGCGCAAGGCTCGGCACACTGCCGATGATTTGAGACGGAACCGGAACCAATCCGAAAATCATGCCGGCAACCGCTGTTAACAGCATCCCGATAAACACGCCTGCGTTAACGCGAAGCACCATTAAAATAACAGTTACAATCACACCGAAAATTGTTAATAGTACAGGACCGCTGTGAATGTTTCCGATGGTGACGAGTGTAGAAGGATTCGCTGTAATGATTCCTGAACCTTGTAATCCAACAAATGTAATAAACAGGCCGATACCCGCGCCGACTGCCAATTTCAGCTCAGGCGGAATGGCGTTGATGATTTTTTCACGAAAACCTGTTAAAGAAAGAGCAACGAAAATAAGTCCTGAAATAAAAACACCAGACAAAGCTGCCTGCCATGAAATGCCCATACCGAGGACGACAGAAAACGCAAAAAACGCGTTCAGCCCCATACCGGGCGCGATGGCAATCGGATATCTCGCTATCAATCCCATTAAGATACAGCCTGCTGCTGACGCCAGCGCTGTCGCTGTAAAGACCGCACCTTGGTCAATTCTCAGCGCCTCCGGAAAATCTTTCACACTCTCCAAAGCAAGCGTAATCGGATTGACGAACAAAATATATGCCATAGATAAAAAAGTCGTTAATCCGCCAATGATTTCATTGCGATAGCTGGTGCCCAGCTCATCAAACTGAAAAAACTTTTTCAAGCTATTTGACTCCCTTCACTCTTTGCTATTTATCCTGCCCTGAAAACGCCAAATAAAAAACGCCCCAATACATTTTGGGACGCTTGACTACAGACGGGTTTCAGTTTGAATAAATAAACGTGTTTTATTTATATCAAACGAAAGAAATGTTTACGTAGTCAAGCCATTTACGGTAGCTTGGTAGAGACTTGCGAGCCATATCCCCGCGATTATACGAATTCATCTTATTTGATTTCTGTGTCTATTGTACCAACTTCAATTTGAAAAAACAATACAAAAAAACGAACGATAGCCGCACAAAATCCGATTTTGTTCGTAATAAACAAATAAAACCATCTTCCCGGCAAAATCGCCAAAAAGATGGTTTCGTTAATTGATTCTTATTCCCACTCAATCGTCGCAGGCGGCTTACTTGTAATATCATACACCACGCGGTTAATATGCTTCACTTCATTCACGATACGTGTAGAAATGACTTCAAGCACATCCCACGGGATACGCGCCCAGTCAGATGTCATGCCGTCGATTGATGTAACGGCGCGGATTCCGATTGTGTAATCATATGTTCTCGCGTCACCCATAACACCAACGCTGCGGATGTCAGGAAGAACAGTGAAGTATTGCCAGATATCACGCTCTAACCCGTGATTTGCAACTTCTTCACGCAAAATCGCATCTGATTCACGAACGATTTCCAGTTTTTCTTCTGTTACTTCGCCAAGAACGCGGATTCCGAGTCCCGGTCCTGGGAAAGGCTGGCGCCATACGATTTCATCAGGAATGCCGAGCTCTGTGCCAAGCGCGCGCACTTCGTCTTTGAAGAGCGTGTTTAACGGCTCGATCAGTTCAAACTGCATGTCTTCAGGAAGCCCGCCGACATTGTGGTGAGATTTGATCGTTTGCGCCGTTGCAGTACCGCTCTCGATGATATCTGTGTAAAGCGTTCCTTGTGCAAGGTAGTCGATGCCTTTGAGCTTGTCCGCTTCATCATCGAACACGTAAATGAATTCATTACCAATGATTTTGCGTTTTTGCTCAGGATCAGAAACGCCTTTTAGTTTATTTAAGAACCTGTCTTTTGCGTCTACTTTAATCACGTTCATGTTAAAGCCTTCGCTGAATGTTTTCATAACACCTTCGGCCTCGCCTTTACGGAGAAGACCATGGTCTACAAAGATACAAGTCAGCTGGTCGCCGATCGCTTTATGAATCAAAACAGCAACAACAGAGGAATCAACGCCGCCGCTTAGCGCGCAAAGAACCTGCTTGTCTCCGACCGTTTCACGGATTTTTTGCATTTCAATTTCAATAAAGTTCTCCATTGACCATTTGCCTTCACAATCACAAACGCCGAATACAAAGTTTTTCAGAAGATCATTGCCGTATTCAGAGTGGCGCACTTCCGGGTGGAACTGAACGCCGTACCATTTTTTGTCCGCTTTGCTCATCGCTGAGTTCGGGCAGTGATGGCTTGTCGCGTCAACAGTGAAGCCTTCAGGAACTTCTACAACCAAATCGCCGTGGCTCATCCAAACCACTTGTTCGTTCGGAAGATCTTTGAACAAATCAGGTGTGCCTTCGATACGGATGTTTGCTTTTCCGTATTCACGCTGGCTTGCCGCTTCAACTTTACCGCCAAGGTAATGAGTCATCAGCTGCATGCCGTAGCAAATTCCTAAAACAGGAATATCAAGCTCGAAGATTTTCTCGTCACAGCGGAAAGAGTTTTCATCATACACACTGTTTGGACCGCCGGATAAAATAATTCCTTTTGGATTCATTTCTTTAATTTCTTCAGCCGTCAATGTATGGGGATGCAACTCGCTGTATACCCCGAATTCACGGATACGGCGTGTAATCAGCTGGTTATACTGACTGCCGAAATCAAGGACAAGAATCATTTCATTCACTAACTTTGTCATGGTTGTCACCTAATCTCCTCTAAGTTTTTTGACACAGAAAAAAACGAGGACAGATATGAAGCCGCTCCGCCCTCTTTGGCAAGGCCGTTTGCCGGAGTCCGGCAACTCGCTCCCAGACTCCGATAATATTCACTAATTCTAACAACACGTTGATAAGCGGTCAAGACCATCTTCTTTTAATTAAATTTTCCCATAACTCTCTGGATTCATTCCAAAGCTTCGCCGAATCTTCATTTCTGTACAGCGCCCGTTCATAGCTTGATGTCAGCTTTGACATGTCTTCTGGGCCATGTTTTCCATCAATTCGTTTCGCATAATCACGCAGCGTTTCACTGCCTTGTTTCGGCAGTCCTCTTCTCTTCATCTGTTTTAGGAGAGCGCCGTATGCTTCAAAAAACACGTGCTGATCGCTGCGCCGCTTCAATTTTCTCACAACGAAAACAGGCATCCATAACGAACGGAAAACATACAGCAATACCGATGCCAACAGGAGGACTGCAAGAAGTGCAAGCGCTACATACCATCCTGCACCGGCATTTGCATGTGAAGCGGACGGCTTTTCAGAACCAACTGGCTCCCGTTTATCCTTTTGTTTTTCTTCTTTTTTCGGCTGTTTTTTCTCTTCTTTCTGCTCCTCTTTTGTTTTCTCCGTCGAGCTGCTGCTTTCGCTGCCGGAATCCTTTGTGTCAGTAGAAGTAAACTCAGCCGGATTTGTAAACCCTTTAGTCGGCTCAAATGTGACCCAGCCCTGTTCCGGGAAATACACCTCTACCCAGGAATGGGCGTTGTTATTTGTCACTTCGTAGATGCTGCCGTTTTTGTTTCCTGCTTCTTTATATTCGCCGGACGTATACCCCTTTACCCAGCGGGCCGGAATGCCGGCCGAACGCAGGAGCACCACCATAGCGGAAGAAAAGTTGTCACAGTAGCCCATCTTTGTTTCAAACAGAAATTGATCGACATAATCCTCATCATTCTTAGGGATGGTCACGTTTTCTGTTTCATATGTGAACTCATTTGATCCTAAGTATTCCTCAACCGCTTTCACCTTATCAAACATATTATCGTGATCCTGGGTCAGCTCGATCGCAAGGGTTCTCACCCGCTCAGGCAGTGAATCCGGCAGTTGCATATAGCGGTCGCTGAATGTGTATTCCTCACTGTTGTTTCTCACTTTTACCTTTCTCAGCTCATCCAGCTTGTAGACCGGAGAATTGTACGTTACTGTATAGCTTCCCATATTTCTGATCTCACCGGCTTGTTCACTGATCGGAGAAATTTGTTCAGTGTTCCCGTTCATTTCAAGTGAAACAGCCTGCTTTGGCTGAATGGTTACCGCACCGATCGGATACATCACATGGTTATACCCGTAGTGAGCATCGACTTTTACTCGGACGGTGCTGCGCTCTGTCGAAACCTTGTGGTCAAACCACAGATTTTCAACTTTTCCTCCGCTTAGCTGATATGACATGCCTGTGTCTGTTTCAATCCAGCCTTTTCCTGTATACGTATCCTTCGTTTCCACGCGGAAATACGTTCGCTCTTTTCCTTGCCATGTAAAAACAGGGGTATTATCCTGCTGAAACGGGCCGCCGAGTGATTCATCATGGTTCCCGTATCCGATTTTGCTTTCTCCAGCCGACACACGGTCTTGATTGGTGATTTTTTTGAGAAAAGGCACCGGATCAGGCCAAGCCGGATCTGATTTCGGACCGGAAAGTCCGAATCCCACCGCAGCCAAAATCAATACAGATAAAGGAAGAAACCATTTCAAGACAGATGTTTTTGACAGCTTGATTCTTTCCATCAGCTTGATGCGTTCTAAGTATAAAAGACCCAGCATAAAGAAGCCGATCAGCACGATACGGATGACGGCAAAAGTGGCGTCATATGGCGTAAAGGTATCAAGAATCGTAATATACGCTACTGTCATCATAAAGAAAAACAAGATTCTTCTCTGGTAAATCACCCAATAATGAAGGAGATAGACCAGCAGCCACAGCAGCACAAAAAACAGCAGGGTCCGAAACGAAGGAATCATGTCATTCCATTGCCCTGATTGAATCAGCGTGATATTCAAATAGACATCCTTAAAAAAAGAGCTGACCCAGCTCAAGTCAAATATAGATCCTTGATAAAACAGGATGTGTATCGAGATCAACGTAAATATGACACAAAAAGGAACGGTGACAAACCACCTCATCCTGAAAAAGGTCAGCAGAAACGTCAAGCCGATAAACACAATAAAAAAGCCCGTATGTTTCGTATCTGTAAAACTGTCAAGCGGCCTGAGCCACTCCCACAGCAATAAAAACGCCAGAAAATAAAATAACAGCAAGCTCAAACGGCTTCCCTTCTGATCATCGTGCGGCATGTGCACCCGTCACCTCTCTTTCTAAACAACACGTGAAACTCGTCCGCCCCTCATGACCTGAACTCTGATTTGACGTTTCATCATGCGTTCGATCATGACGTTTTCAGTTTGAGAAAGCTCAGCAGCTTTCTCTTTTGCCAGTATCACTGTCACCCGGCCGCCCCCGATTTCTGCTATGTTCAGCAAATCTTCCGTGAACTGTCCCGTGACGATCACTTTGTCAGCCTGGCGAACAGACGGCTTCCCCAGCTCCTCCCGTACATATCGGCTTACCGGGTCAGCCGCATCACAATGAGCGACGGCTAAATGACGAAGCATATGCTTAAAATGCTGCTCCCCCTCCTGAATAGGAAAAATGTTTTTTTCCTTTCCGACTGAGGCCAAGCCTGCCCCCGCGCCATTTTTTAAAACAGAATGAAGAATCGAAGCTGTCACAGAAACGACCTCTTCGAATGCTTCCGAGGAAAATCGGTCCATCAGAAGAAACAGGTTTTTGCTTCGAGACGGTTCAAATTCCTTCGTCATCAGCTGGTTTCGCCGTGCAGAAGTCTTCCAATCTAATGCAGCAAACCGGTCTCCCGGCTGATAATTCCGCACACTTGCTGCGACTGCGGAATGGTGCTGATGAATCGGAGAAGAACCGCTTACCCCGTCTTCCTGATGCTTCTCATTCACCTGATAAGGAAGACGCTGAAAGGATGGATAAACAAACAAGGTGTCTTCCAGCTCATAAAAAGCTGTTTTTTCAATCAGGCCGAGAACATCCCCGGTCCGCACCCTGACAGCATGAAAATGATGCTCCCCGCGCGGTACCCGAGCTAATTCATACGACATTGTCATACTCCGTTTAAACCAAGGAAAAACGAGCCGTTTGGCCGCGGCTTCGTCTCGGTTCAATGACTCGATTCCTTCTGGCAGGCAATCTTCAATCACCATATACATCAGGGGAAACGGCAGCTTTCTTCTCAGCGTTACCGACACGCCCAGCTTGTCCCCCGCATGCAATTGTGTTTTGGCCATTTGCCGTGAAGCCTGAAAAGATCGGAGTGGGTACAGCGCCAGAAGCCCGGCATACACCACAAAAGGGAGAAATGCGTAAAACAAAAACCAGCTGACAAAGCCGCCCTGAAACATTGCGTAGGAAAAAACAGCACCCGTCAATAACGTTAATACAATCAGCTTCCATCCATATACCAGCCATTGCAATTTCTTCTTCATCAGCGGATCGACGACCTTTGAACCGGTACCTTCACAGCTGACATGATCTCCCGTACAATCGCTTCTGCCTGGATCCCTTCAAATTTCGCCTCGGGCTGCAGCAGCATCCGGTGCGGAAGCGTAAAAGGAGCCAAATATTGAATATCATCCGGAATGACATAGTCGCGATGATGCAGCAGCGCGTATGCTTGGGCCGCTTTCATGAGAGCAATTGATCCGCGCGGACTGACGCCTAATTGAACAGAGCCATGCTGTCTCGTTTTCTGCACAATTTCAACAATATATTCTTTTATGCTGTCATCAGCGCGGACATTTTGAACTTCTCGCTGCAAACGGATGAAGTCTTCTTTTGTAATAACCGGTTCAAGCGTCTCAATCGGATGGCTTTTTTCCTGAAGAGATAAGACGTCCAGCTCCTCATTAAAGGACGGATAACCCATGCGGAGTTTGAATAAAAAACGGTCAAGCTGGGCTTCCGGCAAAGGATAGGTCCCTTCATATTCGACCGGGTTTTGCGTTGCCATCACAAAAAACGGGGCGGCAAGCGGCATCGTATGGCCATCTACCGTTACGCTTCCCTCTTCCATCGCTTCAAGCAAAGCAGACTGTGTCTTCGGAGAGGTACGGTTGATTTCATCGGCAAGCACAATATTTCCCATAATCGGGCCGGGACGGTATTCAAATTCCATCGTTTTCGCATTATAGATGGATACGCCTGTTACATCAGATGGCAGCAAATCCGGAGTGAACTGGATTCTTTTGAAGTCGGCGCCGATTGACTTTGCCAGCGCGCGGACCATCATCGTTTTTCCGACTCCGGGCACATCCTCAAGCAGCACATGCCCTTTGGCAAGAATGGCTGCTAAACTGAGTATGGCGATGTCTCGTTTTCCAACCATTACTCTATTAATATGGTCAACTGCTTTCCCCAGCAAAGGATGCAGGTCTTCTTGATATGCCATTCTTTTCCTCCTAGTCATCTATAAAATTCATCATATCGTAACCTAACTTTACCACAAAAAACAATCTGTATAAAAAAACGATTCTAGCAAATTGTTTCCAATAAAGCAGGCCAAAACACACAAAAAAGCTTCCTGTGACAGGAAGCTCAATTATTTGCGTTCTAAAGGCTCCATATGAACATGCGAATAATCAATTGCATGCTCCTCCTTCATTCTCCGCTCAATTTCATTGGCAATATCGTGGCTTTCCGTAATATTTAAATCTGCCGATACCTCAACTACCACATCTACGTAAACAGTACTGCCCAAGTATCTCGCTTTAATGTCTTTTAACCGGCTCACTCCGGAGACCTTTTCGATCGTCTGTTTATAAGCCGAAATGTCCTTTACGTCGAAGCCATCTGTCAATGAGTGAGATGATTCTTTAAAAATATCCCATGCCGTTTTACAAATGAGAAGACCGATCACAAACGCCGTCACAGTATCAATCCAAGCAAGGTGGAATTGCGCTGCTATAATTCCGATAAACGTGCCGATACTGACAAACGCATCTGATTTATTATCAGCAGCCGCGGCAAGGAGCGCCTGGCTCTTCACCTTTTTGGCCAGCCTTTTATTGTACTGGTAGACCACAAGCATCAGGGCTGCCCCGCCCGCTGCCGTCCAAGCCGCAATCATATCCGGTGTCTCTTGTTTAGCAGAAAAAATAGATTCTCCGGCGCTGAATAGCACTTGCAGTCCGACAACCATCATAATAAACGATGCGATAAGTGATGCAATTGTTTCCGCACGGAAGTGGCCGTATGGATGATCTTCATCAGGAGGCTTTTGAGAGATACGCAGGCCGATCAGCACAGCAACAGAAGCAATAATGTCAGTTGTGTTATTTAACCCGTCTGCCGTAAGTGCTTCCGAGTGAAAAAGATACCCAATAATCAGCTTCATCGCGGATAGGACAAGATACGCGGCAATACTGACCAGCGCCCCGGATTCTCCCTTTTTCAGTTCATCATATCTCTCCATACAAAACCTCCTCTCCGCACGTGTATTCCTATTATTATGATACAAAGCTGAACCGCAGTGGGTCTACAGAAACATGATTCACCAGCCACAGAAAAATAGTGACGATAGAACACTTTTTCTCTAAACCAATTTATTTTCTCATCTGAAAATCCCTTCAATTTCAATGATGCCAACGCTTCTGGCAACCTTCCATATTTTTAAAATTATACCAAACTGCAAAAATGAATAATTAACGGAACATTTTTTCTTTTATTCCAAGCATATCTGCTGAAAACATCGCCAACAAAACACTACAAATTTGAAATAAGCTGTTATATTTTCTTACACGAATTTTCGACAAACTGTATATTTATGATAGAGTTTCAATTATCATAATATTCAGTAATGACTTCATTCTTAAAGGAGGCAACCTATGAACCAGTCTCAATCAGGATTAAAAAAAGAATTAAAGACCCGCCATATGACAATGATTTCGATCGCCGGCGTGATCGGAGCCGGTCTATTTGTAGGCAGCGGTTCAGTGATTCACTCTACTGGGCCCGGTGCCATTATTTCTTACGCGTTAGCCGGATTATTGGTGATTTTTATCATGAGAATGCTCGGTGAGATGTCTGCCGTAAACCCGACAAGCGGATCGTTTTCTCAATACGCTCACGATGCCATCGGACCGTGGGCAGGATTTACAATCGGATGGCTGTATTGGTTTTTCTGGGTGATTGTGATCGCGATCGAAGCAATCGCCGGCGCAGGCATTATTCAATACTGGTACCAAGATATTCCGCTATGGCTGACAAGTTTGATCTTGACGATCTTGCTCACCCTGACAAATATCTACTCCGTTAAGTCATTCGGTGAGTTCGAATATTGGTTCTCCCTCATTAAAGTTGTTACCATCATCGCTTTTCTAATCGTTGGTTTTGCCTTTATTTTTGGCTTTGCGCCAGGCAGTGAACCAGTCGGTTTATCCAATATTACAGGCAAAGGCGGATTTTTCCCGGAAGGCATCAGCTCCGTATTGCTCGGCATTGTCGTTGTCATTTTTTCCTTTATGGGAACAGAAATTGTTGCCATTGCAGCGGGAGAAACATCCAATCCGATCGAATCCGTGACAAAAGCGACCCGATCCGTTGTATGGCGCATCATCGTCTTTTATGTTGGCTCTATCGCCGTTGTTGTGGCGCTTTTGCCTTGGAATTCAGCGAATATATTAGAAAGCCCTTTCGTCGCTGTCCTTGAGCATATTGGAGTGCCGGCAGCCGCGCAGATTATGAACTTTATCGTCCTCACAGCCGTACTCTCTTGCCTGAATTCAGGTTTGTACACCACATCCAGAATGCTGTATTCACTCGCAGAAAGAAACGAAGCGCCGCGCCGTTTTATGAAATTGAGCAAAAAAGGCGTTCCCGTACAAGCCATCGTCGCCGGAACCTTTTTCTCTTATATCGCGGTCGTAATGAACTACTTTTCACCGGACACCGTCTTTTTATTCTTAGTCAACTCATCAGGCGCCATTGCTTTGCTCGTCTATCTTGTCATCGCTGTTTCCCAGCTGAGAATGCGAAAAAAACTCGAAAAAACAAACCCGGAAGCATTGAAGATCAAAATGTGGCTCTTTCCTTTCCTAACCTACTTGACCATCATCGCCATCTGCGGAATTTTAGTATCTATGGCGTTTATTGATTCCATGAGAGACGAGCTGCTGCTGACAGGCGTCATCACGGGAATCGTTCTGATTTCTTATCTTGCGTTCAGAAAACGCAAGGTGAGCGAGAAAGCGGCAGCCAAGCCAGTCACACAGCAGCAGCCCGACATTCTGCCTTAATGCTGATCAAATCCTAAACGGCCTGCCGTTTAGGATTTTGTTATTTTCTTCTTCGGGACAGGCAGCGACACACAAATTTTTTTGTAACCATCACGTCCTTATTGTCATTAACTATAGTACCAATTTGGAAAATTTAGATAAGGACGATGAAAATGACACTTGAAAAATTTGCGGATGCTCTCCCAATCCCAGATACACTAAAACCGGTGCAGCAAACAAAAGAAAAGACTTACTACGAAGTCACCATGGAGGAATGCACTCATCAGCTTCACCGCGATCTCCCCCCGACCCGCCTGTGGGGCTACAACGGCTTATTTCCCGGGCCTACCATTGAGGTTAAAAGAAACGAAAACGTTTATGTGAAATGGATGAACAACCTTCCGTCAGAGCATTTTCTTCCGATCGACCACACCATTCATCATAGTGACAGCCAGCATGAAGAGCCCGAGGTAAAGACTGTCGTTCATTTACATGGAGGCGTCACGCCTGATGATAGTGACGGGTATCCGGAGGCCTGGTTTTCCAAAGACTTTGAACAAACAGGCCCTTATTTTAAACGAGAGGTTTATCATTATCCGAATCAGCAACGCGGTGCTATTTTGTGGTATCACGATCACGCCATGGCGCTGACCAGGCTGAATGTCTATGCCGGACTTGTCGGCGCTTATATTATTCACGATCCAAAGGAAAAACGCTTAAAGCTGCCTTCCGGCGAATACGACGTGCCGCTTCTGATCACGGACCGCACGATCAATGAGGACGGTTCTTTGTTTTATCCAAGCGGGCCTGAAAACCCTTCCCCGTCACTGCCTAACCCATCAATCGTTCCGGCTTTTTGCGGAGAAACCATACTCGTCAACGGGAAGGTATGGCCATACTTGGAGGTCGAACCGAGGAAATACCGCTTCCGTGTCATCAACGCCTCTAATACGAGAACCTATAACCTGTCACTCGATAATGGTGGAGAATTTATTCAGATCGGTTCAGACGGAGGGCTCCTGCCTCGTTCTGTTAAACTGAACTCTTTTAGTCTTGCGCCTGCTGAGCGTTATGATATCATCATTGACTTCACAGCCTATGAAGGACAATCGATCATTTTGGCAAACAGCGAAGGCTGCGGCGGTGACGTCAATCCCGAAACAGATGCGAATGTCATGCAATTCAGAGTCACAAAGCCATTGCAACAAAAAGACGAAAGCAGAAAGCCGAAGTACCTCGCCTCATACCCTTCAGTGCAGAATGAAAGAATACAAAACATCAGAACACTGAAACTGGCAGGCACTCAGGACGAATACGGCAGACCCGTCCTTCTTCTCAATAACAAACGCTGGCACGATCCTGTTACAGAAGCACCAAAAGCCGGCACAACTGAAATATGGTCCATCATCAACCCGACACGCGGAACACATCCAATCCACCTGCATCTGGTCTCCTTCCGTGTATTAGACCGGCGTCCGTTTGATATCGCACGTTATCAAGAAAGAGGGGAATTGTCCTATACCGGCCCGGCTGTTCCGCCGCCTCCAAGTGAAAAGGGGTGGAAAGACACCATTCAAGCTCACGCCGGTGAAGTCCTGAGAATCGCCGTGACATTCGGGCCGTACAGTGGACGATACGTATGGCACTGCCATATTCTCGAGCATGAAGACTATGACATGATGAGACCGATGGATATAACAGATCCCCGTAAATAACCCGACAAACTTGCCTCTTGCAGGCAAGTTTTTTCTTTATGAAACTTTTGGCCCCATTTATCGTATAACGTAAAAACAGCAAAAAGGAGCTGCTTTTTATGCTGACAAACGACCTAAAAGAAAAAACAAAGCGATACATTTCCATTTATGCCGAATTAAAATCAAAATTAAAATGGAAAGTTTCACACGATCAGATATTAATGCTCATTTCTTCTGCATATATTGTGAATAAAAGAGAGTTTGATTTTCAGCGCTTTTATGATTTGAGCAGCTATATCAAATCAAACATCGGCAGCTTCTCAACACTCAATTCACACCACCGCTTTACTGTTGCTTCCATTCTGGACATTCATTTTCAGCAGGAAGCCAAACAAGCATTCCTTACTTTTATTGACAGATACAATGAGATGGTGAGGCTTGGATACAAACGGGACATTTTCACTTACCTTTCCGCCCTTATCATACTCACCGGCAAGTCCGAAGCGATCAATCAAAAAGAACAGATGAACATGGGGCTCTCTGTTTATCAGCAGATGAAAAAACATCACTATTTCCTCACGTCAACTCAAAATGTCCCGCTTGCCATTCAGGCACAGCAGGCAGCCGCGACAGCTGTCATCGTCAGTTCAACAGCAGCCAGTCATTCTCAAGACGGAAACTAGAGGAGGAGTAAAAATGCCCTACATCACATTAGAAGATCAGACACGACTGTACTATGAAACGCACGGGAGCGGTACACCGATCCTGTTTATACACGGAGTGCTGATGAGCGGACAATTTTTCCACAAACAGTTCTCAGCACTCTCTGCCAATTATCAGTGTATTCGTCTCGATCTTAGAGGACACGGCGAATCCGACAAAGTCCTGCACGGACACACCATTTCCCAATATGCCCGTGACGTAAGGGAATTTCTAAAAGCAATGGAGCTTGACCGTACCGTGCTTGCCGGCTGGTCAATGGGTGCTTTTGTCGTATGGGATTATCTCAATCAATTTGGGAATGATAACATACAAGCCGCTGTCATTATTGATCAATCAGCTTCCGACTACCAATGGGAGGGCTGGGAACACGGTCCGTTTAATTTTGACGGTTTAAAAACGGCGATGCACGCCATTCAGACTGAACCGCTGCCATTCTACGAGAGCTTCATCCATAATATGTTCGCAGAACCGCCTGCCGAGACAGAAACAGAATGGATGCTGGCAGAAATCCTCAAACAGCCGGCTGCGATTTCAAGTACGATTTTATTTAACCAAACGGCTGCTGATTACCGCGGCACCCTTCAAAACATCAATGTGCCGACATTGCTGTGCTTCGGGGAAGACCGCAAATTTTTCTCTACAGCTGCTGGAGAACACTTGCATGACCTCATTCCAAATTCGACGCTCGTCACCTTTTCAAAAAGCAGCCATTGCCCGTTTTTAGAAGAACCGGACGCTTTTAACAGCACACTCCTCTCCTTCTTAGATGGACTGATTGGAAAGTCATAAAGAAAAAGGAATTAGGAGATTAGGGAAAAGTATGAGACAATAAGAAATGTGCAGTAAAATACATGAGGGAAGAAGTGACTTTATGTCTTACTATAACAAACGTAATCAAGAACCGCTGCCTAAAGAAGATGTGAGTACTTGGGAATGCACAAAAGAAGACTGTAACGGCTGGACCCGAAAAAACTTCGCCAGCAGTGACACGCCATTGTGCCCTTTGTGCGGAAGTAAAATGGTCGACGGCATCCGTTCATTAGTGAATCTCCAAAACAACAGCCAAACGAAAACAAGCTAGCTCTTCCCTATAATAAATGCAGTCTCCTGCAAGCAAACAATCCCCGAACGGAGACGCAGATTCTATATCCAGAATGAAGGCCTCTCATTGCAAGAGGCCGCAGATTAGAAAGAAGCCCAAAACTGTAAATGTTTAGGGCTTTTTATTTTTTCGTTATGGTATAATATGGATGCAGAAGGGGTGATAACGTGATCACAAACCAGCAGCAAAAAGACCTAAAAAAAGGCTACGTTCAAAAAGCTGAACCTTGCAATCAACTCTTATGTTGAACTTCTGTTTTTGTCGATACCTCTTATCCATCTCTTTAAATGGCTCGGATCATTAGCCCTGCACCTCGTCCATTAAAAAAACCACTCAGCCCATGCCGAGTGGTTTTTATTAGTTGATGACAGAAAAGCTGTTGATGATGCCGTTCGGATTTTCCCACACTTTTTTGAACGTCTTATTTTCAAGGTTATAGGAATAAATCGTCCGCACCTTGGCTTCACGCCCTGTTTCATCCTTCAGTTTTTTAGCCCCCTCGGCTTCGGCAAGAAAATAAATGTTCTTTCCATCCTTAGAGAACTGCGGCTGTGCGTCCATTAACAGCTTAAATGATTTTTGATTTGAAATGATGTTTTCATATTTTTTCGTGTCCGCATTCAACATCTGAATAGAAGCGGTTTGCTCCGTGCCTTTTTGTGTATATGATGTAAACAATATACGTTTATCATCATCAGAAACAGCAATATCGCTGATAAACTGGTCAAGGCTCTTCAGCTCATCAAATTTGTTTTGATGGCCTGCAGCAAAATGAATCGTTGTCGGTTCAGGATCGATCCCTTTTTCGTTCGCTTCATCTGTTTTCTTGTAGTCTTCTTCTACAGAATAATGAAGCAATGCAAATGAATCTGTTTTTTTGTTATAAAAGAAGCTGCTGACGCTGTCATCCTGATCATTCGCGGCAGGATAAAGGTTTTTATACTTCTTTGTTTTCAGATCAAAGGATGCGATCCGGAAATTGCTTTCGTCCGCTTTTCCTAAACGGAAATAGATGGTTGAACGGTCCTTTGATAAAAACAGGCTGTCGGCACTCTCCGCACCTTTATAGAGCATCGTCTTTTTATTAGACTTTAGATCCAGCTTAAAAAGCCTCATTTCATTTTGATCATTATTGCCTGTATAATAGAGCACCTGCTGCTTTTGATCCAAGGCAAATGCGGGATAGCTGGTTAGCTTCTCCTCATGAATCACCTTATCATTTTCATAATACTTCGTCAGCAGATCGGTATTCGTAATCGAAACAAGCAGCTTATCACCGCTTTCCGTATTTACTGAAACATCAGCGCTCTCATGGCCTTTATCCTTTACAATATAAAACGCAAAAACCGCCGCTGCGGCTGCTATCACGATAGTTAACAATAATATGATTCTTTTTTTCATCTTTTATCTCCACCAATAGAAAAAGCAAGAATGTGACTTCTTGCTTTACAGATTATATATGTAGATTAATAGCTGTAATGTCCCGCTACTTTTCCTTTGCTTAATGGGTATCCAAGCGCTTTAAACGCTTTAGGGCTTACATCCAGGACTGCATTAGGCATTCTGCCAACATCATTTTTGTAAATCGTAATCACCTTTTTAGGTTTCGCTTTTGCATAAGCTCTGATTTTTGTCCCGTTTCTAGGAACATCAAATCCGATCTTGGTCGCACAATCCCAATGTCCAAGTTTTTTACCTGAAGAGCCTTTTTTCCCGACTCCATTATACCAAGTAATATTTCCGTTCACATGTTTCGCACTGGCATCTGATGAAAAACTCAAAGCTCCCAAAGTACTTCCTACTAAGATAAAAGCGGCTAAAATGACTTTCTTCAACATTTCGTCCCCCTGTTTGTTAACATCTAGGAAAATTATACACGATGAACCAGGATTTTTTTATTTCAATATCCTTACAGTAATGTTACAAAGTCAAAAAAGTGATCCCTGCTAAAATAAACCATGGAAGATTATCCTATTATAATTGCAGTGTTAGCGTTATAATTGTTGATAGAGTAGTTGTCGCATTCAATATGAACGAACCATTACCGTATTGTTCAAACCAAATTCATAGCTATGTAAACGATTCATACTCTCATATAAAGAAAAAAGAGTGTGCGAGACTCTTTTTTCTTGAAAATTTCTTTTTTCAAAAAAACGTAGATTATATTATATAAAAGTTTCATTTCTTTTTTGGTTTTAAAAATGGCGATTTTGTGAACAGTTCATATTGACCGATGCGGAATTACTCATATCAAAAGATATAGGAGTGGTAATCCATGAAGGCAGCAAGATGGCATAACCAAAAGGATATCCGTATTGAAAATATCGAAGAGCCAAAAACAGAGCCGGGAAAAGTAAAGATCAAAGTCAAATGGTGCGGCATCTGCGGCAGTGATTTACATGAGTATCTGGGCGGCCCGATCTTTATTCCGGTTGACAAACCGCATCCATTAACGAATGAAACAGCACCTGTCACCATGGGCCATGAATTCTCCGGTGAAGTTGTTGAAGTTGGAGAAGGCGTTGAAAACTATAAAGCGGGAGACCGCGTCGTAGTCGAACCGATTTTTGCGACACACGGCCACCAGGGTGCTTACAACCTTGATGAACAAATGGGATTCCTTGGCTTAGCCGGCGGAGGCGGCGGTTTCTCTGAATACGTCTCTGTAGATGAAGAGCTGTTGTTCAAGCTTCCTGATGAATTATCATATGAACAAGGTGCGCTCGTTGAGCCTTCTGCGGTCGCTTTATATGCTGTCCGCTCAAGCAAAATCAAAGCCGGCGACAAAGCGGCTGTATTCGGCTGCGGCCCGATCGGACTTCTTGTGATTGAAGCGCTGAAGGCTGCTGGTGCGACTGATATTTACGCTGTTGAGCTTTCACCTGAACGCCAGCAAAAAGCTGAGGAGCTTGGAGCCATCATCGTTGATCCGTCCAAAACAGACGATGTAGTCGCTGAGATTGCAGAGCGTACCGGCGGCGGTGTTGACGTATCATTCGAAGTCACAGGCGTTCCAGTTGTATTACGGCAAGCGATCCAATCCACTACAATTGCCGGTGAAACAGTCATCGTCAGCATTTGGGAAAAAGGCGCTGAAATCCACCCGAACGATATCGTAATCAAAGAACGTACAGTAAAAGGAATTATCGGATACCGCGACATCTTCCCGGCTGTATTGTCATTAATGAAAGAAGGCTATTTCTCAGCTGACAAACTCGTAACGAAAAAAATCGTGTTAGACGATTTGATCGAGGAAGGCTTCGGGTCTCTTATTAAAGAGAAAAACCAAGTCAAAATCCTTGTCAGACCTAACTAATTTGAAACTAAAAAGAATCCGCGCCCGTATGCGGATTCTTTTTTTATCTTATCCAATCACTTCAGCGCCAGACTCTTTCTTCGCCTCGCCGCGATCATAAGCGCGGAAGTTATCCTCCAGCTGCTCAAGCGAAAGCCCTTTTGTCTCCGGTAAAAACTTCTTCACAAACAGGACAGAGCAAATGCCTAATCCAACGAAGATAAAGAACGTTGTGGACAGGCCAATGGCGGCCAGCAATATCGGGAAAGTGAAACTGACTGCAAAATTCACCATCCACAGACAGAATACCGTGACGCCCATTCCCAGACCGCGAAGGCGAAGCGGGAAAATCTCAGAAAGCATCAGCCACGTCACTGGTGAAATTGCCCCCTGCTGGAAAGCAAGGAATGTAACCGTTAATGACAGGACCACATATGGAAGTGCCGGTGATCCTTCGAGTATAAGTGAGAATATCCCGATCAGCAATAATGCCGTTGTCGTACCGATCAAGCCTGTCATCAGCATCGGCCGGCGGCCTACTCTCCCTAACAGCCAGATTCCAACGAATGTTGCCAATACCGAGATCACGCCATTCGCGATATTTCCGATTAAAGCGGCTTCCGTTTGAAAACCAGAATCTCTTAAAATTTCAGTCCCATAATACATAATCGAGTTTACACCTGTAATTTGCTGTACAATCGCAATCCCGATTCCAATGAACACAATCCGGCGCACCCATGGGACTGAAAGATCTTTAAACGTCGCTTTTTCAAGCTTATCTTCTTTTTTGAAAGCGAATTCAATTTCTTGCAGCTCAGATGCAGCCCGCTTTTCATCCCTGATTTTTTTCAATACCCGCAAAGCATCTTCTTTTCTCCCTTTAGAAACGAGCCAGCGAGGACTCTCAGGCATTCTGATCATGCCGAAAAACAGGAATACGGCTGGAAGCGACGCGATGACCAGCATAAATCTCCACACATGGGAGTTGTCTCCCATTGTTGTTCCAAGGATTGCATTAAAAACAAAGGCCAAAAGCTGTCCTGATACAATCATCAATTCATTCTGCGTCACCATCCGCCCCCTGCTTTCCACAGGAGACATCTCCGCTAAATAGGCAGGAACCGTAACTGATGCACCACCGACTGCAATGCCAAGCACAAAACGGGAAATAATCATGACCGTTACATTTGGAGCAAACGTACACCCGATCGTTGAAATGAAAAATATAACAGCGAGGAACAAAATATTTTTGCGGCGGCCATTAAAATCAGACATCCTGCCGCCAAACACAGCACCGAGCGCGGCTCCAAAAAGAAGTGAACTGGTGACAAGCCCCTCTGTGAAGGCATTGAGGTTAAGCTGGTCTGGCTCTCCCATATACGGCAAAGCTCCATTGAGCACGCCGGTATCATAACCGAAGAGGAGACCGCCGAAAGTCGAGACTAAAATAATTGTACGTAAAAATGACATTTGATTGCCTTGTTTATTCATACTGTTTCCCCCAGTCTTTTTCAAAATCGGTCAATGCGTATTTCAAAAACTTATTCTAGGGCTGCTGCCTTCCTCACATGTCGTAAGCAGGCTGCAGAAAAAAGTTCATCATGTTTTTCTCCAATGGCCTCATAACCTTCCCTTCTTCTTAGCATGGCAGTTCTCTTGGAAGCGATTTCATTTTCCGCTAAAAAAACAGTGGGTATTTCTTTGCACATATACTTCATAACTTGTTATTTTATAGTCACTTCATAGTTCTATTGTAGTGATATCATAGTGATATTTTTGTTACATCTGATATTATCATAATTATAAAAACGTTTTCAGTCAATATAAATTTCTGAAAATTTTTTACTCAATAAAAGCAAAATGACCAATTCAAGGGGAAAATGAACTTTTTTCTTCATAAAAATGTGGAAATCAAGTCAAAATTCCTGTGAGTTTCTGTTCATCTGCTCATATCGACAAAATGAGTAAGTTTTGAGTAACTTCTCCTATCTTTTCTGCAATGACTTTCTTATCAAACATCCGAACAATTGTTTCAGAATCGAGACAAAAGGAAATAGAAAAGGAAAATAAATGATGGCTGGCTTAGGGGAGGCAACAAAATTGAATGAGGTATATGTCATTGCAGGCCTTATATTGTTGACAGCGGGAATGATTGATTTTTTATGGACTACATTATGGTTAGAGAGCGGTGCAGGCCCCATCACAAGATGTCTGTCTGCATGGCTGTGGAAAGGCTGCCGCAAAATCAGCGGAGACCATGCAAAGGTTCTCAGCACGGCAGGTCCTCTGCTGTTATGCCTAACGTTAGTGATATGGATCAGTTTATTTTGGAGCGGGTGGGTTTTGATTTTCTCGAGTGACCCTCATTCACTCGTCGGAACTCAATCGAAAGAACCGGCATCCTGGCCAGATCGAATTTATTTTACCGGCTATGTCATGTTTACATTAGGAAATGGCGACCTCGCTCCGAACGGAGACCTCTGGAAGCTTGTCACTGTCCTTGAAACAGCTCAAGGCCTTCTTACCATCACATTTTCTGTCACGTATTTAATTTCCGTCTTGAGTGCGGTGAATCAAAAGCGGTCATTTGCCCAAAGTGTATTAAGTCTTGGGCATGACGGAACAGAAATTGTCCAGACTGCATGGAACGGCAAGGATTTTCACGACATTGATTTCCTTCTTATCACATTCTCATCAGAGCTGGGTAAGCTGACCGCTCAGCATAACGCCTTCCCTATCCTTCATTTTTACCATAGCACGCAGCGTGAGGAATCATCCGTTATAGCTGTCACCGTATTGGATGAAGCATTAACCATTTTGAAATACGGCATTCCTGATCAATATCAGCCGAACCAGCTTCACATCAAAGAAACGCGGTCAAGTATCAAAAACTACTTGGATACCGTCCATACAGCCTATATCCATCCGGCTGAACAAGCACCGCCGGAACCAGATATCACAAAGCTTCAAGAATCAGGCATACCAACTTTATCAAAGCAAACATTCCAAACTGCCATCAATTATTTAAAGGAACGGCGTCAATTACTGCTGGGAATTATCCAAGCCGGTGCCCGAAAATGGCCTGAACGAGAGTAGGCAAACAAAAAAAGGATGCTTCCCAAAAGTCCAAAGACTTTCAAGAAACATCCCCGATGTTTTATAGAGTAACTTCAATTTCTTTCATGCTGGGCAGTGCATCAATCGCTCCAATTTTAGTGCACACAAGAGCTCCCACCTTATTGGCAAATGACACAATCTCACGGAGCTTCGCAAAATCAGCATCTACAGATTGAATCTGATCCGTGTTTGCCAATTGAAATAAAGCCGCGCCGACGAAAGCATCTCCCGCCCCTGTTGAGTCGATTGATGTCACCGGAATGCTTGGAATGATTTCACGATCTTTTCCATTCGAAAGAAGAGTCCCGCTTTTCCCAAGTGTCACAGCGACAATTTTAGCTCCGATCTCATGAAGGATCGCAACGCCCTCTTCATGATCCTTCGCACCACTGATAATCTCAAGCTCCTCGTCACTGACTTTCACAAAATCACTTAAAGCAATCGCTCTTTTTGCGACACTTACAAACTCTGAAACCCTTCCCTTCCATAAATCCTCACGATAGTTAGGGTCAAACGAAATAAACTGCCCATTTTCTTTTGCAATCGAGATAAGCCGTAAATAGGCTGAGCAAAACGGATCTGATAACAATGCCGTTGCAGAGCCGAAATGAAGGATTTTCGCTTCGTTTAGTTTTTCCTGGTCAATATCCTCCAGCGTAAACAAAGCGTCCGCGCCTCTATTAAAAACAAAATCGCGCTCCCCATTTTGTTTTAACGAAACAAAAGCAAGCGTTGTAGGCGCTTTCTCATCCATGACCAACATAGAGGTATCGACCTGTACAGCATCCAATGTTTGCTTTAGAAAATACCCAAACGGATCCTTGCCTACTTTTCCGCTAAAAGCGGCGTCTCCGCCCAGCTTGGCAATGGCTGCTGACACATTCGCCGGTGCACCGCCGGCACTTTTTAAGAAATTGCGTCCTTCCATTAAATCAACATCAACATCGGTACAAAAGAAGTCGATCAACAATTCTCCAATACAAACAACAGAATGACTACGCATATTATCACACTCATTTATAAAGTCTAGATTACAGTCTCAGTATATTACTTTCTCCTATAAATACAACCGTTTACATCGAATATTAAAAATTTTACATATATTTATCTCGCAGACCTCTGCTCCAGCTCTGAAATGATTTGCTTATATCTTTTTTCAGTTAAAGGGTAGAAGGCAATGAGAATAATAGAAAGCAAAATGAATAATCCCGGAATTAAAGCATTCATATTTTTAATCGCATTCAATGACGTGACTGTCTGGTCTGCATTCGCGACATACCCGGCAATCCCTAAATAAATGGCCGAAAATGACCCGGCTAACGCAACACCCAGCTTATTAATAAAGCTCATGCTGGAAATGACCACACCATCCGCGCGAACTCCGGTTTTCCATTCTGCATAATCGACACAATCCGCAACCATTCCCCAAGCAAGCGTATTTAAAGGCGTTGTGAAAAATCCGGAAACAAAAAGCCAAATAAAAATGAGTGTAATAGAAGAATACGGCGTGAAATGCAGGCCGGCATAAGAAATAAGCGATAGACCTGCCGTGATGATCATGACTTGTTTTCTGCCCCACTTCTCAGAAAAGAAAGGGATAAACAAATTGCTGATCAGCGCTGCTCCGAAAAATAAAACGGTTCCCAAAAATACAAATTCTTTATGGTTTACGTTATACGTAAAATAGTACACCATCGTGCTGAGCTTAATATTAAACCCGATTGCAAAAGCCAAAAATGATGAAATTAACATAAGCAAAGGTTTGTTTCGGAATAAAACGGATAACGTCTTTTTAATCCCTTGTTTTTTTCTCTTTTTTGGCTGAATCCGCTCCCGCACAGTAAAGAAACTGAATAGATTCAAAACGATGCTGACCGCCGCATAGATAAGCGCTGTCATCTGAAATCCAAACGCCTGATTCTCTCCTCCGATAGCAGTTGCAAGCGGTGTCGCACAGGAAATAGATAAAAGAATGCCGATATACACCAAAATCATCCGGGTTGTTGTCAGAACCGTTCGTTCCTCCACAGAATTCGTCATCCGCCCCGTTAAGCTGTTCACCGGAATCGTTTGCATACTAAAGGACATCCCAAGCAGAATATAGGTGATGTACGCATATACCATATTCCCCGTCTCACCGAAATGAGGCGTCGTGAAACATAAAAAGGTAAAAAGCGCAAAAGGGAATGCCACCCACAACAGATATGGCCTTGCCTTTCCCCACCTTGTGTTCGTTTTGTCTAAAATCAATCCCATAATCGGGTCAAAAATAGCATCCAGCACCCGTACAACAAGAAACAAAGTGGCGATCACCGCAGGCTGAATGCCGCCGACGTCTGTATAATAGAATAATAAGTATGCGTTTACAAACTGAAAGACAATATTATACGACATATCACCGAAACCATATCCGATTCGTTCAAACCAGGACAGACCGTGATGCTTCGCCTTCAATGTCGTGACTTTTTCTGTTTCAATCATCATTTCCCACCCCAAGAATCCGTTTTCATTTCCAGTAAACAAGAGGGAGAATACAAAGACCCTCCCTGTTCACTCAGCGATTTGGATACACCATCACTTTTAAACATTCATTCTTAAATTGAAGCGCCCGCTCCATCGCCTCTTGCGTCTGCTCCAGCGAATATTGGTCGGTTACAAGATGCTTCGTGTCCACAATGCCGGAAGCGAGAAATTCGATTCCCTTTGGATACGTATTGGCATAACGGAAGATCCCGTAGATATCAATCTCATTGTCCGCAATAAACGGCACATTGAGCGGAATCTCGTTCTGAGAAGGCAAACCGACAATCGCCAGTTTCCCGCCCCGACGCACAGAAGCCAGTGCGGATTGCAATGCCGCTGGATTCCCCGCTGTTTCCCAAGCAACATCAACGCCTCTATCATTCGTGATCGTTTTAATCTCTTCAAGCGCGTCCTGTTCACGGATATTGATGACATGAGTTGCTCCCATTTTTTTCGCAGCTTCTAACCGCAGCGGCTCTAAGTCGGTCACAATAATTGTGCCTGCCCCAAACGCTTTAGCTGCCGCAACAGCCATTAACCCCACAGGGCCCATTCCCATAATCGCAATCGTTGATCCCGGCTGAAGCTTTGTTCTCGCCGCTGCATGAATGCCGACAGAAAACGGTTCAATCAAAGCCGCATCTTCATAGGAAAGTGAGTCTGGGATCAAAAAAACGAAGTCCTGACGCATTTTGATATATTGAACAAACGCGCCATCTACCGGCGGTGTAGCCAAAAACTGTACATCCGGACAAAGGTTATAGCGTCCTTCCTTGCACGCCTCACAACGTCCGCACGTGACACCCGGTTCAACAGCGACGCGGTCTCCCACCTTAAATCGATCGACAGATGATCCAACAGCGGCAATTTCTCCCGCGCATTCATGGCCAAGGATAAATGGTTTTTCCACTACATAGTTGCCTATTCTGCCATTTGTATAGTAATGAAGATCCGATCCGCAAATTCCGACAGCCATCACCTTAATCAACACTTCATCATGATTGATGTCAGGCACAGGCAATGTTTCGATTTTGATCTCTCTTGTGTCGTGCATAACAGCCGCTTTCATGTTTTGAGGTACTGTGTGAGTCATTTGGCAAATTCCTTTCTTTAGAAAATAAAATGTAAGTGCATACATTTTTGTTTTCTCTGTTACTGCCCTCATTTTATCTGCTTTTCAGCACGTTCAACAGCCTTTCCTGCTGTATAAAAGGACAGCCGCACTGTACTTTACTATTTTCTCATATACAAAAAACGCTGGATTGATAAAATAGTACTAATAGGAGGTGCAGGCTTATGGCTGAACTTGAAAACCGGAAACAATTTGCACAACTGCTGGCACCTGGCGTCAAATCACTAAAACTTCATCCTGATTATAAAGTCAGAAGGAAAAAGAATGAAAAGACAGGACATTCTTATATAGATAAAATCGCACTCCAGCTGGGGGTCTCCTCTAACACGATCAAAAGCTGGATCGGACAGATGGGTGCAAACTATATTCCCGGAAGAATTGACGACGGAAAACTTTTCGGAATGATTTGGATCATTCTCGAAAAGACCGACTTGGATATCGAGTGGCTGACTGACCTGCTGGAAACCACCACCATCCCAGTCATCAAACCCGCATTGCCTGTATGGGCGGCGTCTTGTTTAAAAAAAGCGAAAACGCTGCGAAAGGACGGGTCATTCGGAGCTCCCAATGATGACGATATAGAAAAAGCAGTAAAGCGGCTTTTTCATGACAGACCTAACCAAGAAACGAATGCGCTTACAGAACAGCCTATCACCCATAACCTACCGTCACGCTGGTCAGGATACTTTATTGGACGCAGCTTTGATATGGAAGCGATACGGCAATGGATGCTTTCTCCGTCACCAGTCTGTTTAATCACCGGCTGGGCCGGTATGGGTAAAACCACAATCGCTCTTGAAGCCGCCTATTCCTGTGTCGGCAATTCTTCAGATTGGCCGGCATTCAACAGCATCATCTGGGTCAGCGACGATTGGAAAGGTTTAAGCTTTAGCGATTTTTTAAATACGATCGCCTATCAGCTCGGACGCGCTGAACAAATCGATAAATCAATCAATGAAAAACGATTCGTCGTCCGCAATGCGTTAGCCAATTACACAAGAGAAAAACCGGTACTGCTGATCGTTGACAGCATTGATACCGCAGAACGTGACATTCACGAATTTATCACCAGCCTTCCACAAGGCGTAAAAGTTCTCCTTACAGCGCGGGAAAATGTAAAGCAAACCTATCGAGAAAGCTTCGGAGAAATGACAGCCATTCAGCTGAGCGGCCTTGACCAAACAGATGCCCTTGATTTTTTTCAGCAAGAAGTGCACCGCTGCTTACAAACATGCAACCTTCCACATAAACGGGAAAAGCTGGAGCAGCTGTTCCATCTATCGTCTGAACTGAAGAACGAATTCATTTCAGCAACTGCCGGAAACCCGAAAGCCATGGCACTCAGCATCGCCTATATGTCAGACGATGACATTCCCGCTCAGCAGCTGATTCATGAACTTGGAAAAGCGGGCTACTCACTGCTGGAATTGTTTGAGCTCCTCTTTGGCCGCACCTGGGAAAGATGCAACGAAGATACGCGAAAGCTATGGCAGGCACTTTGCTTTTTCAGCAAGCCGCCGGATGATAAAAGCCTAGCGGCAGCGGCCGGATTAGACGCCCGCCGTTTTCATTACGCTATGGAACAAATGCGGTCATATGCCCTGATTCAGCCGGAACGAAGCGAGGGAAGGACACAATACTTAGCGCATCAAACCGTTGTCGCTTACGGAGAACAGCACTTGTCCGAACAGCATGAATATGAAAAAGAAGCCCGCAGCCGCTGGGCTCACTATTATATTGATTATGCCGAAACCCATTTAAAACGGGAACAGCCCAACTCTATCTATTGGAGCTACCTTCTGGGACGGAATTTAGATCAAATGAAAAAAGAATGGCCAAACATCTTAAAGGTCATCCAATGGACAAGTGAAACCGGACAAAAAGAAACCCTAATCGAACTCATCACCCGCATCAGCCATTTTCTAAGCAGAATCAACCTGCCCCTGCGAATCGAATACGGACGCAAAGCCGCCGATGCCGCCCACCAATTAGGCCAACACACACGAGAAGCATTCTTCCGAATCGACACAGCAGGCTGGGCACTGATGGAAGTCAATGATTTAGATGGGGCGCTTCAGCAAATTGAAGCTGGATTGAGGATTCTGGAACAATCAGACGCAGAAGATCTCGATGCCCACGATTTAAACGTATGGGGTCACGCACTGCAAGCAAGGCTGTTTTTAAAAGCCGGGCAACATGAAAAAGCAGAGACCATTTTAAACGAAATCGAAGATCAACCAATTTCTTCTACCATTCAACACAGAGTTCTATTGGTTCGCGGAGACTTAAGCTTTGCGAGAGGCCATCATGAAGAAGCCATTCAACTATACGAAGCGGCAAATGAAATCAGCTCCACGTACGGCGGCGAAAAAACGATAGAAGCCTATTTCAATCTGGGTGTCGCTTACGTGAAATGTGGTCAATTTGAAAAAGCGGAAGAAGCCTTTGAGCAAATGCTCTACGACAAACATAACGCCAATCAAGTTGAACTGATCTACTATCACTACGGAATGGCGCAGCTGTTGTACCGTAAAGGAGAAAAAACGAAAGCGATGGAAGCTAATCAGAAAGCGATTCGTTTGATTGATTCGTGGGAGCCTGCGATTGGGATTCGGGGTGAGGTGGAAGAACTGGCAATGGTGATTAAAGAAAAGTACTCAAAGTAGTTCTGTCAGCAATCTCACTCAGTTTCTTTACTATAAATAGGAAAGGCCAACTGAAGTTGCAGTTGGCCTTTGGTTTCTTATTAAGGTCTACAAATGTACTGAACCAGGTTTTCCCGTATGTATTCTTTCTCGTATAAAGGAAAGCGTATCATTTGCCAGCTTTTTGCGACAAACAACAATACCGGAATGACCACAATTGTAGACATATCTTGTGGGTTTCCCCCAGCTTTCCCATAAATAATCTGCATCTTTTAAGTCAATATACTGATCATGTTTAGCAGAAATCAGCAGAATGTTATCTTTATTAACTTTCGGCAAGGCTTGACTAGGATCTGTGATATTCCAATATTTTGTTAAATCTTCATAGGTCACACCATTTTGTTCTAATTCTTCTCTTATGAATTTACCTGGGATCGTGTTCCATATTGAATAAGAAAGGCGATTGGCATAAAAGATTGATACCACTACATCAATTTGGGATTCTAGGGTTGCAATTAGATTAGTAACCCATCCCCCTAAGCTTACTCCCACTATGATAACAGGGCCTTTTTTATTTGCTTTTATCCAGTGAATTAACGCTCGTAAATCTACAACGGCCTGTCTTGACGACTCAATTGTACGATCAATATTTGCACTAATCATTAACTCGCCACTATACAGTGAATTTTCCGGTTCTCTTTCAAAATGGTATGGAAGAGAATAATAGTACATGTTCCAGCCTAAATCGTTTATTATACGATTATGAAATATTTTTTTGATCCTATTGTACGAATCCATGCGCCAACCGTGTACAAAGATGACATTGGGTTGATCTATATCATTTTTATTTAAAAAAACCTCCCCTTTTAAAGTATCATTAACAAGATTCCCAGTTTGAATTAAGGATTCATAACTAAATGTTCCAACCCTATAATTTTTTTTAGATTCATTCAAATCAATTGAAACATCAGCAATATTTGCACTGTAAAATTCCTCACTATCAACTACATCGGCTTTACAAGCAGCAGAAAAATGTTTATCTTTGCTTCTTTTTCTGTGTAAATCATATAAAGCCAAACGATCTATCATTTCTGAAAAATGCACTATTAAGTCCTCCTTGATAATATCAGAGTTGATAATTGGGTTGCCTGTCTCTATAGAGTTGGGACGGATTTTATCAAGAATCTAACTCCATCGACAGTGAATTATTGGGGATCGGATGTCATTATTCTGTCGCTTTACCATAAAAGACGAGTTTCCTTATTGCAAGGAAAACATTGTCTTTTAGTAGATAAAAAAAGCAGCACAAATAGACATTTTAACAGGATTTCTCTTTGACAGTACTTTCCTAGGGGAAACCGTCTAAGAGTGTTGGTGGCACTATTATTTAGATAACTGGTCTTTTTTTGTCGTATGAGAGTATACCAATATGGTCGTCTGCAATAGAGAGAGAAGTAACATAGGTTGGGACGAATAATTTTCATACCTTTTTTGTCTCATAACAGAAACGTAGTTTACTGAAGTAACAGTAAGCCGTTTGTCAAAGAAGACGTAAGCAGGAACCTGAGCCGGTAGAATTTTGTATTTTGGTCAATTGAATAGTTCATATCGGGATTACCTACCATTTATCAAAACTATTAAAAATCGATATAGAACAGTGCTGAAAAAATCAAACTACAAAAGACAGAAAAAAAGAAGCCTCTCACAAGTTCGGTGAACTCATGAGAAGCTTCGAAAATTTATAAATGGCATCAAAAGGGCATCAAAAATGACGTCCGTTGCCGACAAACCCTTAGAAATCAAGGTTTTTTTGTCGGTTTTACATCATACCACCCATACCGCCCATGCCGCCCATATCAGGCATTCCTGCGCCGCCAGCGTTTTCTTCTGGCTTGTCAGCGACAACGGCTTCTGTTGTTAAGAACATTGCAGCTACAGACGCAGCGTTTTGAAGAGCTGAGCGTGTAACTTTAGTTGGGTCAACGATACCTTTTTCGATCATGTTTACCCATTCGCCAGTTGCAGCGTTGAAGCCTACGCCGATTTCTTCGTTTTTGAGGCGCTCAACGATGACAGATCCTTCAAGACCCGCATTGTGTGCGATTTGACGGATTGGCTCTTCAAGTGCGCGAAGCACGATGTTGATACCTGTTTGAGCATCGCCTTCAGCTTCAACTGCAGCCACTTTGTTATATACGTTTACAAGTGCTGTACCACCACCGGATACGATGCCTTCTTCAACAGCTGCGCGAGTTGAGTTCAGGGCGTCTTCGATGCGAAGTTTACGCTCTTTCAGCTCAGTTTCAGTCGCAGCGCCGACTTTGATGACAGCTACGCCGCCAGCAAGTTTCGCAAGACGCTCTTGTAATTTTTCTCTATCGAATTCAGAAGTTGTTTCTTCCACTTGAGCGCGGATTTGAGTTACGCGGGCAGAAATTTTGTCTGTTTCGCCAGCGCCTTCAACGATTGTTGTGTTTTCTTTTGTAACGACAACTTTAGAAGCGCGTCCCAATTGAGCAATTTGAGTAGATTTCAGGTCAAGGCCAAGATCTTCTGTGATGACTTCTCCGCCAGTAAGGACAGCGATGTCTTCAAGCATTGCTTTACGGCGGTCACCGAAGCCAGGAGCTTTAACAGCAACTGCATTGAATGTGCCGCGAAGTTTGTTCACAACAAGTGTTGCAAGTGCTTCGCCTTCAACATCCTCAGCGATCAGAAGCAATGGTTTGCCTTGCTGAACAACCTGCTCAAGCACAGGAAGGATTTCTTGAATGTTTGTGATTTTTTTGTCTGTGATTAAGATGTAAGGATTGTCAAGAACCGCTTCCATCTTATCAGAGTCAGTTACCATGTAAGGAGATGCATATCCGCGGTCGAATTGCATACCTTCAACAACTTCAAGCTCAGTTGTGAAGCCTTTAGACTCTTCGATTGTGATAACGCCGTCGTTTCCTACACGCTCCATTGCTTCAGCGATAAGGCTTCCGACTTCCTCATCAGCAGCAGAGATCGCAGCAACCTGAGCGATAGACTCTTTGCCTTCGATCGGCTTAGAAATTTCTTTTAAGTTTTCGATCGCAACCGCTACAGCTTTTTCCATACCTTTACGCACGCCTACAGGGTTAGCGCCTGCTGTTACGTTTTTAAGACCTTCACGGATCATAGCTTGCGCAAGAACTGTGGCAGTTGTTGTACCGTCACCGGCAACGTCGTTTGTTTTGCTGGCTACTTCAGCAACAAGCTTAGCACCCATGTTTTCAAACGCGTCTTCAAGTTCGATTTCTTTAGCGATTGTTACACCGTCATTTGTGATTAACGGAGAACCGAATTTTTTCTCTAGAACCACGTTGCGTCCTTTTGGTCCTAAAGTTACTTTTACAGCATCAGCAAGTGCATCGACACCGCGAAGCATTGCGCGGCGAGCTTCTTCACTAAACTTAATTTCTTTTGCCATGTTTACAAGACCTCCTCAAATGTTTTAAGTATTGTTTATTTAAGAATTAGCCGATAACAGCTAAAATGTCGCTTTCACGTAAGATTAAGTATTCAGTACCTTCGTATTTCACTTCAGTACCTGCGTATTTTGAGAAGATAATGCGGTCGCCCTCTTTTACTTCTAAAGCAACGCGCTCTCCGCTTTCTAACACGCGACCTGAACCAGCTGCCACGATTTTGCCTTCTTGCGGTTTTTCTTTTGCAGAATCCGGCAACACAATTCCGCTGGCAGTTTTTTCTTCAGATTCTACGAGTTCAATGACAACGCGATCACCTAATGGCTTTAACAATGTAATAACCTCCTCAATAGTATGAATATGTAATTTTAGCACTCGACACTAAAGAGTGCTAACACAATTCTTATAATAAAGAATCTCCCTTCCAATTTCAAGTGATAAGATAAAAATTTTTTCACGCTTACATGATTCTTTTCAGCTCCCTTTTTCCTTAGCTTTTTCACCCCCGTTCCGATTATGTTACAATAGCTGTAGATGAACGAAACCCATTTAACAAAGGAGTACATACCATTTGAGAAAACAGTATTGGTTTATTATTTTGACATATATCATCATGCAGTTTTCCGCATTAATCGGGATTCCCTTGTTATTTAAATTCGGTTATGCCGGAGGACAGCCTACAAAGGAGAATATGCTGCACGCACAAGGATTATGGTCCGTTATCAGCTTTATCGCCTGTCTCGTTGTCGTTCTGCTCATTCTGAGAACTGTTCCGAAAACAACGCTGCGAAACGGCCGGAAAGACTCCGTCGGACTTTCTATCCTTTGGGCGATAGCCGGTTTTTTCATTGCCCTCTTCTCTCAAGGAATAGCAGGCTCTATTGAATATTATGTATTTGGCATCGGAAGAGAATCAGAAAATACACAAGCTATTCTGGATGTCATTCAGGCAGTCCCGCTCATGATTATGGTTTCTTCTGTCGTCGGGCCTATATTAGAAGAAATCATCTTCAGAAAAATCATTTTCGGCACACTGTACGAAAAAACGAATTTCTTCTTTGCCGGACTGATCAGCTCGGTTATTTTCGGTATTGTTCACGCTGATTTAAAGCATCTTCTTCTTTATACAGCAATGGGCTTTACCTTTGCCTTCTTGTATGCGAGAACAAAACGGATATGGGTGCCGATATTCGCCCATGTCATGATGAATACATTTGTCGTCATCATGCAGCTTGAGCCTGTTCAGAAGTACCTTGAACAGCAGAGCACACAAATGCAATTGATTATTGGAGGATTATTTTTATGAGAAACCCGGTAGTTTGGGGAATGATCTATTTTGCCGTAGGGTGCATCTTTACTTATCTTGCCGCAAGCTCACCAGGCAGCATGTGGTCATTTTACTCCATTCTGCTGATGGTGTTCGCCGCTTACAACATCAGCATTTCTTTTAAGATGTTCGCCTTTTCTTTTAAAATCAAAAAGAACCAGAAATAAAGAAAATCCATTTCTCAATGAGAAATGGATTTTTTATTATTGCCCGGGAGACACGTCCTGATCGGCAGCACTGCTTTTCTGCGCTTTCCGATAAGCGGCCTTCGATATAAGAATACTGATTTCATATAAAATCAAAAGCGGGACAGTGACCATCATATGAGACAAAAGCTCAGGCGGAGTAATCAGGGCAGCGATCACCAGCAGCGTAAAATACGCATACTTTCTGATTTTCGCTAAGAACATCGGTGTCACAATTCCAAGCCTGGTCAAAAACATGAGGATGACTGGCATTTGGAACAACAGTCCAAACGGAATCGTCAGCTGCAGGAGAAAATGAAAATACTCATTAATTCCAATCACCTGATTGACATTCAAGTCCTGAGAAATCCGCTTCATAAAATCAACAACAAAAGGAAATAAAATATAATATGAAAAAGATAAGCCCGCTAAAAACAGCAAAATAGAGATCGGAATGTAGCTGAGCGTTACTTTGCGCTCTTTCTCATAGAGGCCTGGGCTCACAAAAGCCCAAAGCTGATAAAGAATAACCGGCGAAGTCAGGACAATGCCGATGATAAACGCAAACTGCATAAACACATAAAGCGGGTCTGTCAGATTAAACGCGTTAAGCGTAAGCTGCTTCGCTTCATCTGTTTCTTGCAGATATACAATAATCGGCTTCGCTAAAAAAAATCCCGCGATAAAGAAAACGACAAACGCCAGCGCCACAATCAGCAACCGTTTTCGAAGCTCAGCAATATGCTCCAGCAGCGACATTTGATTCACTTTCATTCGTGTCATCCTAACTTACTGATCTTCTTTCTTTTTTTCCTCGTCATCACTCGTTAATCCTTTAGTAGCGTTTTTAAATTCACGAAGTGTGTCTCCCGCAGCTTTCCCCAACTCAGGCAGCTTTTTGGGACCGAAGATAATCAGAGCAACGATTGCGATAACAGCAAGGCTTCCAGGACCGATCGGCATATTTGGGCTCCTCCTTTCCCTCTATTCGATTTCCTCTAAAACTGAATAATGCTTCAAGAAATAAACCAGTGACTGAAGCTCTACAGCTAAATCTATATGATGAATTCGAATGTGTTCCGGCACATTCAAACGGGCCGGCGTAAAATTAAGAATTCCCTTGATTCCTAACGCGACCAATCTGTCTGTAATGGATTGAGCGGCAACTGCTGGCACTGTAAGAATGGCAACTGATTCATTTTTCACGTGTTGTTCAAGGTCATCAAGGTTATAGACAGGCACGCCGCCTACCTCAGTTCCTATTTTACTCTCATTTATATCAAAAGCCATAGAAATTTTTGTGTTATTATTTTTTGTGAAATTATAGTGAAGAAATGCTGTTCCCAAGTTCCCGACACCAATCAAGATAACGTCTGTCATCTCATCCTGATCAAGCGTTTTTCGGAAAAATGACAGCAAATAATCCACATTATATCCATATCCTTTTTTGCCAAGAGCTCCAAAATAGGAAAAATCCCTGCGAATCGTGGCAGAATCAACCTTTACGGCATCACTGAGTTCAGCGGATGATACACGCTGCTTTCCTGATGCATGCAGATTCTTTAAAAAGCGATAGTAAAGCGGCAGCCGTTTTGCCGTCGCCTGCGGAATTTTTGATTGATCCTTATTCATTTTTGGTCCTCCAAATTATACTCGGATAGTTCTCTTTTAAAGTCACCGTTTTTCCCGCCTGTCTTCTCCAGCAAGAAAGTAGGGCCGATGACCATTCCCTTATCAAGGGCCTTGCACATATCGTAAACGGTAAGAGCGCACACCGATGCAGAAGTGAGCGCTTCCATTTCCACACCTGTACTCCCTTTCGTTTTGACCTGTGCTTTTATATGAAGTATAACTTCTGCTTCTTTTATTTTCCAGTCAAACGATATATCTACCCCGCTCAGTGAAAGCGGATGGCACATCGGAATGATATTGGACGTTTGCTTTGCGGCCATAATGCCTGCCACCTGCGCAACAGCCAGTACATCTCCTTTGCCGATATCATGACTTTGTATTTTCTCGTACACTTCATTCTTCATGTGTACGCTTGAAACAGCTGCCGCAGTACGGACAGTCGAAGATTTTTCGCTGATGTCCACCATCTGGGCTCTGCCCTGTTCATTAAAATGAGAAAATCCATTCATATTAAAACTCTCCTTAAACAGATCATACACTATTTTCTTCTCTATGTCTTATTCGGCCAATGTATTGTTTGCTGACTTCTGGTTCATAAGCTACACTTAACTTATTATAGCAGAGGTGAAATAATATGATGATCTTACAAGTTAATCAGCTGTCCAAATCGTTTGGCGCTGATACTATTTTAAACAATATAAAGCTGGAAGTCAGAAATCGTGATCGCATTGCCATTGTAGGAAGAAATGGCGCGGGAAAATCCACGCTGCTTAAAATTATCGCAGGCCAGCTTTCGTATGAAAAGGGCGAAATCATTAAACCAAAAGATATTACAATGGGATATCTTGCCCAGCATACGGGCTTGGATTCTAAGCTTACCATAAAAGAAGAGCTGCTGACTGTTTTTGACCACTTAAAAGCAATGGAAAAGGAAATGCGGGCTATCGAAGAAAAAATGGCGGCAGCTGATCCCGGTGAATTGGAAAGCATCATGAAAGCCTATGACCGGCTTCAGCAGGAATTCAGAGATAAAGGCGGCTATCAATATGAAGCAGATGTCAGATCTGTGCTGCATGGTCTCGGCTTCAGCCATTTTGACGATTCAACACAGGTGCAAAGCCTCAGCGGAGGTCAGAAAACAAGGCTGGCCCTTGGTAAGCTTCTGTTAACACAGCCTGATTTGCTCATTCTCGATGAGCCGACAAACCATCTCGATATTGATACGCTAACCTGGCTTGAACATTATTTGCAGGGCTATTCAGGCGCCATTCTGATCGTTTCGCATGACCGCTACTTTTTGGACAAAGTGGTAAACCAAGTATACGAGGTATCAAGAGCTGAAAGCAAAAAGTATCACGGCAACTACAGCGCTTATCTTGACCAAAAAGCCGCGCAGTATGAGAAAGATATTAAAATGTATGAAAAGCAGCAGGATGAAATTGCAAAGCTTCAGGACTTCGTAGACCGAAATCTGGCGAGAGCTTCTACCACAAAAAGAGCACAAAGCCGCCGAAAGCAACTGGAGCGAATGGAAGTCATGTCAAAACCGCTCGGCGATGAAAAATCCGCAAACTTTCATTTTGATATTACAAAACAGAGCGGAAACGAAGTCCTGCGCGTTCAGGATCTCACAATCAGCTATGAAAACCAGCCGCCGCTTTTAACAGAAGTGTCGTTCATGCTCACAAGAGGAGAAAGCGCCGCGCTTGTCGGCCCTAACGGAATCGGTAAATCAACATTGCTGAAAACATTAATGGACACCCTAAAGCCAGATCATGGAACAATCTCATACGGCTCGAATGTCAGTGTCGGCTACTATGATCAGGAGCAGGCTGAACTGACTTCCTCTAAACGCGTCCTTGATGAGCTGTGGGATGAGTACCCTGGTCTTCCGGAGAAAGAAATCCGAACTTGTCTCGGCAATTTCTTATTCTCCGGAGATGATGTGCTGAAACCCGTCCATTCATTGAGCGGAGGCGAAAAAGCAAGGTTGGCTCTTGCTAAGCTGATGCTTCAAAAAGCTAATTTTCTCATCCTTGATGAACCGACGAACCACCTGGACTTAGACAGCAAAGAAGTTCTCGAAAACGCGCTGATTGATTATCCAGGCACACTGTTATTTGTCTCACATGACAGATATTTTATTAACAGAATTGCCACAAGAGTATTGGAGCTTTCCCCAAACCATATAGAGGAGTATCTGGGAGATTACGATTATTATACCGAGAAAAAATCAGAGCAGCTTGAATTGGAGAAAATGAATCAGCAAGAGGAAACCGAAAAAACTCCTGCTGAGGTAAAGTCCGACTCCAAACGTTCATATGAAGAAGAAAAAGAATGGAAAAAGAAAGAGCGCCAACGGCTCCGTCGGATTGAAGAAATTGAAACCGCTGTTCAAGCCATTGAAGAAAACATAAGTCACAATGATGAATTGCTTTGTGATCCTGAAGTCTATCAAGACCATGAAAAGGTACAAGCGATCCATGCAGACAACGAGAAGCTTAATCAGGAGCTGGAAACTCTTTTGTCTGAATGGGAAGAACTATCCACAGAAGAAGCTTAAAAAAAGTCAAGCACCTCTTTTTAGAGGTGCTTTTTATCCACAGAAAATAACCTTACAAGCAAACGAAGTAAGCGCTTTATACACATTACCCACAAAATATTCTGAATTTATCCACTTTATTAACAGTGTCTTCAGCCCTTTATCCATCGATATCTTCATAATTACTAACAGATATGTGGATAAATTGAGAATTATCTGTTAATAACAGATAAAAAGTCTCACGCCATTATGTCGTGAGACTTTGATAAGAAGTCAATTCAAGGCCAGGCTGGCCATTCATATCATATGCACCGCGAATGCCCTTCTCAAAAGCAATTGTACCAGCCGCAGCAATCATTGCAGCATTATCCGTACATAACGCTAACGGAGGAATGACGAGCTTAATCCCTTCATGCTGGGCAAATTCCTTTTCTAATGCGGCTCTGAGGCCTCTGTTTGCAGCTACCCCTCCGGCTAAAAGGACCTGTTTGACACCATATTCCTTTGCCGCACGCGCCGTTTTTGTCACCAAGACATCTATCACGCTATTTTGGAAACTGGCAGACAAATCTTCCGGAGCAATCTCTTGTCCTTTTTGAGACGCATTATGAAGCGTATTGATCACCGCAGACTTCAACCCGCTGAAGCTGAAATTGTAAGAGCCTTCTTCGAGCCATGCGCGAGGAAGCGGAATATTGTCATTCCCTTTTTCAGCAAGCTTGTCAATTTGCGGTCCTCCCGGATACGGCAGTCCCATCGTTCGCGCCACTTTGTCGTAAGCTTCTCCTGCTGCATCATCGAGAGTTTCCCCAATAACTTCAAATGATCCGTGTTCCTTCATATAAACTAATTCCGTATGGCCCCCTGAAACGACCAATGCCAGTGCCGGGAACACAATCTCTTCTACAAGACGGTTCGCGTATATATGACCGGCTATATGATGGACGCCAACTAACGGAATGTTATGCGCAAAGCTCAATGCTTTAGCAGCGTTCACTCCGATAAGAAGCGCTCCCACCAGTCCCGGACCTTCAGTTACGGCAATCGCATCAATATCACTATACGTCATACCGGCTTTACGAAAAGCTTCTTCTATGACCAAAGTGATTTGCTCAACATGATGTCTTGAAGCAATTTCCGGAACAACGCCTCCGAAGCGCTTATGGCTTTCAATTTGTGAGGCCACTACGTTCGAAATGACTTCTTTTCCGTTTTTTACGATAGCTGCCGCTGTCTCATCACAGCTTGTTTCAATTCCTAATACGTAAATCTCTTTTTGCTCACTCATTTATCGTCACCCACATAATTAACGCATCTTCCCCGTTATCAGTATAATAGTTCTTTCTTATTCCGCCGGGCTGCATCCCGAACTTCTTATATAAGCCTTGAGCAGGATGATTAGAAACCCTCACTTCAAGCGAAAGCCGTCTCGCGTCTTTTTCTTTGCACAGTTCAATCGCTGAGCGAAAAAGCGTTTCTCCTAAAGACTGGCCGCGATACTCCGGTTTTATCGCTATATTTGTAATTTGGGCGTCGTCCATCACGATCCAAATCCCGCAATACCCAGCAACATGGCCGTCCTTTTCAACCACAAGATAATGAGCATACGGATTTTCCATCAGCTCATGATAAAACGAATCCTTCGTCCAAGGAGACGTAAAAGAGGATGTTTCGATTTCGTAAACATGATCAATATCATCAAGCTGCATGTTTCTGACCGCTGCTTTTGTTTTCATCCTATCACCCTACTTTTGACTTTCAATCCATTTCGCTTCAGCTTCTGCCAGCCGCAAGTACTCCGGGACAAGCCCGTGAACATCAGCTGCTTCTTTTTCCGCCCCTAAAAAAGCCAATTCTGATGGACGCGGGTTATGCTGAGCAGCAGCTCCAATGATCCCTTTTGTCCCAAGCACATCCTCTATCAACTGCTTGTGAATAGAAGTATCATGACCTAAAAACAAAACTGGGCGATCCTTTTCTTTTAGCATCTCCAGCCACTCGGCTAACATCACATTTTGATCAGCAACAACTTGCTCCAAAAGCCCGTTTTTGTATTCATACAGACCTGTATACACCTGTCCCCGTCTTGCATCAAAGATAGGACTGATCAGACCGTCAAAATGCCGTCCATTTGCCGCTAGCGCTTCAAGGCTTGATACAGCAGCAATCGGAATATGTAAAGACCAGGCAAGTGTTTTGGCAAGCGTCACACCTATTCTTACTCCTGTGTATGAACCGGGGCCTTTGGCAACGACAATTTTAGAAAGATCCTGCGGTGTCATATCACAATCATTCAGCAATGAATGAACAGCAGGCATCGCTCTTACAGAGTGGTTCTTTTTCAAATATGTAATGTGTTCTGCTATGACGGTGTCTCCTCGAAGCAGCGCAATGCCCAACGTATAATTTGATGTGTCAATCGCTAATATTGTCATGTCTACTTATCTCCTCACAAAGCATTTCATACCGATTCCCGACAGCAGTAAAGGTCATTTCCCGCTCATCATCACCAGCTCTTTTAATGACAATTTGCAGTCGCTCCTGCGGCAGCTGTTCTTCAATTAAATGGGCCCATTCAACAAGACAGACACCTTGTCCGTGAAAATATTCATCAAGCCCCAAATCTTCACTTTCGTCTTCCATTCTATACACATCCATATGATAAAGAGGAAGTGTACCATCGTTATATTCTTTTATAATTGTAAAAGTCGGACTGTTTACAACACGTGTAATTCCAAGTCCTTCCGCAAAACCTTTCGTAAAAGTCGTTTTTCCGGCTCCTAAATCGCCCTCTAATGTCAGGACGTCTCCCGGTTTAGCAAACGCTGCAGTCAGCTTAGCAATCGCCTTTGTTTCTTCAGGATTTACAGTTCTCCACTTTAATTGCTTCACACGAGTCACCTGTCTTATTTAAAATGATTATATCCTTTTTTCTCTAAGGTCATTGTTGTTTTATATGTTTTTAGGATCACATTGGATTCTGTTTTTTCTCTGACATGGCCAATCTTTGCAATCGGCAGTTGACATGTTTCGCACTCCTGCTTCAACACTTCCCATTCCTCCTTTGAAACCGTCCCTGTCAGCTCAAAATCCTCACCGCCAAACAAAGCCCATTCTTTCCAGTTAGGATGAAGCTTGGGCAAATCTGAATGGACTGGAAGCATGCTTTCATCAATTTCAATTGAAACACAGCTGGCTTCTGCAAGTTCATTCAGTTCACTAGCTAATCCGTCACTGATATCATTCAAAGCTACCCGCTTAAAACTCGAGCATAATCTGCCGACGCTTACTCTTGGCTGAGGCCTTTTATGCCTGTTGATAAAGTAAGCCGTGTCTATAGCTGAGTTTTGAGGAGTAGTCTCATCTAATAATAAAGAAAGTCCTGCTGCAGATGAACCGATTTCACCGGTTACAAACACAATATCATTCGGTCTTGCCAAGCTGCGCAAACAGGCCCGTCCCTTTTCAACTTCACCGATTACAGTGACTGTAACGACTAATTTGTCAGAGGTAGAGACTGTATCACCGCCAATCAGATCCATATGATATAGTTTCGCCAGTTCATTCATTCCTTCATACATCGCCTTGATTTCAGATTCCGTCCATTTTGAAGGTACCGCAAGTGATACCAAATAAAATTTTGGAATACCTCCCATCGCGGCAATATCACTTATATTAACAGCTAACGCTTTATACCCGATATCTTCAGGTGAGGAATAGTGTAATTTAAAATGCACATCTTCTACCATAGTATCAACACAAACAATTTCCTGAACACCGTGTTTCGCAGTGTAGAGCGCTGCATCATCACCAATTCCTACATCAACGGAAGAATGGTGAATGGTCCGCGGAGTAATGCTATGTATCAAATCAAATTCATCCATGAACCAACCCCCCCTTTCAACCTGCTTATGCCTATATGTGCTCTTCCTAGTGTATCGAATTTTGCTGGAATATCCAAGATGTTGCCCATATAAAGAAAGCTTGGCTATGACACCAAGCAGAAGATACAGTAAAAGAAAACACAAAAAAAACGAAAACATGATCGTTTCGTTTACAATAATGGCGGTCCGGACGGGACTCGAACCCGCGACCTCCTGCGTGACAGGCAGGCATTCTAACCAACTGAACTACCGGACCATATTTGTATAAAATGATTTTGGTTGCACCCTTCGGGCACTCCTTATTTCATTTATATATTTTGGTTGCGGGGGCAGGATTTGAACCTGCGACCTTCGGGTTATGAGCCCGACGAGCTACCGAACTGCTCCACCCCGCGATGATAATAATTTAAGATAAAAGCTTGGCGGCGTCCTACTCTCACAGGGGGAAACCCCCGACTACCATCGGCGCTGAAGAGCTTAACTTCCGTGTTCGGTATGGGAACGGGTGTGACCTCTTCGCTATCGCCACCAAACAAATTGAGAG